>NZ_WSTA01000025.1 GCF_009789225.1 Agromyces seonyuensis | reverse complement strand
CGGCCGGCGCCGAGGCCATGAGCGCCGCCGAGGCGCAGATCGCCGAAGTCTGGCGGCAGCGCTCGCAGGCCACCGCCGCCGCCCGCGGCGACGCGCCTCGCGCGAGCGCGACCGGCCCGTCTGCGCTGCCGACGCGGCCCGTCGTCGCTCGGACCGCCCTGGACGACGACGTCGATGCCGGCGTCGACGAGTGGGCGCTCGCCCGCAGCGGGGCCCCCCGGCGCGACGAGCGCGACGAGCGGGACGAACCCCTCGCACGCGAGACCGACGACGCGGTGACCGGGTTCGAGGCGCTGCTCTCGGCCGGCGACGCACCGCCGCGCGGCGGCCGGAGCGCCGAGGCTCGCCCGGCGCGCGATCGCGACCGCGAGCGCGAGGCCTACGACGCGGTGTACGGCGACGGCTACGGCGCACCGCCGAAGAAGTCGCGACGCGGCCCCGTCGGCTGCCTCGTTGCGCTGCTCGTCATTCTCGCCCTCGGCGTCGTCGGGTATTTCATGCTCAAGGGCCCGGTCGAGGACTTCATGGCCCAGTTCGAACCGGCGGCCGACTACACGGGCGCCGGCACGGGCGAGGTGGACTTCACCATCGAGTCGGGCGACGACGGCGGCACCATCGCCACGAACCTCTACGAGCAGGGCGTCACGGCCTCCTACGACGCGTTCTACGACCTCGTCGCCCAGGAGAATCCGACGTTCTACCCGGGCGTGTTCCGTCTCGCGAACGAGATGAGCGCGCGATCCGCGCTGGATGCCCTGCTCGACGACGCGAACCGCATGGAGAACACGTTCGTCGTCACCGAGGGGATGTGGGCCCGCGACGCGCTCGCGCTCGCGGCCGAGGGCACGGGCATCCCGATCGAGGAACTGCAGGCCGCCGCGGCCGACCCCGCCGCACTCGGGCTGCCGGCAGAGGCGACGAACGTCGAGGGCTTCCTGTTCCCGGCGACGTACTCGTTCGGACCGGACGCGACGGCCGCCGAGGTCGTCGGCGCGATGGTGGATCGCAGCATGCAGGCGTACGACGCCGCGGGCGTCGCACCCGCCGACCGTTGGCGGACGGCGATCATCGCGTCCATGCTCGAGCGCGAGGCCGGACTGCGCGACGACTACTACAAGGTGTCGCGCGTCATCCAGAACCGCCTCGACCCGGCGCAGTTCCCGAGCGGGCTCCTGCAGTTCGACTCCACCGTGCACTACGGCCTCGGCGACGACACCGTCATCACGACGACCGACGCCCAGCGCAACGACCCGGCGAACGTCTACAACACCTACGTGCACCCCGGGCTCCCGCCCGGTCCGATCGGCAACCCCGGCGATCTCGCGATCGACGCGGCGCTGCATCCGGCGGACGGCACCTGGATCTACTTCGTCACGGTGAACCTCGACACCGGCGAGACCGTCTTCTCGACGACGCTCGCCGAGCACGAGGCGGCGGTGGAGCAGTATCAGGCGTGGCTGCGCGCCAATCCCGGGTACGGAGAGTGAGCGCGGCCCGTCTCGCGGTGCTCGGTTCGCCCATCCGGCACTCGAAGTCGCCCGTGCTGCACGCCGCCGCGTACGGCGTGCTCGGCCTCGACTGGGAGTACGGGCGCGCCGAGGTCGGTTCCGGCGAGCTGGCGGCCTTCCTCGACGGCCTGGATGCCTCGTGGCGCGGTCTCTCGCTCACGATGCCGCTGAAGGCCGAGGTCATCCCGCTGCTCGACGAGGTCGGCCCGGTGGCGCGCGCGACGGGCGCCGTGAACACGCTGCGCTTCAGCGATGAGGGGCGACGGATCGGCTTCAACACCGACGTCGGCGGCATCGTCGCAGCGCTGCGCGAGTCCGGGCTCGAGCGCGTCCGCGAGGGCGTGCTCATCGGCGGTGGCTCGACGGCGGGTTCGGCAGTGGCCGCCCTCGCGGAACTCGGCGCGGAGGCCGTGCGCGTGCACGTCCGCTCGCCCGAGCGCGCCGCCGAGGTGCTGCGCATCGGCCGCGAGTTGGGCCTGCGCATGTCCGCGCATCCGATCGACGGGATCGAGGACGCCCCGGCCGCCGACGTCGTCGTGGGCGCGCTCCCGGGCGGCACGGATCTCGGGCTCCGGCCCTCCGAGGCACTGCTCGCCTCGACGTTGTTCGACGTCGCCTACGACCCGTGGCCGACGACGCTCGCCGCCCAGTGGTCCGATGCCGGCTCGCCCGTCGTCGACGGCATCCTGATGCTGTTGCACCAGGCGGTGCTGCAGGTGCGCATCTTCGTCGGGGGCGAGCCGAACACGCCGCTGCCCGACGAGGGGCGGGTGCTCGAGGCGATGCGCATCGCGCTCCGCGAGGTCGCCGGGCGCTAGTCGTCACACGGCGGAGCGGCCGCCGGCCGTATGGGAGGATTGAGCCCATGCTCCGTTGGCTCACCGCCGGCGAATCGCACGGGCCGGAGCTCGTCGCGATCCTCGAGGGTCTTCCCGCCGGTATCCCCATTTCGCTCGACACGGTCCGCGAGGACCTCGCCCGCCGCAAGCTCGGCTACGGTCGCGGCGCGCGCATGAAGTTCGAGCAGGACGAGCTGACGTTCTCCGGCGGCGTGCGCCACGGCCTCACCCTCGGCAGCCCCGTCGCGATCCGCGTCGGCAACACCGAGTGGCCGAAGTGGCAGGAGGTCATGAGTCCGGAACCCATCGACCCCGCCAAGCTCGGCCGCGGTCGCGGCGCGCTGCTCACCCGTCCGCGCCCGGGGCACGCCGACCTCGTCGGCATGCAGAAGTACGGCTTCGACGAGGCCCGCCCGGTGCTGGAGCGCGCGAGCGCCCGCGAGACCGCGGCCCGCGTCGCCCTCGGCGCCGTCGCCAAAGCGTTCCTCGCCGAGCTCGGCATCACGACCGTCGCGCACACGCTTTCGATCGGGCCCGTCCGGGTGCCCGAGGATGCGGCGCTGCCGACGCCCGCCGACCTCGCCGTGATCGACGCCGACCCGCTGCGCTGCTTCGACCCGGAGACGTCCGCCGCGATGGTCGCCGAGGTCGACGACGCGCACAAGACGGGCGACACCCTCGGCGGCGTCGTCGAAGTCCTCGCCTACGGCGTACCGCCGGGGCTCGGTTCGCACGTCCACTGGGACCGCCGGCTCGACGCGCAGCTCGCGGCCGCGCTCATGGGCATCCAGGCGATCAAGGGCGTCGAAGTCGGCGACGGTTTCGAGACGACCCGCCGCCGCGGGTCTGCCGCGCACGACGAACTCGTGCCCGGCGCCGACGGCATCGAGCGCACGTCCGACCGCGCCGGCGGCACCGAGGGCGGCATGTCCACGGGCACGATCCTCCGGGTGCGTGCCGGAATGAAGCCCATCGCGACGGTGCCACACGCACTCGCGAGCATCGACGTCGCCACGGGCGAGGTCGCTGCGGCGCACCACCAGCGCTCCGACGTCTCCGCGGTGCCCGCGGCCGGCGTCGTGGCCGAGGCCATGGTCGCGCTCGTGCTCGCGAACGCCGTGCTCGAGAAGTTCGGCGGCGACTCGGTGACCGAGACCAAGCGCAACCTCGAGGGCTACCTCGCCGCGATCCCCGACGCCCTCCGCACCGCGGGGGCGAGCGGGGTCGAATGAGCGCCGAACGACCGGTCGTGCTGATCGGTCCGATGGGGGCCGGCAAGACTGCCGTCGGCAAGCGGCTCGCGACGAAGCTCGGGCTGCCGTTCCGCGACACCGACGAAGCGATCGTCGCCGCGCACGGACCGATCGAGGCCATCTTCGCCGAGCACGGCGAACCCTGGTTCCGCGAGCGCGAGGCCGAGGCGGTCGCCGAGGCGCTCGCCGCGGGCGGGGTCATCGCCCCGGGCGGCGGCGCCGTGCTGCACGACGGCACCGCGGCCGGGCTCCGCGAGCACGACGCCGTGGTCGTCCTCCTCGAGGTCGACCGCGAGACGGTCGCCGCACGCCTCGTCGGCGGCCGACGACCGCTCCTCGCGGGCGGCGGCATCGCCGAGTGGGAGCGCATCATGGAAGCACGGCGTCCGCGCTACGCGGAGGTCGCGACCCTCCGCATCGACACGAGCGGCCGCAGCGTCGAGGCGATCGTCGCAGAACTCGTCGGGCGGCTGCGCCCGGCGCAGCCGGGGTCATCCACCGGCTCGGAAGGGAACTGAACATGGCGGACGCAACCGCATCCACGGTCATCCACGTCGCCGGCGACCCGGGCTACGACGTCGTCGTCGGCCGCGGCGTCCTCGCCGAACTGCCCGAGCGCCTCGGCCCGAAGGTGCGCAAGGTGCTGCTCGTGCACCCGCCGACCCTGACCGCGCCCGCCGACGCGCTCCGGGCGACGCTCGTCGAGGCCGGCTACGAGGCGATCCTCGCCGAGATCCCGGATGCCGAATCGGGCAAGCGGGTCGAGGTCGCCGCGTTCTGCTGGCAGATCCTCGGCCAGGCCGACTTCACCCGCACCGATGCGATCGTCGGCTTCGGCGGCGGCGCCGTCACCGACCTCGCGGGCTTCGTCGCGGCGACGTGGCTGCGCGGGGTTCGGGTCGTCCAGATCCCGACCACCGTGCTCGGCATGGTCGACGCGGCCGTCGGCGGCAAGACCGGCATCAACACGAACGAGGGCAAGAACCTCGTCGGCGCGTTCTGGGCGCCGGCCGCGGTGCTCTGCGACCTCGACACGCTCGACACCCTCGACGAGAACGAGATCCTCGCGGGCTTCGCCGAGATCGTGAAGGCCGGGTTCATCCGCTACCCCGAGATCCTCGACACGATCGAGGCCGACCCCGCGCGCGCGACCGACCCGACGACGCCCGAGTTCCGTCGCGTCGTCGAGCTCGCGATCACGATGAAGGCCGACGTCGTCGGCGAGGACTTCACCGAGCAGGGGCTGCGCGAGATCCTCAACTACGGCCACACGCTCGGCCACGCGATCGAGCACGCGGAGCGCTACCAGTGGCGCCACGGCGCGGCGATCTCGATCGGCATGGTCTTCGTCGCCGAGCTCGCGCGCCTCAGCGGCCGTCTCTCCGACGACGTCGCCGACCGGCACCGGCGCGTGCTCGAACTGCTCCACCTGCCGACCTCCTACCCGGTCGGCCGCTGGAACACCCTCTACGCGACGATGCAGCGCGACAAGAAGGCGCGCGGCGGACAGCTCCGCTTCATCGTGCTCGACGACCTCGCCAAGCCGACGGTCATGCAGGCGCCCGAGGCGGCCATGCTCTTCGCCGCCTACCAGGAGATCGGCTCGTGACCGGCGGAATCGGCCCCGCAGAGCGGATCGCTAGGCTCGCGGCATGACGGACATCCTGGTGCTCAACGGCCCGAACCTCGGCCGGCTCGGCACGCGCGAGCCCGAGGTGTACGGCTCGGAGTCGCTGGCCGACATCGGCGCCTACCTGGCCGAGACGGTGCCGGGCGCCGACGTGCAGCTGCGCCAGACCGACGACGAGGCCGAGCTCGTCCGCTGGATCCACGAGGCCGTCGACCGGCGCATCCCGGTGGTGCTCAACCCGGCGGCGTTCACGCACTACAGCTACGCGCTGCGGGATGCCGCGGCCCAGCTGAAGACGGCGGGCGTGCCGCTCGTCGAGGTGCACCTCTCGAACCCGCACTCCCGCGAGACGTTCCGGCACACGAGCGTGATCTCGGGCGTCGCCTCGGGCGTCATCGCCGGGTTCGGGCGCGACTCGTACCGATTGGCCGTCGAACAAGTGCTGCGCCTGGTCGCCTGAGCGTCCGCGGCGGGCCGTTCGGGCCGACCGGCGGGGCCCGGAGCGGGGGACGACCAATGGCGACGTCGGCCGGGTGCGACGGCCCCGCGCGGCACTAGCATCGGACCGTGCCGCACGAAGCCATCCGCTCGCCCTTCGCACCCGACCAGCGCCCGTTCCCGGACCGATCGCAGGCGCTCGTCGACGCCATGCGCTCGCGCGTCGTCATCGCCGACGGTGCGATGGGCACGATGATCCAGGATGCCGAGCCCTCGCTCGACGACTTCGTCGGGCTCGAAGGCTGCAACGAAATCCTGAACGTCACCCGCCCCGACCTCATCGGGGGCGTGCACGACGCCTACCTGGCGGTCGGCATCGATGCGGTCGAGACCAACACGTTCGGCGCGAACTGGTCGAACCTCTCCGACTACGGCATCGACGACCGCATCTTCGAGCTCGCCGAGGCCGGCGCCCGCATCGCGCGCGAGCGCGCCGACGCGTTCGAGGCCGCCGACGGCCGCGTGCGCTGGGTGCTCGGCTCGATGGGCCCGGGCACGAAGCTGCCGAGCCTCGGCCACACCACGTACGCGCACTTGAAGTCGACGTTCGCGCAGCAGGCGGCGGGTCTCGTCTCGGGCGGCGCCGACGCGTTCCTCATCGAGACGTCGCAGGACCTGCTGCAGACCAAGGCCGCCGTCAACGCGTGCAAGGTCGCCGCGGCCGAGACGGGGGTGCGCCTCCCGATCTTCGTCGAGGTCACCGTCGAGACGACGGGCACCATGCTCATGGGCTCGGAGATCGGCGCCGCGCTCACCGCGCTCGAGCCGCTCGGCGTCGATGCGATCGGCCTGAACTGCGCGACCGGCCCCGCCGAGATGAGCGAGCACCTCCGCCACCTCGCCAAGCACTCCTCGGTACCCGTCGTGTGCATGCCGAACGCCGGCCTCCCGGTGCTCACCGCCGACGGCGCGCACTACCCGCTCGCCCCCGACGAGCTCGGCCGGGCGCACGAGCAGTTCGTGCGCGAGTTCGGGCTCGGCCTCGTCGGCGGCTGCTGCGGCACGACGCCCGAGCACCTGCGCGCCGTCGTCGAGCGGCTCCGGGGCGGCGTGCCGACGGAGCGTCGCATCGAGCGCGAGGCCGGCGTCGCGAGCCTCTACCAGCACGTGGCCTTCGACCAGGATGCCTCGTACCTCGCGATCGGCGAGCGCACCAACGCCAACGGATCGAAGCGCTTCCGGGAGGCGATGCTCGCCGGCGCCTGGGACGAGTGCGTCGAGATCGCACGCGAGCAGGTCCGCGACGGCGCCCATCTGCTCGACGTGTGCGTCGACTACGTCGGCCGCGACGGCGTCGCCGACGTGCGCGAGGTCGTGTCGCGATTCGCTTCGCAGTCGACGCTCCCGCTCGTCGTCGACTCGACCGAGCCCGCCGTGCTGCGGGCGGGCCTCGAGCTCATCGGCGGCCGCCCCGTCGTCAACTCGGTCAACTTCGAGGACGGTGACGGCCCGGGCTCGCGCTACGACCGCATCATGCCGCTCGTGAAGGAGCACGGCACGGCCGTCATCGCGCTGACGATCGACGAGCAGGGCCAGGCCCGCACCGCCGACGACAAGGTGCGCATCGCCTCGCGCCTCGTCGACGCCCTCGTCGGCGACTGGGGCATGCGCGTGGAGGACCTCGTCGTCGACGCCCTCACCTTCCCCATCGCCACCGGCCAGGAGGAGACCCGCCGCGACGCCGTCGAGACGATCGAGGCGATCCGGCGCATCACGGCGAAGTACCCGGGTATCCACACGACGCTCGGCGTCTCGAACGTCTCGTTCGGCCTCAACCCGGCGGCGCGCTCCGTGCTCAACTCGGTGTTCCTGCACGAGGCGGTCGCCGCCGGCCTCGACTCCGCGATCGTCGACGCCGCGAAGATCGTGCCGCTCGCCTCGCTCACCGAGGAGCAGCGCGAGACCGCGCTCGACCTCGTCTGGGATCGCCGCCGCTACGACGACGACGGCACCGTCTCCTACGACCCGCTGGCGAGGATGCTCGACCTCTTCGCCGGGGTCGACACCGCCGCGCTCCGCGAGCGCCGCGCCGCCGAGCTCGAGGCGCTGCCGACCGGCGAGCGTCTGGAGCGCCGCATCATCGACGGCGCCGGCAAGGGACTGGAAGCCGACCTCGAACTCGCGCGCGCGGAGGGCATGGCGCCGCTCGACATCATCAACGTGCACCTGCTCGAGGGCATGCGCATCGTCGGCGAGCGCTTCGGCTCCGGCGAGATGCAGCTGCCGTTCGTGCTGCAGTCCGCCGAGGTCATGAAGCAGGCCGTGGCCCTCCTCGAGCCCTACATGGAGCGGTCGTCCGCTGGCGGCAAGGGGAAGATGGTCATCGCGACCGTGCGCGGCGACGTGCACGACATCGGCAAGAACCTCGTCGACATCATCCTCTCCAACAACGGCTACGAGGTCGTGAACCTCGGCATCAAGCAGCCGATCGCCGACATCATCGCCGCCGCGGAGGAGCACGGAGCCGACGTCATCGGCATGAGCGGTCTGCTCGTGAAGTCGACCGTCGTCATGAAGGAGAACCTGCAGGAACTCCAGTCGCGCGGGCTCGCGAAGCGCTGGCCGATCATCCTCGGCGGCGCGGCACTCACGCGCGCATTCGTCGAGGACGACCTCGCGGGCCAGTTCGACGGCGAGGTCCGCTACGCGAAAGACGCCTTCGAAGGACTCTCGCTCATGGAGCCGCTCGTCGCGATCTCCCGCGGAGCCGAGCCCGACGCGGTCGGCCTGCCGCCGTTGAAGAAGCGCATCCACCGAGAGGGACTGCTCACCCTCACCGAGCCCGAGGACCTGCCGGCCCGTTCCGACGTGGCCGCCGACAATCCGATCCCGGCGCCGCCGTTCTGGGGCACCCGCATCGTGCGCGGCATCGCGCTCGCCGAGTACTCCGCCTACCTCGACGAGCGGGCGACGTTCATGGGCCAGTGGGGGCTGAAGCCCGGTCGCGGCGACGACGGCGCCTCCTATGAGCAGCTCGTCGAGACCGAGGGCCGCCCGCGACTGCGCTACTGGCTCGACCGCATCCTCGGCGAGGGCCTGCTCGACGCCTCCGTCGCCTATGGCTACTTCCCGGTGGCCTCCGAGGGCGACGACCTCATCGTGCTCCACCACGGCGACGACCCCGAGGGCGTCCTCGGCGTGCCCGGTCTGCTGGCGCCCGACGGCGGCTCCGGGGGGCCGATCGGCACCGAGCGGCTGCGCTTCACGTTCCCGCGTCAGCGGCGCGACCGCCACCTCGACCTCGCGGACTTCGTGCGCTCGCGCGGCAGCGGCGAGGTCGACGTGCTGCCCGTGCAGCTCGTCACCGCGGGCGCCCGGGTCTCCGAGGCGACCGCCGAGCTCTTCGCGGCGAACCGGTACCGCGACTACCTCGAGCTCAACGGGCTCGCCATGCAGTTGACCGAGGCGCTCGCCGAGTACTGGCACTCGCGCATCCGCGAGGAGCTCGGACTGGGCGGCGAGGACCCGGACGACGTGCAGGGGCTGTTCAAACTCGAGTACCGCGGCGCCCGCTTCTCCCTCGGGTACCCGGCGTGCCCCGACATGGAGGACCGCACGAAGGTCATCGAGCTGCTGCGCCCAGAGCGCATGGGCGTCGAGTTGAGCGAGGAACTGCAGCTCCATCCCGAGCAGTCGACCGACGCCTTCGTCTTCCACCACCCGGAGGCGAAGTACTTCTCGGTGTGAGGATGCCCGCTCAGCGCAGTTTCGCTCGGCGGAGCGCGGCGAGCACGGGCCGGCCGACGACGAGCACGCCGACGACGGTCGTCACAGCGCGCACGGTGTCCCACGTCGCCGTCGAGGTGACGAGGGAGTAGAGGCCGAACGCGGCGAGGTTGTCGCCGAGGGGCGCGGCACCGTCGTAGGAGATTCCCGTGCCCGTCCCCACGGCGAACGGCCAGAACCAGAGGTTCATGACGAGCCCGAAGCCGTAGGCGGCGATCGCGCCGTAGGCGGCGAGCATCCCGAGCTCGAGGAGGCGCCCGGATCGGCCGGGCGGCGCACCGCCGGCGCGAGCGGCGCCGAGACGGGGGAGCAGGCCCGCGCCCGCGCCGATCCAGCCGGCGGCGAACGCCTGGAACGGCGTCCACGGGCCGATGCCGCCCCACACGAGCGACGAGGCGGCGATCGTGAGCACCCCGAGCAGGAACCCGAACCGCGCGCCGAACGCGCGTCCGGCGAGCACCAGCAGGATGAACACGGCCTCGACGCCGGCGACGCCCGCGCTCGCGACGCGGACGGCCGTGCCGATCGCGGCGAGCACGCCGAGGAGCGCGACGGACTTCGCGGACGCGACGGCGCCGTCGAGCGCGAGCGCGGTGAGGACGAGCAGGGCGGGTACGAGGGACAGGGCGAGGGCGGGCGCGGCGGCCTGGGCCTGGTCGGGAACGGCGGGGGCGAGGAGCGGCCAGCCGAATCCGGCGAGGGCGAGGATGCTGCCGAGGACGAGTGCGATCCGCCCGAGGAGCCGTCGCCGCCGCGTCGGCCGGTCGCGCTCGATCACGGTCCGCGTCAGGAGCTGGTCGCCGGCGCTCATCGGCTCGTCCCCATCGCGTCGACGACCGCGACGGCCGGGCCGAGGGCGCCCTGCTCGATCCGGCGCGCAGACGTGGCGACGGAGCGCGCGAAGCCCGTCTCGTGGGTGGCGAGGACCACGGCGGTGCCGTCCGCGGCGAGCCGGCCGAGCGCGCGGGCGACGAGCGACCGGGCGGCGGCGTCCAGCCCGCGCGCCGGCTCGTCGACCAGGAGCACGTGCGGGGCGCCCGCTGTCTGGATCGCGAGCGCCAGGCAGAGCCGTTCGCCGCCGGACAGGTCGCGCGGATGCGCGGCCGCGAGGCGGTCGAGCCGGTCGGCCGACCCCGGTCGGTCGGGCCGACCGGGGAGGCCGCCGACGAGCGACGTGGTCCCCGCCGCCTCGCCGAGGAGGCCGGCGAACCGGGCGAAGGTATCCGGACCGGTGCCGGACCCGCCCGGTCGGCGATGACGGCGGTCGGCGCGGTGGCACTCCGCGGCGACCGAATCGGTCGTGAACAAGGTGTCGAGGCGTTCGGGCACGAGCGCGACGCGCTCCCTGCGCTCCCGCACACGTCGGGGCAGGGGCTCGCCGTCGATGCGCACGCCGTCGACGCCGTCGGCGATCGCGTCGAGCAGGCTCGACTTGCCCGCGCCGTTCGGACCGGTGACGGCGAGCACCTCGCCGGCCGAGACCGCGAAGCGAGCCCCGGCCACGACGACCCGGTCGTCTCGGCGGAGGTCGACGCCGTCGACCTCGAGGCGGGCTGGGGCGGGCTCGGCGAGCCCCGGCACGGTGTCCGAGAGTGCGTCGGAGTCCGCCGCGCTCGTCGGCGCCGTCGCGTTCACGGGCCCCGACCCGCTCGCAATCGTCCCGCCCGTCGACGGAGCAGTCGCGGCCGGCGGAAGGGGGTCGCCGACCGCCCCCTGCGGCATCCGCTCGACGACATGACCGGCGTCGATCGCGAGTTCGAGGTCCGCGACCCGCGCGAGCGCCTCGACGCGGTGCTCCGCGACGAGCACGCAGACCCCGGCCTCGTGCGCGAGGCGGTCGAGCAGATCGACGACGAGCGCCCGGCCTACGGCGTCGAGTTCGGCGAGCGGCTCGTCGACGGTGAGCACGATCGGCCGTTCGAGGATCGCGGCGCCGATGCCGACGCGCACGGCCTCGCCGGCGGAGAGTTCGTCGACGAGGCGCTCGAGGAGCCCTGCGACGCCGACCGCCGCGGCGGCCTCGGCGGCGCGGGCCGCGACGATCACCGGATCGACGCCGCGGAGCGCGAGCGCGAGACCGAGTTCCCCCGCCACGGTGCGTCCGGCGAAACCGTCACGGGGGAACTGGCCGACGGCGCCGACGAAGCCCGCGCACTCACGTGGCGGCACACTCGCACGGTCGAGGCCGCCGACCTCGACGACCCCGGATTGGGCGCCGCCGTCGAAGTGCCCGAAGAGGCCGTTCACGGCGCGCAGCAGCGTCGACTTGCCCGACCCGGTCGGGCCGGTGACGAGGACGAGCCGGCCCGGCGGGAGGGCGAACGTCACGTCGTGCAGGACCGGTACGCCGCCCGGTTCATGGGCGAAAGCGGCACCCGCGAGCCGCACGGGCGCCTCGCACCGGCCGTCCAGCCGGCGCCGAGCGCCGAAGCCGCGCACCTCGAGGGACGCAGCCAGCGCGAGCGCCCGTTCGATCGTGCGCTCGAAGACGGGGACGAGGAGTGCGGGCCCGCCGCGCTCGCCGCGGAGGGCGGCGGCGCGGCGGGCGTCGTGGAACGACGCGGCGAGGGACGGCATCGTCGCGACGGCGATGCCGAGCGCGCGGGCGATCGAGCGGCCCGGACCGCGTCGGGCCCACGCGGCGAGCAGCCGGCGCAGGTCGACGACGGCGGCCAGCACGCCGAACGCGAGGATGAGCGCGGCGAACGGCAGTGCGCCGACGACGGCGCCGCCGATCCCGTCGAGCGAGACGGGACCGAACAGCCGGACCATCGCGAACGGCCCGCCGAGGCGCAGCGTCGGCAGGTCGACGAGCACGATGCGCCCGCCGAGCCCGCCGAAGACCAGTCGGTAGACGATCCGGAGCGCCAGGAACGCCGCAGCCGCGATGGCCGCGGTACGCAGTGGCGCCGGATCGAACCGCATGGGATCGCGGGGAGTCAGTCCTCGGGCGTCGGCGTCTCGGTGCCCGTCGTCCAGACGATGCCGAGGGACTGGCCGGGCTCGACCTGGAGGGTGCCGACGCCCTCCTGCGCGTAGCCCCACTCCGCGTCGGGCTCCGTGCGCTGCCACAGCGCCCAGTAGGCGTAGGCGGGCGGCATGCTCGCGCAGCTCTCGACGAACGGCTCCTCGCCGTCGACCTCGACGGTCTCGTCGGCGGCAGGACGTCCGTCGACGCGGCAGAGGATCTGGTCGCCGTACTCGGCCGACCCTTCGACCGTCACGCCGGCCTCGTCGAGCACGTCGGTCGCGGCGATCGTGCCGTCGGCGTCGACGCACTCGTCGATGGGGTCGGCGTCGAGCCCTCCGAAGTCGACGAGCACGCGAACGCCGGCGCACTCGGCGGACGCAGCGTCGGAGGCGGTCGCCTCGGCGGAAGCGGGAGCGGGGGAGTCGGCGGCTGTGCAGCCGGCGAGGAGGAGGCCGGCGACGAGGGCGAGACCGGCGGGCAGGAGTGCGGAGGCGGGTGAACGGCGCATCCGCTCAGCGTATCGACGGCGGTGTGCGCACGTCAGCGGATGACGCCGTCGACGCCGCTCAGCATCGGCACGGTCGTCGTGCTCGGTCGACGGCGTCCGAGCGGGTCCGACGTCGGACTTCGCATAGTGGTTCGCGTCACCTCGACACGCCGATCGTGATCGTTTCGATGCGCGACACGCCGTTACGTGACGATTCCGTTCAAATAATCGGATGAGAGATTTCGGGGTCGTTCCGGGGGCGTTCTGCGTACCCGCCGGTGTTCGACGTCCCCTCGGTCGCCCGGAATCATGCGGATCTTCGCGGATATCAGGCTGAGGATTCCTCCAATACACCGGATTCGCACGAGCGGCGGGAATTGCGGGGATCTCTCAGTATTCCGCCACGGGCCGCCCAGATGCCGATTGCAGACTCGGGGCTGCTCGCCCGCACGGCACTCCGCGCGTGGGCTACCTGACCGAAGGACAGCGCCCCTGGGGCGCCCCGCACCCGAATCCGGAAGCCATGCAGATCCCGACTCCTGAAACCCGACCGCAGACGCTCGACGTCCTCGAACCGACCGAAGCCGCGACCCGGAAGGCAAGGCGCCGGCCGCTCACGCGGCGGATGCTCGCGGTGGGCGCAGTCGTCGCCGCCGGCGCTCTCGCGGGTTCCGGCTTCGTCGTGCAATCGTCCTTCGCTGCGCAGCAGCAGGCCGATATCGCCCTCGTCGCCTCGATCAACCAGACGTCCGACGTCAAGCACGAACAGCTCGACGCCTACGCCACGATCTCGATGGCGCACGCGTCCCAGGCGGCCGACGCCGCCGTCGAGCGCGCGAACACCGCCATTGCGGCGGCGAAGGGCAAAGCCGACTCGACGAAGGTCGCCACCGCCGTCCAGCCGTTCTCCCAGCGCGCTCAGCTCGGGGTCGCCGCCATCTACGACACGATCGAGCGATCCGACGCCGCCGTGGGCGAGCTCAACGCCGCCGTCGCCGAGTTCGACCGCAAGGAAGCCGAGCGGGTCGCCGCCGAGCGGGCCGCCGCGGAGGCTGCCGCCAAGGCCGCCGCCGAACAGGCCGCCGCCGAGGCTGCGGCGAAGCAGGCTGCGAAGTCGACCGCGAACCAGTCGACCGCGAACCAGTCGACGGCCACGCGTCCGAACGCGCCGTCGAACCCGAGCGCGAACCAGCAGATCGCCCGCGACATGCTCGCCTCGTTCGGCTGGGGCGACGACCAGTTCGGCTGCATCGTCGAACTCTGGAACCACGAGTCCGGCTGGAACGCGAACGCGTACAACGCGTCGTCCGGTGCGGGCGGCATTCCGCAGGCGCTGCCGGCGTCGAAGATGGCGTCCGCGGGCGCCGACTGGGCGACGAACCCGGCCACCCAGATCCGCTGGGGCCTCGGGTACGTGCAGGGCCGCTACGGCTCGCCCTGCAACGCGTGGAACAGCTTCAGCGCCAACGGCTGGTACTGAGCACCGCACGAGGACGCGAAGGGCGCCGGGGGACCCGGCGCCCTTCGGCGTTCTCGGCCGATCTCGACCGGCGGGAAACGCGGACGCGCCGGGCGGTCGGTGCGGGGGACGCCGCACGGCCGCCCGGCGCGTGCCGGGATCAACTGCTCAGAGGGCGCGGATGTTCGCCGCCTGCAGGCCCTTGGGGCCCTGCTCGACGTCGTACTCGACCTTCTGGGCCTCGACGAGGTTGCGGTAGCCGTTGCCGGAGATCGCCGAGAAGTGGGCGAAGACGTCGTCGCTGCCGTCGTCGGGGGAGATGAAGCCGAAGCCCTTTTCGGCGTTGAACCATTTGACGGTGCCAGTGGCCATTGGGTGTGTCTTTCCTTCGTTGTTCCTCGGAACGCCGGTTGCGCTCCTGCGCCGCTGTCGGCGCTGCTCCGACCGCGAGGTCGGGGGTGCGGTCGCTCGTGCCGGTATCGACGAGCGCCGCGGTCGGTGGATCGGGGGTCGGGCGGCCGCGGGCGGCCTCCGGACGCGGGACGCCCGGACTCGGCGGATCGTTCTGCCCGGTTCGGGTGGTGCGGCTCGCCTGGTGCTGCGAAGACCCGGTGCTGCCGGGTCTCCAGCCTGAGAAAACCACACATCGGTCGCCCGGTGGCAGGCGGACGAGCGTTCGTCACCGAATCGTGACACGCCCGGAACGACGCCGACGTCCACGGCCGCTTGGCCGGCGGGGAGCCGTGACGTATCCTCGGAGCAGTCGAACGTATGTTCGAATGGATCGAAGGAGCGGCGGATGATCTCGACCGGCGAGGAAGTCGCACTCTGGCTCGTCGACGACCGTCCGGCGCGCCTCGTCTGGGGCGGCCGGCGGTGGCGGGTCAGCGATCAGCCGACGCCGTTGCACCAGCGGGCCGAGTGGTTGCCGCCCATGCTCACGCACGCGCCCGAGCCCCGCATCGGGTGGCGCTTCCAGGCGACGGCCGTCGACGACGGCGAGAGCGTCGTGGTCGACGTCGTGGCGACCGAGGGCGGCGAGTGGCGCATCGATCGGGTGTACCGGTGATCCGCTAGCCTCGCCCCCGTGAGCCACGACGACGCGCCCGAGCGCATCCTGCCACCGGATCCGACCGGCACTCCCGTCGTCGTCCGAGCAGTGCGCGCGGTCGTCGCGCCGCTCACCCGAACTCGCCTCTTCCGTGCCGGCGCCCCCCGGCTTCTCCCGGTGTTCGAGCGGCTGCTCGGCCGGCTCTCCGGCGGCCGGCTCCAGATCGCCGGGCTCCTCGTCCCGTCGCTCGTCCTGCACACGGTCGGTGCGCACAGCGGCGTCGTCCGCTCCGCCCACCTCATGTACACGCCCGACGGGCAGGGCCGCGCGATCGTCGCCGGCACGAGCTTCGCCCGCGAGCGCCATCCCGCGTGGACGGCCAATCTCGCCGCGCATCCCGTCGCGGTCATCGACGTCCGCGGGCGCCTGCTCACGGTCCGGGCGTCTCGCATCCCGGAGGCCGAGCGCGACGCCGCCTGGCGGCGCATCGAGGCGCAATGGCCCGGCTACCGCGGCTATGAGCGGGAGTCCGGCCGCGCCGTGCGGCTCTTCCTCCTCCGGCCCGTCGATGAACCGGCGCCCGCGTCGCTCGCCGCCGTCGCGGCGGGCGCCCACGTCGGGTAGCCTCCGGGCATGGACGGCGAGCTGCGGGAACTCGACGGCCCCGACGGGCCCCGACAGGTGCGGCTGACCCACCCCGAGCGGGTGATCTGGCCGGATGCCGGGGTCACGAAGGGCGAACTGGCCGACTACGTCGAGGCGGTCGCCGAACCCATGCTGCGGGCGATCGGCGACCGTCCCGTCTCGCTCGAACGCGTGCGAGGGAGCATCCAGGATGAGACCTTCTTCTCGAAGAACCCGCCCAAGGGCACGCCGGAGTGGGTCCGTGCGAGCGAGGTGACCTACCCGAGCGGCCGGTCGCATCCGCAGCTCGTGCTCGACGAGCCCGCCTCCCTCGTGTGGGCGGTGCAGATGAACACGGTGGTCTTCCATCCGTGGCCGTCGCGGGCCGCGGCGAGCGACCTCCCCGACCAATTGCGCATCGACCTCGATCCCCAGCCCGGCACCGACTTCGGCGACGCGGTCGACGTCGCCCGGGCGCTGCAGACGCTGCTCGTCGAGCTCGGGTTCGACCCGTTCGTGAAGACGAGCGGCGGCCGCGGCCTGCACGTCTTCGCTCCGCTCGCGCCCGAGCACGAGTTCCTCGACGTCCGGCACGGCGTCATCGCCCTCTGCCGACGGCTCGAAGCGCGGATGCCCGATCGGGTCACGACGGCGTGGTGGAAGGAGGAGCGCGGCGAGCGGATCTTCCTC
This sequence comes from Agromyces seonyuensis, assembly GCF_009789225.1. Classification (GTDB taxonomy): domain Bacteria; phylum Actinomycetota; class Actinomycetes; order Actinomycetales; family Microbacteriaceae; genus Agromyces; species Agromyces seonyuensis. Next base: position 27,955 of record NZ_WSTA01000025.1, on the reverse strand, counting down.
GACTACAACCAGGCGAACCGCGACCGCACGATGGCGGGCGCGTACAGCCCACGGGCCCGGCCGGGAGCGCCGGTCTCCTGCCCGGTCGCCTGGGACGAGCTCGAGGGGCTCGACCCGTCGGCCTTCTCCGTGCGCACGGTGCCGGCGCGCCTGCGCGAGCGCGGCGACGCGTGGGAGGGATTCGCGGCGGCGCGCCCCGGCGTGCTTGCGCCACTGCTCGAGGCGTGGGAGGCGGATCTGTCCGCCGGTCTCGGCGAACTGCCGTTCCCGCCGGACTTCCCGAAGATGCCGGGCGAGCCGCCGCGGGTGCAGCCGAGCCGCCGCAAGGCCGAGTGAGACCCGACCGGCTCAGACCGCGATCGGACCGGTCCGCGGGTCGACGGCGCCGGGCCGCCGCGCGGCGCCGATCGGCGGCTCGAGCGCGAGCGGCGCGGGCATCCCGTGCACGGACCGGTGCAGCGACTCCATGCGTTCGTCGAGCTCGGACGCGGTGCGGGCTGCCTCGGTGAGCCCGTCGAGGAGCTCGGCCGGCACCTGGCGGTCGTACTTGTAGTAGATCTTGTGCTCGAGGCTCGCCCAGAAGTCCATGGCGCTCGTGCGGATCTGGACTTCGACGGGCACCTGGTGCGGCCCCGTCGAGAGGAATACCGGCACCTCGACGATGACGTGCAGGCTCTGGTAGCCGTTCGGCTTCGGGTCCGCGATGTAGTCCTTGACCTTGCGGACGGTGAGGTCGGGCTGGCTGACGAGCAGGTCGAACACCCGGTAGACGTCCGAGATGAAGCTGCAGGTGACGCGGACGCCCGCGATGTCGGTGATGGCCGTCGCGATCGATTCGAACGTCGCCTCGATGCCCTTGCGCTCGAGCTTGGTGACGACGGAGTCGACCGACTTGAGCCGGCTGCCGAGATGCTCGATGGGGTTGTAGTCGAAGGTGCGGCTGAACTCGTCGCGCAGGATCTCGAGCTTCGTCAGCACCTCTTCCATGCCGTAGCGATACCGCGCGAAGAATCGGTCGGTCTCGTCGCGGAGGCGGCGCATCTCGTCGAGGGTCGGCGCGTCGAGCGCGTCGAGCGACCGCTGGGCATGGGGGGTGAGCAGGGCGGGCGCGGTCGAGGTCTCGGGTTCGGATGCCTCGGGCGCGCGGCCCTCGGGATCCGGACCGGTCGAGGCGTCGACGGCGTGGGGGGTGTTCACGGCATCGACGCTATCCGGGCAGTCTGGTGATCCGCTCGGACCCTCCGATGCAACGACCGATAGGGTCGAGGACCGTGACCGTCCAGCCCGAACCGCGCACCCCCGGACCGATCGCGCTCGACGACGCATGGGATCTCGTCGTCGCGGGCGACAATCTGCCGGTCCTGCGCGATCTGCCGGACGAGGCCTTCCGGCTGGTCTACCTCGACCCGCCGTTCAACTCCGGGCGCGTGCAGACGCGGCAGTCGATCACGCACATCCGCTCGGACGCCGGCACGCGCATCGGCTTCCAGGGCCGCTCGTACGAGGTCGTGAAGGGCCGAGCGCTCAGCTACCGCGACCGCTTCGACGACTACTGGGGCTTCCTCGAGCCGCGCATCGCCGAGCTGCACCGGCTGCTCGCCGCCGACGGCGTCCTCGTGCTCCATCTCGACGCGGGGGAGGTGCACTACGCCCGGCTCGCACTCGACGCCCTCTTCGGTGCCGAGCAGTTCGTCGCCGAGATCGTCTGGGCCTACGACTACGGCGCCCGCTCGACCAAGCGCTGGCCCGCGAAGCACGACAACCTGCTCGTCTACGCGAAGGACGCCCGGCGCTTCCGCTTCGACGGCGCCGCCGCGGCCGCGGAGCGGTTCACGGCCCCCGGCCTGTCGACCGAGTCCGATCGCGATGCCGGCGCCCTGCCGAGCGACGTCTGGTGGCACACGATCGTGTCGACGACGGGCCGGGAGAAGACCGGGTACCCCACCCAGAAGCCCATCGGCGTGCTGCGCCGGCTCATCGGGGCGCTCACCGAGCCCGGCGACCTCGTGCTCGATCCGTTCGCCGGCAGCGGCACCGCGGGCGATGCCGCCCGCCGCCTCGAACGCCGGTTCGTGATGATCGACGAGCATCCCGATGCCGTCGAGGTCATGGCGAAGCGTTTCGGCGACGGGATGCTCGGGCGTCGTGTCCGATACCTCGCCGCCTGAGCCCGGCGTCTTCCCTTCGGGACGTTCGGCACGGCAGAATGCCAGCAGGACGACGACCGGGGGGAATCGATGTCTGACGCCGTTGACACCGCAGCGAAGCTGGCAGTGCTCGAAGCCGAGAACGCCAGGCTGCGGGCCGAGCTCGACACCGCCCGGGTCGCGCCGGACGCAGCAGCAGGTCCGCGAGGACGCACCGGACGGTGGCGCACCGTCGTCGCCGTGGTGCTCATCGTCGTCGGTACGTTGCTGGCGCCCGTCGCCGTCGTCTCGGCGTGGGCGCGGGTGCAGCTGACCGACACCGACGCGTTCGTCGCGACGTTCGCCTCGCTCGCGGAGGACCCCGCCGTGCAGGAGTTGGTCGTCGACCAGGCCGCCACGGCGATCGAGAACCACGTCGACTACGACGAGCTCACGAACTCGATCGTCGAGGGCATCGTGGATCTCGGCACCGGGCCGCGGGCGACGGCCGCGCTCCAAGCCCTCGCCGGTCCGGCGGCCGACGGCCTGCGCACCGTGGTGCGCAACACCATCGAGCGCTTCGTCGCCTCGGAGGCGTTCGAGACGATCTGGACCGAATCGCTCCGGCTCAGCCATGCCCAGGCCATCGCGGCGCTCCAGGGCGACACGGATTCCGGCCTGCAGCTCGATTCGAGCGGCACGCTCTCGATCAATCTGGGCCCGGTGATCGAGGAGATCAAGGCGCAGCTCGAATCCCGCGGCATCGGGATCGCGGCGCAGATCCCGGTCGTCGACGTCGAGGTGACGATCGCCCAGGCCGCCGCGCTCGCCCAGATCCGGGTCCTCTACGGCGTGGCCACCGCCGTCGGCACCTGGTTGCCCTGGGTCGCGGTCGCGCTCCTCGCCGGCGCCGTCCTCATCGCGCGCCGACCGCTCCGGATGCTCGTCGTCGTCGCCCTCGTCTTCGCCGCGATCATGGCGATCCTCCTCGCCGGGTTCGGCATCGCCTACGCCGTGCTCGCCGCGGCGATCCCCGCGGACGTCGTGCCCGGCGACGCGCTCGCCGCGCTCTACGGCGGCCTCATCGAACGGATGCGCGAGACCGCGATCGTCGGCATCGTGCTCGGACTGCTGCTCGCCCTCGTCGCCTGGTACTCGGGACCGTTCGAGGCCTCGCGCGCGATCCGCTCCGGCTGGCGCGAGCAGACGGCCGCGCTGCGCGCCGCGGGCGACCGACGCGGCATCGGCACCGGTCGATGGGGCGAGTGGATCGGACGGCACATCCGGGAGCTGCGCCTCCTCGTCATCCTCGCCGCCTCCGCCGTCATCCTGTTCGTGCGCCCGCTCTCGGTCGGGCTCGTCGTCTGGACGCTCGTGCTCGCGCTCCTCGCGGTCGTCATCCTCGAGCTGGTGCAGCGTCCCCGCGGCGAGACCGTCGTCGAGGACACGCCGGACGAGGACGCCGACACGACGCCGGAGGACGTCGTCGAGGATGCCGAGGACGAGGAGCCGTCCGAAGTCCTCGTCGGAGTCGTCGTCGAGGAGGCCCCCACGAGCGACGCCGACGACGCCGGCGAAGCCCCGGAGCGCGACGCCCCGGCCCCGCGCGGACGGACGCCGAAGTCGCCGAAACCGCGTGCTTAGGCGGAACTTGAGCTTCCTGCGCAACTCTTGAGCCGCCCCGCGATCCGCGCCGTTCCGGGCGTCGCGGGCCGCAGTTGAGGGTTCTGTCAGGTTCTCGACCCCATTCGTCCAGGGAGGGCGACTGTCGTTGACGTCGCGCCCCGGGCTTGGGGGTGCAACCCGAGATCAACCCGATCCACTCCGTCGCGCCGTTCGGCCCAGACCGGCCGTGCCGTGCGCCGCGGAGACGCAGCGAACTCGAAACCCGCCAAGCCGCCTCTTCCCCCATGAACGAACAGACTCCGGTTCCCACCCCCTCCACCACGCTCGCAATCCTCCCCGAGCCGACCCGCAAGGCCGCCCGACGCGCTCGAGTCGGACACCGCCGCCTCATGTTCGGCGCCGCTGCCATCGCCGCGGTCGCCGTGGCCGTCGGCACCGGCTTCACCGTGCAGGCGTCCGTGGACACGCAGGCGTCCATCGCCGAGACCACCGCCAACGGGCAGGCCGGCGCGTACGACTCCTCGCAGTTGGGCGCATATTCGAACATCTCCGAAGCGCGCGCCGGCAAGGACGCGCGCGACACCATCTCCGCCGCAAACGGCGTCATCGCCGCCGCGGACGGCAAGGTGGATGCCTCCGCCCTCCAGACCTCCGTCGCCTCGCTCGGCGACTACGCGACCATGTCGGTCGCCGACATCACCGAACTCACCACCGAGACGAAGGCCGAGGCCGAGAAGACCCGCGCCGCGACCGAGGAGCACGACCGCCAGGCGGCCGAGGCCGCCGCAGCGGCAGCAGCGAAGGCGGCGGCGGACGCTGCGGCGGCGCAGGCCGCGGCGAACACCGTCGAGGGCGCCAAGGCCACCGCGCAGAGCATGGCCGCTTCGAAGTACGGCTGGGGCGGCGACCAGTTCTCCTGCCTCGTCAGCCTCTGGAGCAAGGAGTCCGGCTGGAACTACCAGGCGTACAACGCCGGCAGCGGCGCGACGGGCATCCCGCAGGCGCTGCCCGGTTCGAAGATGGCCTCGGCCGGTTCGGACTGGCAGAGCAACGCCTCGACCCAGATCAGCTGGGGCCTGGACTACATCTCCCGCGCCTACGGCACGCCGTGCGCGGCCTGGGGCCACTCGCAGTCCGTGAACTGGTACTGATCAGCACCCACGAGGGGGACGCGTCGATTCCGGCGCGTCCCTCGCGTGCATCCGGCCGGGCGGTTCAACCCGCCCGACGCGACAGCAGCGACGCTCGTTCCGGGTGGCGCTCGAACCACTCGGCGACGTACCAGCAGCTCGGCACGATGCGGTAGCCGGTCCGCGACTCGACGTCGTCGACGGCGAACTCGACGAGCTCGCCCGCGAGCCCGGTGCCCCGGTACGGCGGCGCGGTGAAGGTGTGCACGAACGACACGGCCTCGCCGAGCACCCGGTAGTCGAGCACGCTCGCGAGGCGATCGCCGATGTGCAGCGTGTAGCGGCGGGCATCCGGTTCGTGGGCGAGGACGTGGGCCATGCCGTCAGCGTACGCGCGCTTCGGCGCCGAGCGCTCAGGCGTCTCGGCCGCGCAGCCGTTCGAGGTCGCGGCGTTCGCGCTTGGTCGGCCGACCGGCGCCGCGGTCGCGCATCGGCACGTCGCCGGCGAGGGTCCGCGGCGGTCGCGGCGGCGTACGGTCGTCGACCGCCTCGGCGGCGGGCGCCGCGCCGACGCGCTTGGCGATGAGCGCCTTCACGACGAGGATGCGGTCGAAGCCCTCGACCCGGACCCGCAGCTCGTCGCCGATGCGGAGCGGCTGCGCGGCTTTGGCGCGCTCGCCGTTCACGCGCACGTGTCCGGCCCGGCATGCGGCCGTCGCCGCGGAACGGGTCTTGAACTGCCGCACCGCCCACAGCCAGGCATCGGTCCGCACGCTCGCGCTCATCCACGTCACGCTACGCGATCGAGCCCGGTCCGCGGGCGCTGCGGCTGGCATGCTGGTGCCATGGGAGTTCGCACGGGAGACGGTTGGGTCGAGGGGCCGTCGGGCGAGCGGTACTGGGGGCGCTTCGGCGCCGCAGGCCTCCTCCTGCACGACCGCGAGCGCGGCATCCTGCTGCAGCACCGGGCGCACTGGAGCCACTTCGGCGGCACCTGGGGCATCCCGGGCGGCGCACGCGACGAGGGCGAACCCGCGATCGACGCCGCGCTCCGCGAGGCGGGCGAGGAAGCCGGGGTGCCCGCCGGCGTCGTCGACGTGCGAGGCACGCGAGTGCTCGACCTCGGCTATTGGAGCTACACCACGGTCATCGCACGGACCCGCCGGGCGTTCGACCCCGTCGTGAGCGACCAGGAGTCGCTCGAGCTGCGCTGGGTGCCGATCGCCGAAGTCGGCGACCTCGACCTGCATCCGCGGTTCGCCGAGTCGTGGCCCGAGCTCGCCGCCGCACTGGCCGAAGGCTGACGACCCTCGGTCAGGCCTCGACCGGCTCCGAGTGCTCGTCCTGACGGCCGGGCAGCCACGGTACGAGCATCGAGGTGCGCGCCTGGTACGCGCGGTACTCGGGGTAACGGGATCGGGTGATCGACTCGGTGAACACCGTCGAGCCGATGAAGAGGAGGGTCAGCAGCACGGCGCCCGCGAGCGTCCAGTGCAGCCAGACGCCCGTCGCCGCGATCGCGAAGCCGTAGAGCACCCACCACTGCGCCTGCTCGCAGAAGAAGTTGGGGTGGCGTGAGAACCGGAACAAGCCGGTCTGCAGGAATCGGGGCGAGGGCGTGCGGCCGGCGGCGGTCTCCGCGGCCTTCCGACGGTGGAAGTCCCACTGCTGCTGGTCGGCGACGGTCTCGCCGGCGAGGAAGACGAGGAACAGGGCCGCGAGCACGAAGTCCCAGACGCCGAGGGGGCTCCGGCCGGCCGTGTAGACCGTCAGCGCCGGCAGCGTGATCCCAAGGATCAGCAGGTTCTGGTAGATCGTGATGAAGAGGACGTTGAACGCCGCGAACTGCCCGCGCGTCAGGCGCGCCCGCAGGATCGCCCAGCGGTAGTCCTCGCCCTGGTGCGGCCGGTACCCGCCCTTGCGCGCGAAGTTGAAGGTGAGCCGCACGCCCCAGAGCGTCACGAGCAGCGCCATGAGGTTCAGCCGGGGATCGGCGAGCCCGGCCGCGCCCGCGAAGATCCAGACGTAGGCGATGGGTGCGATGGACCAGATGCGGTCGACCCAGGAGTGCTCGTTCGTCACGACCGACGCGATCCAGGTGCCCACGATCACGACGGCGCAGAGTGCGAGACACACGAACAGGGGATTCATGGCGGCATTCTAGGGCTGGCTAGACTCCCCGTGTGGGTGGGGAGAGCGCCGCGCCGAGTACGCGGATCTGGACGGTGCCGAACGCGCTGAGCCTGCTCCGGCTCCTCCTCGTCCCCGTCTTCCTCGCGCTCATCGTGCAGGGATCGGACGTCGCCGCGCTCGTCGTCCTCGTGATCGCGAGCCTGACGGATCTCGCCGACGGCTGGATCGCGCGTCGTTTCGGCCAGGTCACCCGGCTCGGACAGCTCCTCGATCCCGCTGCCGACCGCCTGTACATCCTCGCCGCGCTCATCGGCTTCGCCGTCCGCGGCCTCGTCCCGTGGTGGATCTTCGTCGTCATCGTGGGCAGGGACGTCATGCTCATCGTCCTCGGCGTCATCCTCGCCCGGCACGGCTACGGCCCGCCGGCGGTGCACCGGCTCGGGAAGATCGCGACGTTCGCGCTGTTCTGCGGCGTGCCGCTCATGCTGCTCGCCGTCGCGGTGCCCGCCACCGCGGCGATCGCGGAGCCCGTCGGCTGGGCCGTGACGCTCTGGGGCGCGTTCCTCTACTGGTGGTCGGGAATCGTCTACGCGGTCGAAACCGCCCGCTCCATCCGGATTCCGGTCGGCGGATCGTCGTCCGTATCGGATACGCTTGAATGAACAGGAGGTCACCGTGGTCGAACCCGATTTCGAGAACGAGCAGGCGAATCCGAGCACGACGCCGGCGCCGATCAGCGACGGCACGGACTCGACGATCGGCTTCAGCCGAGAGGCGGCCGCACAGCTCGCTGGATTCGACAGCACCGTCACGCCCGAGGAGCAGGAGGCGATCGCGGCGCTGCCGAGCGGATCCGCACTGCTGATCGTGCGACGCGGTCCGAACGCCGGTGCGCGCTTCCTGCTCGACGCCGATCTGACGACGGTGGGCCGCCACCCCGACGCCGACATCTTCCTCGACGACGTCACGGTCTCGCGCAAGCACGCCGAGTTCCTGCGCCACGGCAACGCGTTCGAGGTGAAAGACCTCGGCTCCCTGAACGGCACCTACTTCGACGGCGTGCGCATCGAGACGGCGCTGCTCTCCGACGGCGCCGAGGTGCAGGTCGGCAAGTACCGCCTCACGTTCTACGCCTCCCGGCTCGACCTGGTACCGGTGGGCAGCCAGGCGTGACCGCCACCGCTTCGGCGAACGCGCGCGGTCCTGAGCACCGTTTCTCCATCGGTGCCGTGCTGGCGCGGCTGCAGCCGGAGTTCCCGGAACTGACCGGGTCGAAGGTGCGCTTCCTCGAGGAGCAGGGGCTCGTGACGCCGGCGCGCTCGGCGTCCGGCTACCGCAAGTTCTCCGACGGCGACGTCGAGCGCATCGCGCACATCCTCGCGATGCAGCGCGACCACTATCTGCCCCTCAAGGTCATCCGGGCCCAGCTCGATGCCGTCGACGACGGTTCGACTCCGGCCCTGCCCGGTGCGACGGCGGCGCCGCCCGCCGCGCGCTACACGCGGTCGCAACTCGTCGAAGCCGCGGGCGCAACGACGGCGCTGCTCGATCAGGCCGTCTCCGCTTCGCTCCTGCCTCCGGCCGAGCACTATGGCGACGACTCGCTCGCGATGCTGCGCGCCCTCGCCGGACTCGCGGCTGCGGGCGTCGAACCGCGCCACCTCCGCGGTGTGCGCGGCGCCGTCGACCGGGAAGCCGGCATCGTCGAGGCCGCCGTCTCGCCGCTCGCGAAGCGCGCCGACGCCGCCGGCCGTGCCCGGGCAGCCGAGCACGCCCGCGAACTCGGCACGCACCTCGAAGCGGTGCATTCGCTCCTCCTGCGCAGCGCCGTCGGCCGCATCGCGCGCTGATCGTCCGACACGCCGGGCCCTTCGACCGGATGTGTTTGATCGCCCCGCCGACGGTGGGTAGCGTTGAAACGTCGACCGATCGGTCGACGTTTTCCAGAGAGCAGAGGGGGAGCGGATGAGCGAACTCAGCCGCCGCGACCAGTCCCGCTACGACCTCGGACTGCTCTTCACCGACGGGATGCCCGAGTACGACGAGCACGAGGGCTACCGCGGCGCCGTCGCCGCACGAGCGGCCGGGATCAGCTATCGCCAGCTCGACTACTGGGCCCGCACCGAGCTCGTCGAACCCACGGTCCGCGGCGCCGCCGGTTCCGGGTCGCAACGGCTCTACGGGTTCCGCGACATCCTCGTGCTGAAGCTCGTGAAGCGCCTCCTCGACACCGGCATCTCGCTTCAGCAGATCAGGGTCGCCGTCACGCGGCTGCGCGAGCTCGGCATCCAGGATCTGGCGCAGACGACGCTCATGAGCGACGGCGCGAGCGTCTACCTCTGCACCTCCGACGACGAGGTCATCGATCTCGTCAACCGCGGGCAGGGCGTCTTCGGCATCGCCGTGGGCAAGGTCCTCCGCGAAGTCGAGTCGACGCTCGTCGAACTCGATGCGAACGCGGCCGAGCCGCACCCGCACGACGAGCTCGCGCTCCGCCGCACTGAACGGGCGCGCCGCATCTCCTGACATCGGCTCGACCGACGCGGGCGCTGCGGTGCAGTGCGATCGCGTCGAGGATGACGCCCGCGCCGCGATCGCGGCGCCGTCGGTCGGCCGGGCGCCGGTCGTTCCGTGCGGCGCGTCGAGTCGTCCTGTCGGCTTCTACCCGACCGGGGTACGCCGACGGCCCGCGGCATCGGGTGCCGCGGGCCGTCGGTTCGGTCAGAGACCGAGGTAGTCGGAGGCCGGCTCGTAGAGCGGGTCGAGGCCGGCGTACTCGCCGACGCGCGCCGTGCGCAGCACCCGGTCGAGCAGCTGATCGAAGTTGCGCGCCATCTCCTCGGCCGATTCGCCGGGCCACATGTGCAGCGGCTTGGCCGCGCCCTGCGCCTGCTGCAGCGACGTGCGCTCGGGCAGCTGGGGCGAGAGCACGAGGGGGCCGAACATGTCGCGCAGCTCCTTGATGCGGAACTGGTGCTCGAGCGATTGCACGCGGGCGCGGTTCACGATGATGCCGAGGGGCTGGAGCCGGGGGGAGAGTCCGCGTCGGATCTCCTCGATGGCGCGCAGCGCTCGGTCGGCCGCGGCGACGGAGAAGAGTCCGGGCTCGGTGACGACGGCGACGCGGTCGCTCGCAGCCCACGCGGTGCGCGTGAGCGCGTTGAGCGAGGGGGCGCAGTCGATCAGCACGAGCTCGTAGTCGGCCTCGACGTTGGCGAGCGCCTCCTCGAGCTTCCAGATGTCGCGGATCGAAGGATGCGGACCGTCGAAATTGATCGCGGACGGGCTGCCGATCAGGACGTCGATGGTGGAACCCGGAATCGACCGGGTCCAGCCGCTCGGCGCGATCGCCGAACGGACGATCTTCTCCTTCGGCGAGGCGAGGACGTCGGCGACGTTGAGATGACCGGCCACCTGGATGTCCATGCCCGTCGAGACATCCGACTGCGGGTCGAGGTCGACGACGAGCGTCCGGATGCCCCGTGCGAACGCGGCGGACGCGAGACCCAGGGTCACCGTGGTCTTTCCGACGCCGCCTTTCAGCGAACTGACGCTCAATACATGCACGAGCAGATACGTTACCTTGAGTAGCCGGTCGGATGCTCAGCGTTGCCTGAGCCGAATGCATCGTCGCAGCGGCCGCCCCCCGAAATGCCCGAGAGGACGACATGTTCGAGAAGATCCTGGTCGCCAACCGCGGTGAGATCGCGATCCGCGCATTCCGTGCGGCCGTCGAGCTCGGAGCCAAGACGGTCGCGGTCTACCCGTACGAGGATCGCAACTCGCTGCATCGTCTGAAGGCCGACGAGGCGTACCAGATCGGCGAGCCGGGGCACCCGGTGCGCGCCTACCTCGATGTCGCCGAGATCGTCCGAGTGGCCAAGGAGTCCGGTGCGGACGCGATCTACCCCGGCTACGGCTTCCTCTCCGAGAACCCCGACCTCGCCCGTGCCGCGGCCGACGCCGGCATCGCCTTCATCGGGCCGTCCGCCGAGGTCCTCGAGATGGCCGGCAACAAGGTCACGGCGAAGGAGCACGCGATCGCCGCCGGCGTGCCCGTGCTGCGTTCCACGCCGCCCTCGCGCGACATCGAGGAACTGCTCGCGGGCGCCGAGGCGATCGGCTTCCCGATCTTCGCGAAGGCCGTCGCCGGCGGCGGCGGCCGCGGCATGCGACGGGTGAACACGCCTGACGAGCTCCGCCCGGCGCTCGAGGAGGCGATGCGGGAGGCCGACAGCGCCTTCGGCGACCCGACCATGTTCCTCGAGCAGGCCGTGCTGCGCCCGCGCCACATCGAGGTCCAGATCCTCGCCGACGGCACGGGCGACACGATGCACCTCTTCGAGCGCGACTGCTCGGTGCAGCGCCGCCACCAGAAGGTCGTCGAGATCGCGCCGGCCCCGAACCTGTCCGACGAGATCCGGCAGTCCCTCTACCGGGACGCGATCGCCTTCGCGAAGTCGATCGGCTACGTCAACGCGGGCACCGTCGAGTTCCTCCTCGACACCGCGGGGGAGCGGGCCGGCGAGCACGTCTTCATCGAGATGAACCCGCGCATCCAGGTCGAGCACACGGTGACCGAGGAGGTCACCGACGTCGACCTCGTGCTCTCCCAGATGCGCATCGCCGCCGGCGCGACCCTCGCCGAGCTCGGGCTGGTGCAGTCCGAGCTGCGCCTGCGCGGCGCAGCCCTGCAGTGCCGCATCACGACCGAGGACCCGACCGCGGGCTTCCGCCCCGACACCGGCCGCATCACGACGTACCGGTCGCCGGGCGGCGCGGGCGTCCGTCTCGACGGCGGCACGATCAACCCGGGCGCCCAGATCAGCCCCCACTTCGACTCGATGCTCGCGAAGCTCACGTGCCGCGCGCACGACTTCCCGTCCGCGGTGGCGCGCGCCAAGCGCTCGCTCGCCGAGTTCCGCATCCGCGGCGTGGCCACCAACATCCCGTTCCTGCAGGCCGTCCTCGACGACCCCGACTTCGCCGTCGGCGACCTCTCGACCGCGTTCATCGAGGAACGCCCGCAGCTCTTCAAAGGCCGGGTCTCCAAGGACCGCGGCACGAAGATCCTCAACTGGCTCGCCGACGTCACCGTCAACCAGCCGCACGGCGCCGCGCCGACGACCGTCTCGCCGGCCGCCAAGCTCCCTGCGATCGACCTCTCGGTCCCGGCGCCGTCGGGGTCGCGCCAGCGCCTCCTCGAGCTCGGCCCGGCCGGCTTCGCCGCCGATCTGCGCGCTCGCACCGAGCTCGCCGTCACCGAGACGACCTTCCGCGACGCCCACCAGTCGCTCCTCGCGACCCGCGTGCGCACCCGCGACCTCGTCGCGGTCGCCCCGTACGTCGCACGCCTCACCCCGGGGCTGCTCTCGGTCGAGGCCTGGGGCGGCGCGACCTACGACGTGGCCCTCCGCTTCCTCGGCGAGGACCCGTGGGAGCGCCTCGCGGCGCTCCGGGAGTCGCTGCCGAACATCGCCATCCAGATGCTGCTGCGCGGCCGCAACACGGTCGGCTACACGCCGTACCCGACCGAGGTCACCGACGCGTTCGTGCGCGAGGCGCAGGCGACCGGCGTCGACGTCTTCCGCATCTTCGACGCGCTCAACGACGTCTCCCAGATGCGGCCCGCCATCGACGCGGTGCTCGCGACGGATGCGGCGGTCGCCGAAGTCGCGCTCTGCTACACCGGCGACCTGCTCGACCCCGCCGAGTCGCTCTACACGCTCGACTACTACCTCGGCCTCGCGGAGCAGATCGTCGACGCCGGCGCGCACATCCTCGCCATCAAGGACATGGCGGGCCTCCTGCGCCCGAGCGCCGCGGCGAAGCTCGTCACGGCGCTGCGCGAGCGATTCGATCTGCCGGTGCACCTGCACACCCACGACACCGCGGGCGGCCAGCTCGCGACCCTGCTCGCGGCGAGCCAGGCGGGCGTCGATGCGGTCGACGTCGCCTCCGCGCCGATGGCGGGCACGACGAGCCAGCCTTCCGCGTCGGCCCTCGTCGCCGCGCTCGCCCACACCGAGCGCGACACGGGTCTTTCGCTCGCCGCGGTGTGCGACCTCGAACCGTACTGGGAGGCGGTCCGCCACCTCTACCGTCCGTTCGAATCGGGGCTGCCCGGCCCGACCGGCCGCGTCTACAAGCACGAGATCCCCGGCGGGCAGCTTTCCAACCTGCGTCAGCAGGCCATCGCCCTCGGCCTCGCCGACGACTTCGAGCTCATCGAGGACCTCTACGCCGCGGCGAACGAGATCCTCGGCCGCGTGCCGAAGGTCACGCCGTCCTCGAAGGTGGTCGGCGACCTCGCCCTGCACCTCGCCGCGGTCAAGGCCGACCCCGCCGACTTCGCCGCGAACCCCGAGCGCTACGACGTGCCCGACTCCGTCATCGGCTTCATGGCCGGCGAGCTCGGCGACCTGCCGGGCGGTTGGCCGGAGCCGTTCCGCACCAAGGTGCTCGCAGGCCGCGACGTCCGCGTCGGCGTCAACGAGCTCACGCCGGACGACCGCGCGGGGCTCGAGAGCGACAGCGCGACGCGCCGCAGCACGCTCAACACCCTGCTCTTCCCGGCGCCGACCCGCCAGTTCGAGCAGCTCCGCGAGCTGTTCGGCGACCTTTCGCCGGTCGACACGGCCGACTACCTCTACGGGCTGCGACCCGGCGCCGAGCACGTCGTCGAGATCGACAAGGGCGTGCGCCTCTACGCGGGGCTCGAAGCCATCAGCGAGGCCGACGAGAAGGGCATCCGCACGGTCATGACCGTGCTGAACGGCCAGCTCCGGCCGGTCTACGTGCGCGATCGCTCGGTCGCCGTCGAGTCGAAGGCGGCCGAGAAGGCGGATGCCTCCCAGCCCGGCCACGTTCCGGCGCCGTTCTCCGGCGTCGTCACGCTGCAGGTCGACGAGGGCGCCGAGGTCGCCGCTGGACAGGCCGTCGCCTCGATCGAGGCCATGAAGATGGAAGCGGCCATCACGACGCCCGTCGCGGGAATCGTGGAGCGCGTCGCGATCCCGAAGACGCAGCAGGTGGAAGCCGGCGACCTCCTCGTGGTGGTGCGGCCCCGCTGACCTCCTGCGCTAGAGTGGCGCAACGTTCGCATCGATCAGGAGGGGTGTTCGGTGACCGGAGGAAACTCGAATTCCAGTACGGAGAACTTCGACGGCGAGGGGCGTGCCGACGGCATCGACGGGGGGCAGACGTCGGGGGTCGTCGACACGAGCGTCGCCGACCGTCTGAGCCTGCACGTCGAGCTGCCGGCGGGGCCGGTGCACGAGATGCCCGATGACGAGGTGGCCGTTGCCATCGACGACGTCGCGGTGAATCCCGGCATCGTCGACGGCGTCACCACGTCGTCGGTGCCGATCGTCACGCCGCAGGCGCAGGCCGCCTACCTCGCGGCTCGGAGCGAGTCGCCGTACGCGGCGATGCTCGCCGCCGACCGCCTGCGCACGCGGCGGGAACGGGTGCGCACCGATACGGGCAGCCACGTCGCGATCGTCGACGTGCCCGTCGACGCCATCGAGTCGAGCGAGGCCCCGCTCAGCGGCGACGGCCCCGAGTCGGCCGACTCGCTCACGGCAGACCGCCTCATCGACGTCTCGCGCACCGGCAAGCCGGTGCCGCAGGGCGCGTTCAACCGCTTCCTCTACGAGGTCTCGTTCCACGCGGTGAACCTCGGCGACTCGGCCAAGGTGCGCGCGCACAAGGCCATGAACGCGCGCATCGGTCGCAAGTTCGAGGGCGGCGCGCGCTTCGTGCCGGTGCTCACCCGCAAGGGCGGCGTCGGCAAGACGACCGTGACGACGCTGCTCGGCATGGCGCTCGCGGACGCGCGCGACGACCGCATCATCGCGATCGACGCCAACCCCGACCGGGGAACGCTCGCCGAGCGCGTCGAGCGCCACACCCGCGAGACGGTGCGCGACGTCGTGCAGCGCGCCTCCTCCATCGGCGGCTACACCGACTTCTCGGAGTTCGTGTCGCGCGATGCGACGCGTCTGGACGTCCTCGCCTCGGACACCGACCCGCTGCTCTCCGAGGCATTCAACGACGACGACTACAACGTCGTCGCCGCGCTCGCGGCCCGCTACTACTCGATCGTCCTCACCGATTGCGGCACGGGCATCGTGCACTCGGTCATGCGGGCGACGCTGCAGCGCGCCGACTCGATCGTGATCGTCTCGGGCGGGAGCGTGGACGAGGCGCGGCTCGCCTCCGAGACCCTGACCTGGCTCGAGGCCAACGGCTTCGGCGAGCTCGTGCGCAATGCGATCGTCGCGATCAACCTGGCCACGCAGGGGACGCACCTCGTCAAGCTCGACGAGATCGAGGCGCACTTCGCCTCGCGGGTCCGTGAGATCGTGCGCGTCCCGTATGATCCTCGACTGGCGGCCGGATCCGCCGTCCATT
Source organism: Agromyces seonyuensis (assembly GCF_009789225.1). GTDB lineage: Bacteria > Actinomycetota > Actinomycetes > Actinomycetales > Microbacteriaceae > Agromyces > Agromyces seonyuensis. The sequence continues at coordinate 12,525 of NZ_WSTA01000025.1, read as the reverse complement.
GGGACGAACTGCGTCCCATCACCCGCGACGCCGCCCGAGAGCTGGCCGCACTGGTCGTCGAGGGGATCCCCATCGAACGCGGCCACTGACTCTGCTGTTTGCTGAAAGGGCACCGTGCCAGTACGCCCCATCCGGATCTTCGGCGATCCGGTCCTCAAGACCGTGTCCGCACCCATCGGCGAGATCGACGACCGCATCCGCGGCCTCGTCGACGACCTCGTCGACAGCGTCAGAGTGCCCGGCCGGGCCGGGGTCGCCGCGGCGCAGATCGGCGTGAACCTGCGGGCGTTCAGCTACAACGTGGACGGCGTGGTCGGGTACATCCTGAACCCCGAGCTCGTCGAGGTCTCCGGCGAAGTCGAGAAGATCGACGAAGGATGCCTCTCCGTTCCGGATCTGTGGTTCAAGACGCCGCGATACTCCTACGCGAAGGTCCGCGGCATCGACCTCGACGGCGACGAGCTCGTCATCGAGGGTTCCGGGCTGCTCGCACAGGCACTCCAGCACGAAATGGACCACCTCGACGGGTTCGTCTATCTCGACAAGCTCGACAAGCCCGAGCGCCGCGAGGCGATGCGGCAGGTGCGCGAGTCGACCTGGTTCTGAGCGACCGGGGCCGGAGTCATCCTGGCGCCATGTCTGCCGGAACGTGCGAAGCGGCCCGGGCGATCATCGCCCGGGCCGCTTCCTCGTCGTGGGAGTCCGCTCAGGCGAGGGCGCTCGTGCCCTCGGTGACCGGTGCGCCCGAGTAGAGCGCCGCGATGTCCTCGGCGAAGTCGCTCAGGATCACGTTGCGCTTGATGGAGAGCTTCGGCGTGAGGTGGCCGGAGTCCTCCGTGAATTCGACGGGCAGGATCGTGAACTTGCGCACGGATTCCGCGCGCGAGACCGAGTCGTTCGCCGCGTCGACGGCGCGCTGCACCTCGGCGCGGACGGTCGGGTTCGCGCGGGCCTCCTCGAGGGTGAGCTTCGGGTCGAGCCCGTTGTTGGCGAGCCACGTCGGCAGCATCTCGCGGTCGAGCGTGACGAGCGCGGCGATGAACGGCTGCTGGTCGCCGACGACGACGGACTGCGCGATGACGGGGCTCGAGTTGATGCGGTCCTCGAGCGCGGCGGGCGCGACGTTCTTGCCGCCGGCCGTGACGATGATCTCCTTCTTGCGGCCCGTGATGGTGAGGTAGCCGTCGGCGTCGAGCGTGCCGAGGTCGCCCGTCTTGAACCAGCCGTCGACGAACGAGTCGGCGGTGGCCGTCGGGTTGTTCCAGTAGCCGGGGGAGACGTTGAGGCCCTGGATCTCGATCTCGCCGTCCTCGGCGATGCGGAAGCCGACGCCGGGCAGGGCCGGTCCGACGGTGCCGATCTTCGAATGCTTCGGCAGGTTCACGGAGGCGGGCGCCGTCGTCTCGGTGAGGCCGTAGCCCTCGAGGATGTGGATGCCGAGCGCGTGGTAGAAGTGGCCGAGGCGGACGCCGAGCGGCGCGGAGCCCGACACGGCGAACTTCACGCGACCGCCGAGGGCCGCGCGGAGTTTCGCGAAGACGAGACGGTCGTAGACGGCGAACTTCAGGCGCAGGCCGAGCGGCACCGAACCGGCCTCGAGGGCGCTCGAGTACTCGACCGCGACGGCCGCGGCGGCCCGGAAGATCTTGCCCTTGCCGCCGGTCTCGGCCTTCTGCTCGCTGACGTTGTAGACCTTCTCGAACACGCGCGGCACGGCGAGCAGGAAGGTCGGCCGGAACGACTGCATCGCCGGCATGAGGTTGCGGGTGTCGGGCTGGTGGCCCACCCGCACGCCGGCGTGCACGCAGAGCACCGCGATGAGGCGCGCGAAGACGTGGGCCGTGGTGATGAACAGGAGCGTCGAAGCGCCGCGCGGGTCGAGGACGACGTCCTCGAGGGCGATCGCCGTGTTGCGCGAGAGCTCGACGAAGTTGGAGTGGGTGATGATCGTGCCCTTGGGGCGGCCGGTCGAACCCGAGGTGTAGATGAGGGTCGCGACGTCGGAGCCGGACGCGAGGTCGCGGCGGCGCTCGATCTCGGCATCCGGCACGTCGACGCCCGCCGCGACGAGCTTGTCGAGGTCGCCGAGGCCGATCTGCCAGACGGTCGAGACCTGGGGGAGTTCGGGGTGCACCTCGTCGAAGCGCGCGAAGTGATCGGCGGTCTCGACGATGACCGAGGTCGCGCCGGAGTCGCCGAGGATCCAGGCGACCTGCGCCGGGGAGCTCGTCTCGTAGATCGGGACGAGGAAGGCGCCCGCGTACCAGACGGCGAAGTCGACGAGCGTCCACTCGTAGCGGGTGCGCGACATCATGCCGATCTTCTGGCCCGGCTCGACGCCCGCGGCCACGAAGCCCTTCGCGAGCGCGATCACCTGGCTGTGGAACTCCCGGACCGTGACCGGGGTCCAGCCTCCCGACTCGGTCGGCAGGGCGAACAGCTCGCGGTCCGGGCTCGCGGCCAGGCGGCCCTCGAGCAGCGCGGTCGCGTTGGCACCGGGATCGGCGGCGACGACGGCGGGAGTGTGGGATTCGATCACGGCAGCTCCTTCGGTGCCGAACAGGACGCGCGCGGCGGGAATGATCGAGCGGACCTCGGCGTAGTGGGGGGTGGCTACACTCTACTTCGTTGCGCAACGGGCGACGGCCGCCCGGCCGGCCGTCCGAGCGGGGAAAGGACGGCGGCAGGTGCAGGCCATCGGCATCGACATCGGCGGAACGAAGGTCGCGGGAGCGATCGTCGACGAGGACGGCGGCATCGTCCGTTCGAGCCGTCGACCGACGCCCGCACGGGACGGCGACGCGCTCGTCGACGTCGTCGCCGAGATGATCGCCGAGCTCTCCGGCGGCGAGCATGCCGTCGTGGGCGTCGCGGCCGCCGGCTTCATCGACGCCGCGCAGTCGAACGTCTACTACACACCCAACATCGACTGGCGCAACGAGCCGCTGCGCGAGAAGCTCGAGGCCCGCACCGGCGCGAGCGTCGTCATCGACAACGACGCGAATGCCGCCGGCTGGGCGGAGTTCCGCTTCGGGTCGGGACAGCTCGTGAGCGACATGGTGATGCTCACCATCGGCACGGGCGTCGGCGGGGCGATCGTCGCCGGTGACCGCCTCTTCCGCGGCGGCTTCGGCGCCGGTGCCGAGATCGGCCATCTCCGGCTCGTGCCGGACGGCCTGCCGTGCGGTTGCGGGCAGTACGGCTGCTTCGAGCAGTACGGGTCCGGCCGCGCGCTCCAGCGCTACGCCAATGAGATCGCCGATCAGGGCGGCATCGGCCTGCGCCTCAACGCGGCGCGCGAGGCCGGCGGCCTCGACGGCAAGGTCATCGGCGACCTCATCCTCGCCCGCGACCCTGGCGCGCTCGCGGCCCTGCGCCGCCTCGGCCACGCCATCGGCACCGCGAGCGCCAGTCTCGCCGCCGTCCTCGACCCGCAGCGCTTCGTCATCGGCGGCGGCGTCGCGGCGGCCGGCGAGCTGCTGCTCGAGCCCGTGCGCGAGGCGTTCCTGGAGCACCTCCCGGCGCGCGGCTACCACCCCGAGCCCGACTTCGTGATCGCCGAGTTCGTCAACGACGCCGGCGTCGTCGGTGCGGCCGACCTCGCCCGCATCCACCTCGCGGAGCGCGCCCGCTGAAGCGGGGGCCCGCGCACGAACGGTTAGGCTGAGGGAATGTCACGGCGACAGGCATCCGGCGGTTCGGCGTCGTTCTACTGGTTCATGAAGCACGTCGTCGTCGGTCCGATCCTGCTCTCGATCTTCCGGCCGTGGATCGTCGGGCTCGAGAACATCCCGAAAGAGGGCGCCGCGATCCTCGCGTCGAACCACCTCAGCTTCATCGACTCGATCTTCCTGCCGCTCGTGCTCGAGCGACGGGTCTCGTTCCTCGCCAAGAGCGAGTACTTCACCGGTCGCGGGCTCAAGGGCTGGGCGACGCGGCTGTTCTTCCAGGCCTCCGGCCAGCTGCCGATCGACCGCTCCGGGGGCAAGGCGTCCGAGGCCTCGCTCATCACCGGTCTCCGCGTGCTCGGCCAGGGCGAGCTCCTCGGCATCTACCCCGAGGGCACCCGCAGCCCCGACGGCAAGATGTACCGCGGCCGCACCGGAGTCGCCCGCATGGTGCTCGAGTCCGGCGTCCCGGTCATCCCGGTGGCCATGATCGACACCGACAAGGTCATGCCCATCGGCACGCGCCTGCCGAAGGTGCGACGCGTCGGCATCGTCATCGGCGAGCCGCTCGACTTCTCCCGCTTCGCCGGGCTCGAGGGCGATCGCTTCGTGTTGCGCAGTGTGACCGACGAACTCGTCTACACGATGCGCGAGCTCTCCGGCCAGGACTACGTCGACGTCTATGCGAGCTCGGTCAAGGAGCAGCGCGCCTCGCTCGCGCGATAAGCTGGTCCGTCAGCGCCGTTTCCGGCGCGTTTCCCGTATCCCCATGCGCGCGCTCGCGCGCCCGAGTGACAGGACGCTCCCGTGACCATCCCCGCCGAACCCGTCGTGATCCCCGATGCAGCCGTGCTCGCGGGCCTCGACTATTGGCGGGAGCTGCCGATCAAGCAGCAGCCGGCGTGGCCGGATGCGGACGCCGTCGCCCGGGCGTCGGCGGAGCTCGCGGCGCTGCCGCCGCTCGTCTTCGCGGGCGAGGTCGACAACCTCCGCGACCGGCTCGCCGATGCCGCTGCCGGCAAGGCCTTCGTCCTCCAGGGCGGCGACTGCGCCGAGACCTTCGAGGGCGCGACGGCCGACAAGATCCGCAACCGCGTCAAGACGGTGCTGCAGATGGCGGTCGTCCTCACGTACGGCGCGTCGATGCCGGTCGTGAAGATGGGCCGCATGGCGGGCCAGTTCGCCAAGCCCCGCTCGAGCGACTTCGAGACGCGCGGCGACGTGACGCTGCCGGCCTACCGCGGCGACATCGTCAACGGCTACGACTTCACCCCGGAGTCGCGCGAGGCGGACGCCGGCCGGCTCGTCCGCGGCTACCACACGGCCGCGTCGACGCTGAATCTCATCCGCGCGTTCACGCAGGGCGGCTTCGCCGACCTCCGCCAGGTGCACCAGTGGAACCAGGGCTTCGCGTCGAACCCGGCGAACGCCCGGTACGAGTCGCTCGCCCGCGAGATCGACCGCGCCGTCAAGTTCATGGATGCCTGCGGGGCCGACTTCGACGCGCTCAAGCACGTCGAGTTCTACACCGCCCACGAGGGTCTGCTCATGGACTACGAGCGCCCGATGACGCGCATCGACTCGCGGACGGGCACCCCGTACGACACGTCGAGCCACTTCATCTGGATCGGCGAGCGCACGCGCGACCTCGACGGCGCGCACGTCGACTTCCTCTCGCGCGTCCGCAACCCGATCGGCGTCAAGCTCGGCCCGTCGACGACGCCCGAGACGATGCTCGAGCTCGTCGAGAAGCTCGACCCGAACCGCGAGCCCGGACGGCTCACGTTCATCACCCGCATGGGCGCCGGCAAGATCCGCGACGCGCTGCCTCCCCTCCTCGAGGCGATCAAGGCGAGCGACGCGAACCCGGTGTGGGTCACCGACCCGATGCACGGCAACGGCATCACGACGCCCACCGGGTACAAGACGCGCCGCTTCGACGACGTCGTCGACGAGGTCGAGGGGTTCTTCGAAGCGCACCGCGCCGTGGGCACGCACCCCGGCGGCATCCACGTCGAGCTCACCGGCGACGACGTCACCGAGTGCCTCGGCGGCAGCGAGCACATCGACGAGGCGACCCTCGCGACGCGCTACGAGTCGCTGTGCGATCCGCGCTTGAACCACATGCAGTCGCTCGAACTCGCGTTCCTCGTGGCGGAGAAGCTCTCGGCGCACTGAGCCGTGCAACGCGGAAACGGCGCCGCATCCCCTCGGGGGTGCGGCGCCGTTCGTGTTCCGCCGCCCGATCGGGCGGGAAGCGGATCACGGGACGTAGTTGACCTCGACGGTCGAGCCGATCTGCACCGATTCGCCGGCGGCGGGACTCTGCGTGGTCGGGATGATGACCCCGACGAAGAGGTCGGGCACGTTCGACGTCACGACGAGCCCGAGCGCCTCGAGCTGGTCGCGCGCGGCGGCGACCGTCTGACCGGTGATGACGTTCGGCACCTCGACCATCTGGATGCCGAGCGAGAGCGTGATCCAGATCGGGGTGTCCTTGCGGATGATCTCCTCGTCGGAGCCCGCCCTGAGCGCTGCTCCGGCGGGGACCGCGCCGGTGTCGTCGTACTTGCCTTCGGCGTTGACGTTCACGTCGCTGAAGCCGAAGTCGGCGAGCGTCTGCTTCGCCTGCTCCTCCGACTGGCCGGCCACGTCCGGGATCGGTCCGAGCGAGACGACGAGCGTCATCGCCCCTTGCTCTGGGTACTCCGTGCCGGCCTCGATCGGGTTGCCGTCGCCGTCGAGCACCGCCATGACGGTGCCGGCGGCGGCCTCGTAGGAGATCCGTTCATCGTCGGCGCCCAGCGCGAACGAGGTGAGCTGCGCCTTCGCGTCGTCGACCGCGGCCCCGGCGACGTCCGGCACCGCGATGAGCTGCGGACCGGTGGAGACGAGGAGGGTGACCTTCGCGCCCTTCTTGAGGTTCGTGCCCGCCGGCGGGTCGGTCGACGACACGGCGCCGTCGGGCACGTCGATGCTCGATTCCTCGCCGCGATCGACGACGAAGCCCTGGGCCTCGAGCGTCTGCTGCGCCTCGTCCGGCGCGACGCCCGTGACGTTCTCGACTGCCGAGAAGGCCCCCGGGCCCGCGCCGAAGTACCAGCCGGTACCGCCCGCCGCCCCGGCGATGAGGAGGACGAGCGCGAACAGCCACCAGCCTCGGGCGCGGCGTCGCTGCGCGTCGTTCCGGAGGCGCGCGACGGGCTCCGGAACGTCGTCCTCGTCGGCGATGAGCGCGACGGCCGCGGTGCGGTTCACGCGGCGCGGGCCGAGGACCGTGGTCTCGGCCGTGGCCGCCGCGGCGGGGGAGAGGTCGCCGAGGACGAGGGTCGGCTGGGCGCCGGAGGCGCCGCCTCGCAACTCGGACTCGATCTCCCGCAGGCGCTCGAGCAGCTCGCCGGCGTTCGCGGGGCGCTCCTCGGGGTCGCGTCGTGTCGCCCATTCGACGAGTTCGTCGAGCGCGCGGGGCACGGACGGCACCCGGGACGAGGGGGCGGGCACCTGGTCGTTGGCGTGCTGGTAGGCGATCTGCATCGGCGCTTCGCCGACGAAGGGCTGCTCGCCGGTCAGCATCTCGTAGAGCATGATGCCGAGCGCGTAGACGTCGCTGCGGGCGTCCGCGACGCCGCGCGTGACGAGCTCGGGGGAGAGGTAGGCGATCGTGCCGAGCAGCGCCTGCCCGGTCGCGGTGTTCTGCGACGCCGCGCGGGCGAGCCCGAAGTCGCTGAGCTTGATGCGGCCGTCGTCGGCGAGGAGCACGTTCTCGGGCTTGACGTCGCGGTGCACGATGCCGGCGCGATGGGCGGCGGCGAGTCCGGCGAGCACCGCATCCAGGATGTCGACCGTCTGGACGGCGGTGAGGCGCTTGTAGTCCTTCAGCAGGTCGCGCAGGGTGATGCCGGGCAGGTACTCCATGACGAGGTAGGCCATGTCGTCGTCCTGGCCCTGGTCGAAGACGTTGACGACGTTCGGATGCGCGAGCCGGGCGGCCGAGCGGGCCTCCTGCACGAAGCGGGTCTTGAACGTGTTGTCGTCGGCGAGGTGCCCGTGCATGATCTTGATCGCGACCCGGCGCTCGAGGCGCAGGTCGGTCGCGAGGTACACCGTGGCCATGCCGCCGCGGGCGATGCGCGAGCGCACCTGATACCGGCCGTCGACGAGACGTCCGATCATCGGGTCGGCTTGCGCAGTGGTCACCCCGTGATTCTAGGAAACGGAGCCCGAACGGCGCCTGCGCGCCACGCAGCGCCGCGCGATCGCAACCCCTTCGTGATGCGGACGTTCGTCCCGACGGCGCCTACGCGGCGCCGGCGCCGGCGGCCGTGTCGGAGTCCGCGAGAGGATCGACGGCGCCGGGCAGCGAGAGCTGCTCGCCCGGGAAGAGCGCGCTCGTCGGGCCGAGCCCGTTCGCGGCGAGCACCTCCCGCACGGGCAGCCCGTAGCGGGCGGCGACGGATGCGGCGGTATCGCCGTCGACGACGAGGTGGCGTCGGATCTCGTCGCAGCCGGGCTGCGCGCCGGGCGAGGTCGACGGGGCGCCGAGGTCGAGCCGCTGTCCGGGATGCACGGCGGAGGACCAGCTCAGGCCGTTCCGCGCCAGGAGATCGGCGATGCGCAGCCCGAACCGCTCGGCGATCCCGGCTGCCGTGTCGCCCGGCGCGACGACGTAGTCGGCGTCGTCGCCGTGGCGGGACCGGTCGCGCCGTCCAGTCCGAGACGCGCCGCTCGTTTCCGATCCGGCGGACGCGGTGCGCCCCGGCGTGCGGCGCTCGGGCTCGGGACCGACGCGGATGACGGCGGCGATCGCCGAGGCGACGGCGACGGGGATGGTGCGGAGGCCGTTGCGCCGGCGCCGCCCGCCGCCCGACCCGATCTCCGCCATGGTGCCGCCCCCGAACTCCGAACTGACGGCCACGCTGGCAGGGCGCGGGTGCCGGGTCAACGACCCGCGCCGCCCGGGCGGTCGAGTCGGGACGGTCGGTGTGGCAATGTTGAACCGTGAGCGATGTCTTCGCGGAAACCGAATGGGTCACCGTCCCCGATCTCGTCGAGCGGACGGGGCAGACGCCGAGCCGCATCCGCCGGCTGATCGACGATCGTCAACTGCTCGGCGCCAAGGTCGACGGGGTGCTGAAGATCCCCGCGAGCTTCCTGCGCGACGACGCGCCGCTGCCCGAGCTGCGGGGGACGATCATCCTCCTCGGCGATGTCGGCTTCACCGACGACGAGGCGATCGTGTGGCTGCTCTCCGTCGACGATTCGCTCGGCGCACGGCCCATCGACGCGCTCCTCGCCGGCCGCAAGAGCGAAGTCCGACGGGTCGCCCAGTCGCTCTGATCGCCGCGTCGCGCGGCGCCGCCACTCGGCGCGGGTTCAGGCCGCGCGACGGGTGACCGCTTCGGTCAGTTCGGTCAGCGATTCCCGGGCGTCCTCGGCGATCGGCGCCGCCGCCAGCGCGGTCCGGGCCTCCGCGGTCCGCGCCGTGATGACGGCCTCGAGCTCGTCGACGGCGCCCGTCTCCCGGAGTGCCGACTGCAGCTCCGCGACGTCGTGCGCGTCGAGCGTCGGATCTCCGAGCCGTGCGTCGAGCACCTCGCGGGCAGACGCCTCCAGCCGCTCGCGCACCATGGCGATGAGCATGGTGCGCTTGCCCTCGCGGAGGTCGTCGCCCGCGGGCTTGCCGGTCACGGCGGGATCGCCGAAGACGCCCAGCAGATCGTCCCGCAACTGGTAGGCGATGCCGAGGGGCAGCGCGAATGCCCGGAGCGATTCGATGCCGGCGGCATCCGCGCCCGCCATCGCGGCCCCGATGGCGAGTGGAGCCTCGATGGAGTACTTCGCGGACTTGTAGACGACGACCAGCTCGGCGCGGCGACGGGCATCCGCCTCGGGGTAGGCGAGCCAGGCGTGCTCCTCGAAGATGTCGAGGTACTGCCCGGCCGTCACCTCGGTGCGCATGCGCTGGAACTCGTCGCGTGCCGCCCGTGCGCCGGCGCGGGGAAGCCCCGCGAGCCCCTCGTCGAACAGCTCGTCGCTCCAGCCGAGCAGCAGATCGCCGAGCAGGATGGCGCTCGATCGGCCGAACGCGTCCGCGTCGCCGGCCCAGCCGGACTCGGCATGGAGCGCCTCGAACCGACGATGCGCCGCGGGCGCGCCTCGGCGCGTGTCGGAGTTGTCGATGAGGTCGTCGTGGACGAGCGCGGCGGCGTGGAAGAGCTCGAGCGCCGCACCGGCGGTGACCGCCGGAGCGTTCTCCGCCGTCGTCGGCGCGAACGCGCGCCACCCGGCGTCGCAGAAGCGCGCGCGGAACCGCTTGCCGCCGCTGAGAAAGCGCCGGGAGATGGCGTCGAGCGGAGCCAGATCGGGGGAGACGGAGCGGAGAATTGCTGCACGCCCGTCGAGGAACCCGTCGATTCGGGACTGCACTTGATCGACGAGGCGCGGCGGCTGGCTCACCCGCCTAGCCTACCGGCGCGCGGGGCACTAGTATTCAGGCAGAAGCGCCGATCCCGAGACGAGGGGAAAGAGATGCCGCTTTCAGAACAAGAACAGCGCCTTCTCGATGAGATGGAGCGGAGCCTCTACCGCAACGACGCGGACTTCGTCCAAGCGGTCGGCGGCCGACGAGGACGACCTGCGTATCGATCGATCGTGCTGGGCGTGCTGCTCGCCGTGGTCGGCATCGGTGCGCTGATCGCCGGCGTCGCGACGCAACTGCTCGTGGTCGGCATCCTCGGCTTCGTGATCATGTTCGCCGGAGTGCTGCTGGCGGTGACGCCCTCGAAGCGTTCGGCGGCGCCGGTCGAGCCGATCCCGGGTGCCCGAGGAGAGCACGGCCGCCCGTCCTCATCGAGCGGCTTCATGGACAAGTTGAACGAGCGGTGGGACCGTCGCCAGGAGGGCGACGAGCGCTGAGGGGCGAAGCCTCCACTTCCCACCACTTCCACGCAGCGGGTCGGTCCTGATCGGACCGGCCCGCTTCGTCGTGTCCAGCGCGATGGGCACGATCGCCGCGTGATCCCGCGGATGCCCCGCCTCGCCGGTGTCGAGGCGTCGTCGTCGCCGTACCGACCCCGTGGCGGCGCCGGGAACTGAGCATCGTCGCGAGGACACGCGGGGGCGTCCGGAGTCCTCCACCGCCCTCCACCTCGGTGCTGCCCCGGAATTCCGGGCCTGTGAAGAGAGTAAACCTCACAAAAGGGCTGCGGAACATTGGCCGGTGGATGAGAGTGGAGTACAGTGGAGCAACCTGGACCGGGCCGGAGGAAAGGGGGTGGTGATGTTCCTCGGGACTTACGAGCCGAAGCTCGACGAAAAGGGACGCATCATTCTTCCGGCCAAGTTCCGGGACGAACTGGCCGGCGGGCTCGTCATGACCCGTGGGCAGGAGCGCTGCGTGTACGTCTTCACGACGCGCGAGTTCGAGCACATGCACGACAAGATCCGCCAAGCCCCCGTGGCGAGCAAGCAGGCCCGCGACTTCGTGCGCGTCCTGCTCTCGGGGGCGACTCCGGAAACCCCTGACAAGCAGCATCGCGTGACCATCCCTGCAGCCCTCCGGGGCTATGCGGGGCTCGACCGGGACCTCGCCGTGATCGGCGCCGGCTCCCGAGTCGAGATCTGGGACGCGTCGGCCTGGCAGACGTACCTGGCCGAACAGGAATCGGCGTTCTCGGAGACGGCGGAGGAGGTGATCCCCGGACTCTTCTGATCGCGGGCTCGGACTCCCAGCCGGATCCGGCCGCCACTTCCCCGGCGACCGGCCCCCGGATGGGGATCCGGACCCACGACCACGAACATCCCGGAGGCACGCATGGACGACGACATCGAACGCATCCACACCCCGGTCATGCTGGAGCGCACGATCGACCTGCTGGAGCCCGCGATCTCGCGGCCCGGCGCGGTCGTCGTCGACGCGACGCTCGGCATGGGCGGCCACTCGGCGGCGATGCTCGCCCGCTTCCCCGATCTCACGGTGATCGGCCTCGACCGCGACACCCAGGCGCTCGCGATCGCCGGCGAGCGGCTCGCACCGTTCGAGCCGCGCGCCCGCTTCGTGCACACGGTGTACGACGGCATCGCCCGCGCGATCCGCAGCGAGGGCTTCACCGCCGTCGACGGCATCCTCTTCGACCTCGGCGTCTCGTCGCTGCAGCTCGACCGCGCCGAGCGCGGCTTCGCGTACTCGAAGGATGCGCCGCTCGACATGCGCATGGACCCCACGCGGGGCCGCACCGCCGCCGACGTGCTCGCCGAGGCGACCGAACGGGACCTCGTGAAGATCTTCCGCGACTACGGGGAGGAGAAGCTCGCGCAGCGCTACGCGCGAGCGATCGTCGCCGCGCGCGAGGAGGCGCCGATCGAACGCTCCGGGCGCCTGGTCGAGATCCTCCAGGCCGCGACGCCCGTCGCGATCCAGCGGCAGGGCCACCCCGCCAAGCGGGTATTCCAGGCGCTGCGCATCGAGGTCAACGAGGAGCTCTCCGTGCTCGATCGCGCGATCCCGGCCGCGCTCGGCACGCTGAACCTCGGCGGCCGCATCGTCGTGCTCGCGTACCAGTCGCTCGAAGACCGCATCGTCAAGCGCGAGCTGGCCCGGGCGACCACCTCGAGCGCGCCGCCCGAGCTGCCGATCGAGCTGCCCGAGCACCGCCCGCAGTTCAAGCTGCTCGTCCGCGGCGCCGAACTGGCGAGCGAGGCCGAGCAGGAGGAGAACCCGCGTGCGAAGCCCGTCCGGCTCCGAGCGGCCGAGCGCATCCGGAGCGCGACATGAGCGCCGTGCACGCACCGGCCGAGCCGCGGCCGGGCCGGCCGCTCCGTCCCGGCCGCGGCGGTGCCTCCGCCGCGCCGGTCGAGC
>NZ_WSTA01000024.1 GCF_009789225.1 Agromyces seonyuensis | reverse complement strand
CGACGAGCGGGCCTGGCGCGCGGCCTGGCGCGCGGCGGCTGCCCGCCCGGTCACCCCGGGCTGGGGCGACCGACGCGGCGAACCGCGCCTGCGCGCCGAGATCGCCGAGCACCTCCGCGTCGCGCGCGGCGTCGACGCGCACCCCGACGAGATCCGGGTCGCCGCCGGCACGTCGGAGGCCCTCGCGGTGCTCGCGCAGGCCCTCGGCGACCTCCTCGGCCGTTCCCCCGCGATCGCCGTCGAGGATCCGGGCTATCCGACCGCCCGGCGCATCCTCGCCCGGCAGGGCGCCCGCCTGACCCCGGTGGCCGTCGACGACGACGGCTTCGACGCCGACCTGCTCGACGGGCTGCCGGAACGGCCCGACGCGGTCCTGCTGACCCCCAGTCACCACTACCCGCTCGGCGGGCGCCTGCCGCTCCCGCGCCGCCTCGCCCTCGTGGACTGGGCCGCGCGCACCGGCGGCGTGCTCGTCGAGGACGACTACGACAGCGAGTTCCGCCACACCGGCGCACCCCTGCCGGCCCTCGCCTCCCTCGATCGCGGTGCGGGCCGCGTCGTGCTGCTCGGCTCCCTCTCGAAGGTGCTGACGCCGTCGCTGCGACTGGGCTGGCTTCTCGTGCGCGACCCGGTGCTCCGCGCCGCGATCGACGCCGTCCGGGCCGACCTCGACGCCCCGATGAGCGTCGTGGCGCAGGATGCGGCGGCAAGGCTGCTGGAGTCGGGCGCCCTCCGACGGCACATCGCCGCCGTGCGGCGCGAGTACGCGCACCGGCGCGGCCTCGTGCTCGACGCGCTCGGCGACCTCGACCTGCCCGGCGTCCGGCTGCGCGGCCTCGACGGCGGACTGCACGGGGTGCTCGAACTACCCTCCGCGGTCGTCGAGGACGCCGTGCTCGACCGACTCGCCGACGCCGGCGTGCGCGTCGCACGCCTCCGCGACTACCGCGTGGAGACCGCCGCGGCGGGCATCATCTTCGGCTACGCAGCCCCGACCGACCTCCGCCTCGCGGCGGCGCTCGCGGAGATCGCTCGGGCCGTGCGGGCATCCGTCTGAACGATCGGCGCACGGATGCCCGTCGGCGGGCAGCCTGGGCCGCGGTGTCGGCGGCCCGTGCGAGGATGTGGGCCGTGCCAGTGGACTTCACCGCGATCGACTTCGAGACCGCCAACGCCTCCAGTTCTTCGGCGTGCTCGGTCGGGCTCGTCAAGGTCGTCGACGGCAAGGTCGTCGACACGCTCTACCGGCTCATCAAGCCGCCGTTCGGCCACGACGAGTTCAACGAGTGGAACGTGCGCATCCACGGCATCACGCCCGCGATGGTCGCCGGCGCCGACGAGTGGCCCGCCGTGTTCGCCGAACTCCGGGAGTTCGCCGGCGACGACTGGTTCGTCGCCCACAACGCCGGGTTCGACATGGGCGTGCTGAAGTCGATCACCTCGACGGTCGGCCTGCCCGTGCCCGACCACCGCTACCTCTGCAGCCTGCAGGTCGCCCGCAAGACCTACCACCTCGACTCCTACCGGCTCCCCGTCGCGGCGATGGCGGCCGGCTTCGAGGACTTCTCGCACCACAACGCCCTCGACGACGCCCAGGCGTGCGCGGCGATCGTGGTGCACGCGGCCGCGCGCCACGAGGCGGGCGACCTTGAGCGCCTCGCGAAGATCACCCAGGTGCGCGTCGGCGCGATCGGCCCCGTCGCCGTGCGCGAGCAGCGCAACCTGCACGGGCCGATGGCCCTGAACTGACGCCGCGCCGGCTCACCCCGCCAGCAGCGCCTCGACCTCGCGGAGCGAGCGCACTTCGAGATCCGGTCGGATCGCGCCGTCCCCCGGCGCGCCCGCGCGGTTGAGCCAGACGGCGCCGATCCCCGCGGCGAGTGCGCCCGCGACGTCGACCGAGAGCAGGTCGCCCACGTGCGCCGCGCCGGCAGGCTCCGCGCCGAGGATGCGCAGCGCCGCCGCGTAGCATCCGGGGTCGGGCTTGGCCGAACCGACGTCGCCCGACACGACGACGGCGTCGACGTACTCGAGCAGGCCGGCGTGCTCCGCCTTCGCGCGCTGCGAGACGCCGGGCCCGTTCGTCAGCACCGCCACCCGCACGCCGCGCTCGCGTGCCCGTCGCAGCAGCGGGATCGCGTCGTCGTAGAGCCGGGTCGACGCTCCCTCGAGCCGGCGGTAGGTCGCCGCCGCGTCGTCGGCGATCCCGACGTCGAGCGAGAGCGACGCGAGCATCGCGGCCCAGAGCCCGCGCTGCATCTCGTCGGCGTCGAGGCGCCCCGCGCACCAGTCGTCCTCGACCTCTGCCCAGAAGCCCGGGAACGCCGACCGGTTGGCCGCGACGAGCGAGGCGGGTTCGATCTCCGGATGCCTCGCGGCCAGCTCCTCGCCCGTCGCCACCAGCACGCCCGCGCGACCGGAGTGGTCGAGCAGGGTGTCGTCGAGGTCGAGCAGCAGCGTCGCGATCGGGCCCATGCGGGCGAGCCTAGGCCGACGGGATGCCGCGGGTCGAGCCGCAGCCGAGCGGGGCGAGCCACTCGGCGGTGATGCCGGACGGAGCGAGCGGCGATCCGGTCCAGACGCGGACCGTCCGGGCCCGCCGGGCCGTGCGTCCGCCGATCCGGGCGGCGCGGCGCGGGCCGTGGCGTTGTCCCCGGTGGCTGCGAGCATCGTTCCCATGGAGATCGTGCTGCTCATCATCGGACTCGTCGTCGGCGCCCTGCTGGGCTTCGTCGTCGCGCGCCTCGTCGGCCGCGGGGGTGCGTCGGCCGCCGAGTCGGCCGAGGTGGCGGCAGCCCGACACGAGCGCACCCTCCTCGAAGCACGCGCCGCGGCCGATGCCGACCGAGCCTCGCTGCTCGCCGCCGAGCGCGCCGTCCAGTCCGAGCTCACGGCGCAGCTCGCCGCGGCCGACGCCGCCGCCGACGGGCTCCGCGAGCAGCTCGGCGCGCTCCAGTCGCAGCAGCGCGAGGCCGCGCAGCAGCAGCGGCTCGACCAGGCCGAGCGCCAGGCGCGCGAGCAGCGCGAGTCGCAGGTGCTGCAGGCGCTCTCCCCCGTGCGCGAGACGCTGGCGCAGATGCAGTCGAAGGTTGCGGAGATCGAGCAGCAGCGCGCGAACCAGTACGGCTCGCTCGCCGAGCAGCTCAAGCAGGCCCAGATCGCCGACGAGCGGCTGCGCACCACGACCGAGTCGCTCGCGAGCGCGCTGCGCTCGAACGGCACGCGCGGCGTCTGGGGCGAGACGCAGCTGCGTCGCGTCGTCGAGGCGGCGGGGCTCATCAAGCACGTCGACTTCGACGAGCAGTTGCAGATCACGACGGATGCCGGCCGCGGACGGCCCGACATGGTCATCAACCTGCCCGGGGGCAAGTACATCCCGCTCGACTCGAAGGTGCCGCTCGAGCACTACCTCGAGGCCTCCGCGATCCCCGAGACCGCGGTCGGCGAAGAGGGCGCACGCCGGAAGGCGCTGCTCGGGCAGCACGTGAAGGCGATGCGCGGGCACATTGACGCCCTGGCGAAGAAGGGCTACTGGAACGGCCTCGACTCCCCCGAGTTCGTCATCGCGTTCGTGCCGAGCGAGTCGCTGCTCTCCGCCGCGCTCGAGGCGGATCCGGTGCTCCTCACGCACGCCTTCGAGCGCCGGGTGGCGCTCGCCTCGCCCGTCAACCTCTTCGCCGTCCTGAAGACCATCGACTACGCCTGGCAGCAGCAGGCGGTGTCCGACGAGGCGAAGAAGCTCTTCGATCTCGGCACGCTGCTCTACTCGCGCATCGGCACCCTCGTCGGCCATGCCGACGGCCTGCGCAAGGCGATCGAGCGCACCGTCGACTCCTACAACAAGTTCGCCAGCTCGCTCGAGTCGCGCGTGCTGGTCACCGCGCGCCAGTTCCCAGGCATCGACGAGTCCAAACTCGACACGGTCGCCGCACCGCCGCACGTGCACGATCAGCCGCGGCGGCTCACCGCCGGCGAGTTCGACGCACCCGTGCTCGATGCCGGCGCCGCGGCCGATGCCGCCGAGTCGGTGCGTCTCGCCGACGCGGGTTTCCCGGCAGGGCTCGGCGGTGCCGCATTCGACGACCCCCCGTTCGACGACGCCGGATTCGACGGGACGGGACTCGACGGCGCCGACCTCGACCCCGAGATCCGCAACCTGTAGCGCGCCGCGCGCCGACTACTGCTGGATGACGGAGAGCACGTTGCCCGACGGGTCCCGGAACCAGGCGATGCCGGCCGGTCCGCCGGACGGGTCGTCCGATCGGGCGATGCCGCGCTCGTCCGTGCCGAAGTCCTCGTCGCCCGAGTAGAGCTTCGTCGTGACGCCCGCCGCATTGAGGGCGTCGACGGCCGCGTCGATGTCGGCGACGACGAAGTTGAGGATCGTGAACTCCGCCGGCACGTGGCCGGGTCGCTCGTACGCGAACACCTGCTGCCCCGACGGCAGCGTCAACGTGAAGGAACCGGGCATCGCATCCTCGTCGACGGGCAGTCCGAGCGCTTCGCGGTAGAAGGCCACGGCTGGGGCGATCTCGCCCACCCCGAATCCCGGAAACGCATCCTCGATGTCGACCATGACCCCTCCTCGGTTCGACGACCGTCGTCGGTCCGAGCCTTGCAGGGTGACGCCTCGGCGTCGACCCCTGACTGCTAACCCGTGAAGACGGGACCGGTCGATCACGGAGGGGGTCCCGGGGCGGAGAACGGCCACATCCGCCGCCCCGGGAAGGGGGACCACGCCGGCCACGGCGCGATCTCGGGATGCCTCGGGCCCGCACCCGGGCATCCACGTCTGTTATCGGTCTGCTTCGTCGAGCCACTTCTCGACGAGGTGCTCCGCCTCGATGCGACGCAGCGTGCCGGAGCGGCCGCGCAGCACGATCGACTCGGTGCGGATGATCGGGCCCTCGCGCTTGACGCCCTTGACGAGCGCTCCGTCGGTGACGCCGGTGGCGATGAAGAAGGTGTTGTCGCCGGCGACCATGTCGTCGAGTTCCATCACCTTGTCGATGTCGAGCCCGGCGGCTTCGCCGCGTGCTCGCTCGGCGTCGTCCTTGGGGGCGAGGCGTCCCTGCATGTAGCCGCCGAGCGCCTTGACGGCGCAGGCCGTCGTGATGCCCTCGGGGCTGCCGCCGATGCCGATGCACGCGTCGATGCGCGTGCCGCGCTGCGCGGCGATGATGCCGCCGGCGACGTCGCCGTCGAGGATGAGGCGCGTGCCCGCGCCGGCCTCGCGGATCTCGCGGATGAGCTGCTCGTGGCGGGGCCGGTCGAGCACGGCGACGCGGAGCTCGGCGATGTCCTTGCCGAGCGCGGCGGCGAGGCCGCGAAGGTTCTCGCCGACGGGCTTGCGGAGGTCGACGACCCCGCGGCCCTCGGGACCGGTGACGATCTTGTCCATGTAGAAGACGGAGGAGGCGTCGAGCATCGTGCCGCGGTCGGCGACGGCGAGCACGGAGAGCGCGTGCGAGCGGCCGGCGGCCGTGAGGCTCGTGCCGTCGATCGGGTCGACCGCGATGTCGCACTTGGGGCCCTTGCCGCTGCCGACGTGCTCGCCGTTGAAGAGCATCGGCGCTTCGTCCTTCTCGCCCTCGCCGATGACGATGACGCCGTCGAAGTCGACGGTGGAGAGGAAGACCCGCATGGCATCGACGGCGGCCTTGTCGGCGGCGTTCTTGTCGCCCTTGCCGATCCACGGCACGGCCCGGATCGCGGCGGCCTCGGTCGCTCGGACCATCTCGAGGGCGAGGTTGCGGTCGGGGTGGTGGAAGAGCTCGGCTTCTTCGCCCATGGCGTCTTGCGGTCCTTCCACGGCCCCGCCGGTTCGGCGGCGTGCCGGTCGTTCTCGGGAGTCTCGGGTCGGATCTCCGTGTGCTCCAGCGTATGGGCGGGCCCCGTCACTTTCACTGCATTCGAGTGTGAAAGTTCTGCGGTTCTTAACGGACGGGGAACGGTGCGCGGGCGGGCCGGTGCGGGGCCGCGCGCGGGCATCCGGCCAATTCGCCCGAGCATCCGGCCAGGCGGCCCGCGCCCGGCGGAATCCCCGGGCCGCGCGGGAGGCCCGTCGCTAGACTCGTGCCGAATCAGCGAATCTTCCTGTGAGGAGCACCATGCCCATCGCCACTCCCGACCAGTACGCCGAGATGCTCGCCGGCGCGAAGGCGAAGGGCTTCGCCTTCCCCGCGTTCAACGTCTCGAGCACGCAGACCCTCAACGCCGTGCTCCAGGGCCTCACGGAGGCCGGCGCGGACGGCATCATCCAGGTCACGACGGGCGGCGCCGACTACTTCGCCGGCCACACCGTCAAGGCCCGCGCGACCGGTGCGCTCGCGTTCGCGAAGTTCGCCCACGAGGTCGCCAAGTCCTACCCCGTGACGGTCGCCCTCCACACCGACCACTGCCCGAAGCCGGCGCTCGAGGACTTCGTCCTCCCGCTGATCGCCGCCTCCGAGGACGAGGTCAAGGCCGGCCGCGAGCCGATCTTCCAGTCGCACATGTGGGACGGCTCGGCCGTGCCGCTCGACGAGAACATCGAGATCGCGAAGCAGCTGCTGCCGCGCATCAAGAACATCGACGCCATCCTCGAGGTCGAGATCGGCGTCGTCGGCGGCGAAGAGGACGGCGTGAAGCACGAGGGCTCCAACGACGCCCTCTACACGACGACCGCCGACGTCTCGAAGGCCGTCGAGGCCCTCGGCCTCGGCGAGCAGGGCAAGTGGATCGCCGCCCTCACCTTCGGCAACGTGCACGGCGTCTACGCGCCCGGCAACGTCAAGCTGCGCCCCGAGCTCCTCGGCGAGATCCAGGCGGGCATCGCCGAGCAGTTCGGCACCGGCCCGAAGCCCCTCGACCTCGTCTTCCACGGCGGCTCCGGCTCGACCGACGCCGAGATCGCCGAGGCCGTCGCCAACGGCGTCGTGAAGATGAACATCGACACCGACACCCAGTACGCCTTCACGCGTGCGATCGCCGACTACATGCTGAAGAACTACGACGGCGTGATCAAGGTCGACGGCGAGGTCGGCAACAAGAAGCTCTACGACCCCCGCGCCTGGGGCAAGGTCGCGGAGTCGGCGATGGCGCAGCGCGTCATCCAGTCGACCCGTCAGCTCGGCTCGTACGGCAACTCCATCTCCGCGTAAGCGGCAGCGCAGGAACGGAACACCACCAGGCATGAGCGACGCGGATCGACCGGGCGTCCCGGGCACCGACGGCAGCAGCAACGGCGCCGGGAATCCCCCGGTCGATCCGCGTCCGAAGCCGAAGTACGGCGAGTACGCGCCCGAGGGCTGGACGTGGACGCCGCCCGAGCCGGCCCGGCCGGCCACGCCGCCGACGCCCGCACCGGGGTCCTGGCCCGCACCGGCCGTACCGCACGCCGGGCCGGTCGCACCGGGCGCCTCGGAGTCGGCCGACCCGGGCAAGCCGGCTCGGCCGCGCGACCTGCCGGTGACGATCGTGCTCCTCATCCTCGGGCTCTTCGGCGTCGCCTTCGCGGCGGGCACGATCCTGGTGCTGCCCGAGTCGATGGCGATGCTGCACGCCCAGTACGGGCTCGCCGCGTACGAGCCGGGCGACGACATCGGCACGGTCACGACGATCGGCGCGATCCTGCAGGTCCTGCTCTATGTCGCGGTCGTGATCAGCTCGGTGCTGCGCATCCGCGCGGGGCGCGGCTCGTGGTGGCTGCCGATCGTCGGCGCGGTGGTGTCGACGCTCATCCTCTTCATCGTGGTCTCGCAGGTCACGGCGGGCGACGCGGCGCTCATCGAGTTC
Source organism: Agromyces seonyuensis (assembly GCF_009789225.1). Lineage (GTDB taxonomy): Bacteria > Actinomycetota > Actinomycetes > Actinomycetales > Microbacteriaceae > Agromyces > Agromyces seonyuensis. The sequence continues at coordinate 39,772 of NZ_WSTA01000024.1, read as the reverse complement.
TTCGAGAACGGCGTTCCCGCCCCGACCCCCTGATCCGCATACTGCGTCGACGACGGCCCCGGCTCGCGAACGCGAGCCGGGGCCGTCGTCGTGGTGCCGCGATCCGGCACGGCATCCGGGCTCAGGATGCCGTCAGCGACGGATCCTCGTCGGCATCCACGTTGCCGGCGAACTGCGCCTGGTAGAGCCGGGCGTAGGCGCCGTCGGCCTCGAGGAGCTCGGCGTGCGTGCCCTGCTCGACGATCGAGCCGTGCTCCATCACGAGGATGAGGTCGGCGTCGCGGATCGTGGAGAGCCGGTGGGCGATGATGAACGACGTCCGGTCGGCGCGCAGCGCGGCCATGGCGTGCTGGAGCAGCAGCTCGGTGCGGGTGTCGACCGAGCTCGTCGCCTCGTCGAGGATGAGCACCGTCGGGTCGGCGAGCATGGCCCGCGCGATCGTGAGCAGCTGCTTCTCGCCCGCGGAGAGGCTCGACGCCTCGTCGTCGAGCACGGTCTCGTAGCCATCCGGCAGGTGCCGCACGAAGCGGTCGACGTAGCTCGCCTCCGCCGCGGCGAGCACCTCGGCGTCGGTCGCGTCGGGGCGGCCGTACCGGAGGTTCTCGCCGATGGTGCCGGAGAACAGCCACGTGTCCTGCAGCACCATGCCCATGCGGCCGCGCAGCGCGTCCCGCGTCATCCGGGCGGTGTCGACCCCGTCGAGGGTGATGCGGCCGGAGTCGATCTCGTAGAAGCGCATGATGAGGTTCACGAGCGTCGTCTTGCCGGCCCCGGTCGGGCCGACGATCGCGATCGACTGCCCGGGCTCCGCAGTCAGCGAGAGATGCTCGATGAGCGGCTTGTCCGGGGCGTAGCTGAACGAGACGTCCTCGAAGACGAGCCGGCCGGTCGTCTTCGTCGGCTCCTCCGGGTGCTCCGGGTCGGGGCGCTGCTCGTCGGCGTCGAGCAGTTCGAAGACCCGCTCGGCGCTCGCGACGCCCGACTGCAGCAGATTCGCCATCGAGCCGAGCTGGCTGAGCGGCTGGGTGAACTGGCGCGAGTACTGGATGAACGCCTGCACGTCGCCGAGACTCAGCGAACCGGCCGTGACCATGAGCCCGCCCACGACCGCGATGGCGACGTAGACGAGGTTCCCGACGAACATCATCGCGGGCATGATGATGCCCGAGACGAACTGCGCGCCGAAGCTCGAGCCGAACAGCTCGTCGTTCTTGCCGTCGAACGTCTCCTGCACCTCGCGGCGGCGGCCGAAGACGCGCACGAGCGCGTGTCCCGAGTAGGCCTCCTCGATCTGGGCGTTGAGCTGGCCCGTCGTCGTCCACTGGGCGATGAAGAGCTTCTGCGAGCGCTTGGCGATGATCGCGGTGATGAGCACCGTCAACGGGATCGTCACGAGCGCGATCGCGGCGAGCAGCGGCGAGATGATGAACATCATGACGACGACGCCGATGACCGTCAGCAGCGAGGTGAGCAACTGGCTCATCGTCTGCTGGAGGGTCTGGGAGACGTTGTCGATGTCGTTGGTGACGCGGCTCAGCAGCTCGCCGCGCTGCATCTTGTCGTAGTACGAGAGCGGCAGCCGGTGCAGCTTCTCCTCGACGTCGGTCCGCAGCCGCAGCACGGTGCGCTGGGTGACGCCGTTGAGGATGTAGGCCTGCGCCCATCCGAAGATCGACGACGCCACGTAGAGCAGCAGCACGAGCACGAGCACGTTGGCGAGGGCGCTGAAGTCGATGCCGGAACCCGGGTGCAGCTGCATCGTGGAGACCATGTCGGCCTGCTGGGTCTGCCCCTGCGCACGCAGGCCTTCGACGACCTGCTCCTGCGTCGTGCCGGCGGGCAGTCCCTTGGAGATGTACCCCTCGAAGATGAGGTTCGTCGCCTGGCCGAGAATCTTGGGGCCGAGCACCGCGAACACGACGCTCACGGTGCCGAGCAGCACGACGAAGAGCACCGGCCACATCTCCGGTTTCAGCCGCCCGACCAGGCGCTTGGCGGAGGGGCCGAAGTTCTTCGACTTCTCGGCCGGCATGCCGGCGCCGCCCATCGGGCCGCCCCCGCCGGGCCCGCCGCGGCGCTTCTGGTTGCGGACGATCGTGGCGGTCTCGGACTCGTCGCCGCGCTCGTCGGCGGGGGTCGTCTCGCTCATGCGGCCTCCTCGGCGCTCAGCTGGCTCGCGACGATCTCGGCGTAGGCCTCGCTCGTCTCGAGGAGTTCGTCATGGGTGCCGCGGCCCGTGATGCGGCCGTTCTCGACCACCAGGATCTGGTCGGCGTCGATGATCGTCGCGACGCGCTGGGCGACGATGAGTTTCGTCACGCCGGGCACGCGGGTCTGGAGGGCGTCGCGGAGCCGGGCGTCGGTCGCGGTGTCGAGCGCCGAGAACGAGTCGTCGAAGAGCAGGATCGGCGGATCCTTGACGAGCGCCCGGGCGATGGAGAGCCGCTGGCGCTGACCGCCCGAGACGTTGGTGCCGCCCTGCGCGATCGGCGATTCGAGGCCGCCCGGCATGGCGTCGACGAAGTCGATCGCCTGGGCGATCTCGAGCGCGGTGCGCAGCTGGGCGTCGGATGCCTCGGGGTTGCCGTACCGCAGCGTCGAGGCCACCGTGCCGGCGAACAGATACGGCTTCTGCGGCACGAGCGCGAGCTGGTCGTAGAGCGCGGCCTCGCCGAGGTCGCGGACGTCCGTACCGCCGATCTTGACGGTGCCCTCGCTCGCGTCGAACAGCCGGGCCGCGAGGCCGATGATCGTGGTCTTGCCCGCACCGGTGGCGCCGATGATCGCCGTGGTCCTGCCGGGCTCGGCGACGAAGCTGATCTCGTGCAGCACCGGCGACTCGGCGCCGGGGTAGCTGAAGGTCACGCGGTCGAACTCGATCGCGCCGGGCTCGGCGAGCCGGTCGACCGCCTCCTCGGGCAGCACGACGCTCGAGTCGGTGTCGAGCACCTCCTTGATGCGCACGCCCGAGACCGCGGCGCGCGGGATCATGATCGCCATGAACGTCGCCATCATGATCGCCATGAGGATCTGGAGCAGGTAGCTGAGGAACGCGGTCAGCGCGCCGATCTGCATCTCCCCCGAGTCGACGCGGAAGGCCCCGAACCAGAGCACGGCGACCGAGGACACGTTGAGCACGAGCATGACGATCGGGAACACGAGCGCGAAGAGCCGGCCCGCGTCAAGCGCCGTCTTCGTGAGCGCGGCGTTGGCGTCGTCGAAGCGGGCCTGCTCGACGGGCTCGCGCACGAAGGCGCGGATGACGCGGATGCCCGTGAGCTGCTCGCGCATGACCCGGTTGACCTGGTCGATGCGGGTCTGCATCGAGCGGAACAGCGGCACCATGCGCACGACGATGAGCCCGACGGCGCCGAGCATCACCGGCACCGCGACGACCATGATCCACGAGAGCACGAGGTCTTCCCGGAGCGCGAAGACGATGCCGCCGATCGCGAGGATGGGCGCGGAGACGAGCATCGTGCACGACATGAGCACGAGCATCTGCACCTGCTGCACGTCGTTCGTGGAGCGGGTGATGAGGCTCGGGGCGCCGAAGCGCTGCACCTCCTGCTCGGAGAAGTCGCCGACGCGGCGGAAGACCGCACGCCGGAGGTCGCGGCCGATGCTCATCGCGAGGCGCGCGCCGAAGTAGACGGCGGTGATCGACGCGGCGACCTGCACGAGCGTGATCGCGAGCATGAGACCGCCGGTGCTGAGGATGAAGCCGGTGTCGCCCTTGGCGACGCCGTCGTCGATGATGTCGGCGTTGAGGCTCGGCAGGTAGAGCGACGCGACCGACTGGATGAGTTGGAACAGGACGACCGCGAGGAGGAGCCCTCGGTACGGTTTCGAATACTGCACGAGCAGTTTCCAGAGCATCAGCTGGACTCGCTTTCGGTGCGGGCGGACGAGGTGATCGGAGCCGGTTCGGTGCCGGATGCCGGTGGAGCGGGGCCGTCGCCCGAGGCATCCTGCCGGGCGTCGGAGGTCGGATGCCCCTCGTCCGCGGCGATGCCGTGGACGATGAGCCGGGCGAGCTCGGCGGTGTCGAGCCCGGTGGTCTCGGCGAACTGGGGCAGTGCGGTCGCGAACGCCACGAGCCGGGCGTAGGCGAAGACGGTCGCCGGCGGCACCCGGAGTCGTTGCAGTTCGGGCTCGAGCATCGTCTCGAAGAGTCGGTGCATCTCGGCGAAGTCGGGCGTGAACGGCGGGCGCTCGCGCATGCCGACGGCGGCGACGACGCCGAAGATGCCGCTCATGCGCTGCTGGAACATGCCGAGGAACATCTCGATCTTCGTCTCGAGCGGGTCCTCCGGGTCGATGCCGCGGAGCTGGTCGCGGAACGGCGCGGGGTCGAGGAACTCGACGACGGCGGCGTCGATGATCGCATCCTTGTCGTCGAAGACGCGGAAGAGGGTGCCTTCCGCGACGCCCGCGGCCTCGGCGAGCTGCTTCGTCGTGACGTCACGGCCGTGCTCGACGAGCAGCGGCACCGCGGCGCGGGCGATCGCGATGCGGCGATCGTCGGGCGACATGGGTGCGGCGCGGCGGGGTCGTTCGGACACGGGCATGCCGCGATGCTACACCTGCGAGTGAGCGCTCACTCACTCATTGGACGAACGGCCCGGGATCAGCGCGTGCGGCCGCCGATCGCGCGGGCGTCGTTGTTGCCGGCGAGATCCTTGCGCAGCTCCTTCGGCAGGGAGAACATCAGGTCCTCTTCCGCCGTCTTGATCTCCTCGACCGAGCCGAAGCCGGCGTCGGCGAGATCGAGCAGCACTTCCTGCACGAGCCCCTCGGGCACCGAGGCACCGCTCGTGACGCCGATCGTCGAGACGCCGTCGAGCCACTCCTGCTTGATCTCGGTCGAGAAGTCGACCCGGTAGGCGGCTTTCGCGCCGTACTCGAGCGCCACCTCGACGAGGCGGACGCTGTTCGAGGAGTTCGCGGAGCCCACGACGATGACGAGCTCGGCCTGGGCGGCGACCTTCTTGATCGCGACCTGGCGGTTCTGCGTCGCGTAGCAGATGTCGTCGCTCGGCGGGTCGGCGAGGTTCGGGAAGCGTTCGCGGAGACGCTTGACCGTCTCCATCGTCTCGTCGACCGAGAGCGTGGTCTGCGAGAGCCACACGACCTTGTCGGGGTCGCGCACCTCGATGTTCGCGACGTCGTCGGGGCTGTTGACGATGGTCACGTGGTCGGGCGCCTCGCCCGCGGTGCCCTCGACCTCCTCGTGGCCCTCGTGGCCGATGAGCAGGATCTCGAAGTCGTCGCGCGCGAAACGCACCGCCTCGCGGTGCACCTTCGTCACGAGCGGGCACGTGGCGTCGATCGCGTGGAGACCGCGGTCGGCGGCGGCGTTGACGACCGCCGGCGAGACGCCGTGGGCGCTGAAGACCAGGTGGGCGCCCTCGGGCACCTCGTCGACCTCGTCGACGAACACGGCGCCCTGCGCCTCGAGCTCGGTCACGACGTGGATGTTGTGGACGATCTGCTTGCGCACGTAGACGGGGGCGCCGTAGTGCTCGAGCGCCTTCTCGACGGCGATGACCGCTCGGTCGACGCCCGCGCAGTACCCGCGGGGGGAGGCCAGCAGCACCTTCTTCGCCGCGGGGGCAGGGGTATCCTTGAGCCGGCCGCGCACGCTCGGGATCCGAGGCATGCCGAGGCCGATTCGCGGGGCTTCCGTCGTGCTGGTCACGAAGGCGATTCTACCCGGCAGACCTGACCCCTTCCCCCGACCGCGAGTACGGGCCCGACGATGCAGGAGGCCGCATGGCGCACGGCGTGACGACGCGCGAGGAGCCCTGGCCCGTCGCACTGCTCTCGACGAAGGTCAAGGAGTGGATCGATCGGCTCGGCACCGTCTGGGTCGAGGGCGAGATCACGCAGTGGTCGGTCTCGGCGGGCAACGTCTACGGCAAGCTCAAGGATCTGGGCGCCGACGCGACCGTCTCCTTCAACGTCTGGAGCTCCGTGCGGGCGCGCCTCGACGAGGAGTTCAAGGCCGGCGACCGCGTCGTGATGAGCGTCAAGCCGAACTGGTGGGTCAAGGGCGGCTCGCTCACGATGCAGGTGTTCGCCCTGCACCACGTCGGGCTCGGCGAGCTGCTCGAGCGCCTCGAGCGGCTGCGCCGTCAGCTCGCCGAGGAGGGCCTGTTCGATCTCGACCGCAAGCGCCGGCTCCCCTTCCTCCCGGGCTGCATCGGACTCGTCACCGGCAAGGACAGCGACGCCGAGCAGGACGTGCTCCGCAACGCCCGGCTGCGCTGGCCGGGCGTCGAGTTCCGCACCGTGCACGCCGCCGTGCAGGGCGATCGCTCCGCCCGCGAGGTCGCGGCGGCGATCCGCACGCTCGACGCCGACCCCCGGGTCGACGTCATCATCGTCGCCCGCGGCGGCGGCGACTTCCAGAACCTGCTGCCGTTCAGCGACGAGCTCGTGGTGCGCGCCGCGGCCGACGCCACGACGCCGCTCATCTCCGCGATCGGCCACGAGGCCGACCGGCCGCTGCTCGACGAGGTCGCCGACCTGCGGGCTTCCACCCCCACCGACGCCGCCAAGCGGGTCGTGCCCGACGTCGCCGAGGAGCTCGCCCGCCTCGACCAGGCCCGCGCCCGCATGTCCGCGCGCCTCACGGGCCGTCTGGCCCACGAGGCCGACGTCATCGGCCATCTGCGCGCCCGGCCCGCGCTCGCCCGGCCCGAGACCCTCGTCGACCAGCGCGCCGAGGAGGTCACCCGCTGGGTCGCCCGCGGCGCCGAGCTCGCGGGCCGCGTCGTCGAGCGCGGCGAGCAGCGCGTCGCGGAGCTGCGCGGCCACCTCCGGGCGCTCTCCCCGCAGGCGACCCTCGACCGCGGCTACGCGATCGTGCAGGGACCGGACGGGCACGTCCTCCGCGAGCCGGCCGACGCCCCCGATGCGGGCATCCTCACGATCACGCTCGCCGGCGGCGCCCTCGCGGCCCGCTCGGTCGGACCCCTCGAGCGCGCCGACCGGCCCGCGCCCGCCGAATCGTCAGACTCCGCTGAATAGGATGACCCCCATGCCAGAGGCCGACATCGCCACGCTCTCCTACGAGGAGTCCCGCGACGAGCTCATCCGCGTCGTGGGCGAGCTCGAGCAGGGCAACGCGACCCTCGAGCGCTCGCTCGCGCTGTGGGAGCGGGGCGAGGCCCTCGCCCGCCGCTGCGAGGAGTGGCTCATCGGCGCGAAGGCCCGGCTCGACGCCGCGCGCGCGGGCATCGAGGCCGACGCCGAGGAGGGCGATCGCTGATGGCGCGCAAGCCCGGAATCGTCGCCGAGCTCGGCCGGCCCGAGACGCCCGAGGAGACGGCCGCCCGCAAGGCCAAGGCCTCCCGCATCCACGGCGGCGCCCGCACGACCCGCAACCTCATCTGGGCCCTCGTGGGCTCGTTGCTCGTGCTCGTCGTCATCATCCTCGGCGTGCCCCGCGGCTCGTCGACGACGCTCGACAACCCGGTCGACTACCGGGCGGCCGCGGCCGAAGTGCAGTCCGGTGAGCCGGGGCGCACGATCGCCGTCCCCAACCTCGACTCCGGCTGGAAGTCCAACGCCGCCGAGTTGCGCACCGACGCCGACACCGAGGTCGAGAGCTGGTACCTCGGCTTCGTGACGCCCGGCGGGCAGTTCCTCGGCATGCACCAGGGCTTCGACGCGACCGACGAGTGGGTCGACGGCATCATCGGCGACCCGCTGTCGACGACGACCGCGACCGTCGACGGCGTCGAGTGGACGGTCTACGACAACCGCGCCTCCGCGGAGGACGTCGGCAACATCGAGTACGCGATGGTGACCGGCGAGGGCGAGTCGACGTTCGTGCTCTTCGGCACCGCCGAACCCGCGGAGTTCGCCGAGTTCGCGGAGGCCATCGGCCCCGCCGTCGCCGCGACGCCCGCCGAATGAACCCGGGCCCGGCCGGGCCCCGACGCAGCATCCGAACCCACCGGAAGGAACGCCCGTGAGCGCCGAAGCCGAATCCCGTCCGACCACGCCCCAGGCCGCCTGGGACGCCCTCGCCGCGGGCAACGACCGCTACGCGGCCGGCACCTCCGCGCACCCGCGCCAGGACCCGGCGCACCGCGCGTCGCTCGAGACCGGCCAGGCGCCCTTCACCGCGCTCTTCAGCTGCTCCGACTCCCGCGTTCCGGCCGAGCTCGTCTTCGACGTCGGCCTGGGCGACGCGTTCGTCGTGCGCAACGCCGGTCAGATCGTCTCGTCCTCCGTCGTCGGCTCGCTCGAGTACGCCGTCGAGGTGCTGAAGACGCCGCTGGTCGTCGTCGTGGCCCACGAGCACTGCGGCGCCGTGCGCGCCGCCATCGACTCGCAGGGCGAGCACGCCCCGCTCCTGCCCGTGCACATCTCGCAGCTGATCTCGAACATCGTCCCAGCGGTGCGCCGCGTCGCGGGCGTCGAGCGGGGCGTCCGGATCGACACGTCGGAGATCGACGCCCACGAGGTCGGCCGCGCCCACCTGCGCGACACAGTGTCCGAGCTCCTGGCGGCCTCCGAGATCGTCTCCGAGGCGGTCGCGGCGGGTACGCTGGCTGTCGTCGGCGCGACCTACCGACTCGTCGAGGGGCGCATCGAACCCGAGCTCGCCGTGGGCGAGATCGACCTCCAGCCCCGCGCCCCCCAGCACGCCTGACGGCCACGGGCGACGCACGACCTGAAACGGAGACTCCCCATCGTGGTGGACGACAACACCGAATACCGCATCGAGCACGACACGATGGGCGAGGTCCGCGTGCCGGTCTCGGCGCTCTACCGCGCGCAGACCCAGCGGGCCGTCGAGAACTTCCCGATCTCCGGCAAGGGCCTCGAGGCCGCCCAGATCGTCTCCCTCGCCCGCATCAAGCGCGCGGCGGCCCAGGCCAACGCCGAGCTCGGCGTGCTCGACCAGTCGATCGCGGACGCGATCGTCGCGGCGGCCGACGAGGTCATCGAGGGCGGCGTCGACCTCGCCGCGCAGTTCCCGGTCGACGTGTACCAGACCGGCTCCGGCACGTCGTCGAACATGAACATGAACGAGGTCCTCGCGACGCTCGCGACGGGCAAGCTCGGCTCGCCCGTGCACCCCAACGACCACGTCAACGCGTCGCAGTCCTCCAACGACGTGTTCCCGACGTCCGTGCACATCGCCGTGACGGCCGCGCTCATCGACGAGCTCATCCCCTCGCTCGACCACCTCGCGGTCTCCCTCGAGCGCAAGGCCGAAGACTGGGCGGGCATCGTCAAGTCGGGCCGCACCCACCTCATGGACGCGACCCCGGTGACGCTCGGCCAGGAGTTCGGCGGCTACGCCCGTCAGATCCGCCTCGGCATCGAGCGCGTGCGCACGGCGCTGCCGCGCGTCGCGGAGGTCCCCCTCGGCGGCACCGCCGTCGGCACCGGCATCAACACGCCCGCGGGCTTCCCGCAGCGCGTCATCGGCATCCTCGTGCGCGACACCGAGCTGCCCATCACCGAGGCGGCCGACCACTTCGAGGCGCAGGCGAACCGCGACGGGCTCGTGGACGCCTCGGGCGCGCTGCGCACGATCGCCGTGAGCCTCACGAAGATCAACAACGACCTCCGCTGGATGGGCTCGGGCCCCAACACCGGTCTCGCCGAGATCCACATCCCCGACCTCCAGCCGGGTTCGTCGATCATGCCGGGCAAGGTCAACCCCGTCGTGCCGGAGGCGACCCTCATGGTCGCCGCGCGCGTCATCGGCAACGACGCGACCATCGCGTGGGCCGGCGCGTCGGGCTCGTTCGAGCTCAACGTGCAGATCCCCGTCATGGGCACGGCGCTGCTCGAGTCGATCCGACTGCTCTCGAACGCGGTCCGCGTGCTCGCCGACAAGACCGTCGACGGCCTCGAGCCGAACACCGAGCGCGCGACCGCGCTGGCCGGCATGTCGCCCTCGATCGTGACGCCGCTCAACAAGCTCATCGGCTACGAGGCCGCGGCGAAGATCGCCAAGCACTCGGTCAAGCAGGGCATCACCGTGCGCGAGGCCGTGATCGACCTCGGCTACGTCGAGCGCGGCGAGCTCACCGAGGCGCAGCTCGACTCGGCCCTCGACCTGCTCTCGATGACGCGCCCGCCGCAGGCCTGACCCGCCGAACGCCCCGGATGCCCCGTGCCGCACGCTGCGGCGCGGGGCATCCGTCGTTCCGGGCAGGGCCGAACCGAGCGGGGTCGTCCCTCGGCCGCCATGCTCAGCCGTAGATGGATGCCTCGTACGACGGCCCGTAGTAGGCGTCGAGGTCCTCGAGCGCGTCGCCCCGGCGGTCGAGGGACTTCGCGACGACGGCACGGCGCGGCACGAGCGCCTCGGGCGCCCACGTCGCCGGATCCCACGCCTTGGAGCGGAGGAACGCCTTCGAGCAGTGGTGGAAGACCTCCTCGACCGCGACCTCGACGACGAGGGTCGGCGTGTGGCCGCGCACGAGCATCCGCTCGGCATAGGGGGCGTCGCGCAGGATGCGGGCGCGCCCGTTCACGCGGAGGGTGTCGCCGCGACCGGGGATGACGAAGATCAGCCCGATACGCGGGTCGGTCAAGAGGTTGTGGAAGCCGTCGGCCCGGCGGTTGCCCGGGCGTTCCGGCAGGGCGATCGTGCGGTCGTCGAGCACGAGCACCGAACCGGCGGGGTCGCCCTTCGGCGAGACGTCGAGCCCGCGGGCGTCGCCCGTGGCGACGAAGTAGAGCGGGGACGCGGCGAGCCAGGCCCGGTCGAGCTCGTGCAGCCGGTCGCGCTCCTTGTCGCGCGCCGCGGCGTTCGGGGTGCCGACGATCGATTCGAGCTCGTCGCGCGTCGTGATCTGGGTCCCGCCGAAGTCCATGTCCTCCACGCTACGCCCGGCGCGGCCGGGTGCTGCGCTCGGGCCCGTGCTCAGGCCGGTGCCGCGGCGACCGGGTCGATCGACGCCGACGGCGGGTCCGGCAGGTCCGGCGGCGGGAGCACGCGCAGGGCCGCGGCGATGCCGCAGAGGAGCGACGTCGCGGAGATCGCGGCGGTGACCCAGCCTGCGCCGCCGCCGGTCGTGCCGAAGGCGTCGGCCACGCTCATCCCCATGCCGAACCCGGCGAACCACTGCCCGAATCCGATCGCGGCGACCGCGACCAGTGCGGCGCGGGCGAGGCGGCGTGCGTCAAGCCGGGCGAGCCGGCCGCGCGGGCCGACGACGGCGACCAGCAGCAGCCCGACGACGAGCGGCAGCCAGGAGACGACCCAGACCACGACGAACGGGACGGACGAGGTCGGCGACTCCCCCGCAGCCGACATCCGGGCGTACAGCTCGTCGAGCCGGAGGCCGGGCACCTTGGCCATCGGCTCCCACACGAAGATGTTCAGCACGACGACCGCGAGCGCGCCGGAGATCGCGACGGCCCCCGCGAACGCGCTCGCCCGGGCGCCGAACCGCTCCGGGATGCCGGGACGGGAGCGGCGTCGCCTCGGATCGGGGTCGCGCGGCCACCACCAGGTCGCGGCCGCGATGCCGAGCCCGCCGAGCAGGGTGCCCGCGACGACCGCAGGCATGCCGCCGAGCAGGAGCACCACGGCGAGGACGGGGATCGCGGCGATCGGCGCCAGCAGCACGATCGTCCAGCGCGCGCCGGCCGGCTGCCCGGCCAGCAGGGCGTGCAGGGCGGCTCCGGCCAGCACGAGACCGACGGCACCGAGGAACGCGGCGCCGAGCAGCAGGCCGGTGCCGACGATCGCGCCCGGCAGCGGCGGCGCGAGCCAGCCCGCGACGACGAGGATGACGGCGACGACGAAGAGCGCGATCGCCCAGCGCCCGCGTCGCACCGCGAGCCGACCGGGGGCGATGCCCCAGGCGCGGGCGTCGCGCGGCGTCGCGAGCGCCGCCCGTACAGCGCCGACCGCGATCCCGCTGCGGCCGAGCCCGAGCGATTCGGCGTCCCGGAGGTCGGCGCGCCACGCCTCGCGGCGCTCCGCGCGGATCGCGGCGGGCAGGGTCGAGGCTGCGAGGTCGACGACGCGCTCGGCCCAGGCGCGGCCGCTCACGCGATGCCGCCGATCGCGACGGACCGCTCGCCGCGGACCGCGGCGGCCCGACTCGCGGCTCCGGCCGGTCGAGCCGACGCCCGTCGCTCGACTGCCGCGCCCGCTGCGGCCGCCCCGTCGCGGGTGAGCCGGTAGTAGCGTCGCCTCGGCCCCGACCGGGCGTCGTCGGTCTCCCACTCCCCCGTGATCCACCCGGCGCGCTCGAGCCGTTCGAGCACCGGGTAGACGGTGCCGGCGGGCCGCCCGGCGTCCTTGATGATCGCGAGTCCCCACACCACGTCGTCGGCGGCGAGCAGCACCCGCAGCACATCGGCTGTGGCTTCGGTCATCCGTTTGAGCGCCTCCATGCGCGAAACCCTATCTATATCGAGATAGCGAGCGCCAGCGGCATCCGCCCCCGAGTTCGAGCGCGGGCAGCGGAACGGCCGGCGCCCGAGGCATCCTCGGGGCCGGCCGCTCGCCTGGACCGACCGATCAGGCCAGTTCGAGCCCGTCGAGCATCTCGCTCACGAGCGCCGCGATCGCCGAACGCTCGCTGCGCGTGAGGGTGATGTGCGCGAAGAGCGGGTGGCCCTTCAGCGTCTCGATGACGCTCGCGACGCCGTCGTGCCGACCGACCCGCAGGTTGTCCCGCTGGGCGACGTCGTGGGTGAGGACGACGCGCGAATTCTGCCCGATGCGGCTGAGCACCGTGAGCAGCACGTTGCGCTCGAGCGACTGCGCCTCGTCGACGATCACGAACGCGTCGTGCAGCGACCGGCCCCGGATGTGCGTGAGCGGCAGCACCTCGAGGATGCCCCGCTCGACGACCTCGTCGAGCACGTTGTCGCTGACGACCGAGCCGAGCGTGTCGAACACGGCCTGCGCCCACGGGTTCATCTTCTCGACCTGGTCGCCGGGGAGATAGCCGAGCTCCTGCCCGCCGACCGCGTAGAGCGGACGGAACACCATGATCTTCTTGTGCTGCTGGCGCTCCAGCACGGCCTCGAGGCCCGCGCAAAGCGCGAGCGCCGACTTGCCGGTGCCGGCGCGGCCGCCGAGCGAGAGGATGCCGATCTCCGGGTCGAGCAGGAGGTCGATCGCGAGGCGCTGCTCGGCCGAGCGGCCGTGGAGGCCGAAGACGTCGCGGTCGCCGCGCACGAGCCGCACGTGCCCCGGCTCGGTGACCCGCGCGAGCGCCGAGCCGCGCTCCGACTGCACGACGAGGCCCGTGTTGACCGGGTGCCCGGCGGCCTCGGCGAGGTCGAGGGCCTCGTGCTCGTAGAGATCGCTCATCCGCTCGGCGGACACGGCGACCATCGCCATGCCCGTCCAGCCCGAGTCGATCGCGAGCTCGTGGCGGTACTCCTCGGCGTCGAGGCCGATGGAGGCGGCCTTGACGCGCAGGGGCAGGTCCTTCGAGACGACGCAGACGTCGAGCCCGTCGTTCGCGAGGTTCATCGCGCACGCGAGGATGCGCGAGTCGTTGTCGCCCAGCCGCATGCCGCTCGGCAGCACCGCCGGGTTCGAGTGGTTCAGCTCGACGCGGAGCGAACCGCCCTCGCCCACCGGGATCGGGAAGTCGAGCCGCTCGTGCTCGATGCGCAGCTCGTCGAGGATGCGCAGGCTCTGCCGGGCGAAGTACCCGATCTCGGGATCGTTGCGCTTGGCCTCCAGTTCGGTGATGACGACCACCGGCAGCACGACGGCGTGCTCGGCGAAATTGAAGAGCGCTTTCGGGTCGCTCAGGAGCACCGAAGTGTCGAGCACGAACGTCCGCTCGCCGGTGCGGATCTCGTCCGCTGATCCGGGAGTCTCGGCCGAACGCGCATCCGGCCGGACGCCCTGCGCCCGGCCGGTCGACTTCGGTGATTCGAGTGCAGTCACAACCACTCCCCGCCCCGGGCGTGAAGCCCGGTTCTGCGAGCCGGTGACATCCTCTCGATCGAGCTGAACGAAGCCGGCCCGATCAGGCGCTCTGCCTGATGCCGGTCAACTTACGTCGGGCCGGCACGGACGTGCAAGCAACACGCGGAATCGTCTCGCGCTGTTCACATTCGTCCCGCGGAGGGGCCGTGCGACGCTCAATACACGGCAGCGGAGGAGAAGGACACGAACGCGCCGCGCAGCATCTCGACGGTCTCCGAACTCGTCGCCGAGTGGATGCTGAGGCGCACCCGCCCCTGCCGGGTGGAGGCCGTCACGCCGTGGTTGTGCAGCGACGCGGTGAGCGCCGTCGTCTGGTCGTCGGCGGGTTCCAGCACCACGATGCCGGCCCGTTCGCGCTCGTCGCGCGAGGAGACGACGGGCACGGCGAACTCGTCGGCGAGGTCGACGACCTCGCTCACGCGCTCCGCGACGGCGGCCGCGATCGCGCCGATGCCGGTCGCCGAGACCTCCTCGATCCCCGCGGCGAGCCGGCCCTCCGCGATGGGATCGGGGTTGGAGACGCGGAACGCGCGCGCCGACGGCGCGGGCGGCGGCACCTCGCCCCACACCTCGTCGTCGACGGTGCCGGTGAAGCCCGAGAAGACCGGTGTGAGCGCCTCCAGGGCGCGATCGCTGAGTCCGAGGACGCCCGTGCCCCAGCCGGAGCGCAGCCACTTCTGACCGCCGAACGCGACGACGTCGGCCGCCTCGAACGCGGCGTCGACGACGCCGACGCCCTGGATGGCGTCGACGATGAGCAGACGGTCGCCGATGACCTGACGGATGCCCTCGAGGTCGGCGACGAAGCCGGTACGGGAGTCGACGAGACTCACCGCGACGGCGACGGCGTCGCCGAGCTGCTCGCGAACCGCGCCGGGCGTGACGCGGCCGTGGTCGGTCTCGAGCCAGCGCGGCCGGGCGACGTGGAGCGCCTCCTCGGCGCGCACGGCGGCGATCGGCAGGCTCGGGAACTCTCCTGCGGAGAGCAGCACCTCGCCGGTGACGCCGAAGAGGGCGTGCATGAGCCCCTGGCTCGTGTTCGGCTGGAAGACCACGTGGTCGGCCGGCAGCCGCAGCAGGGCACCGGCGGCGCGGCGCACCCGCTCGTCCTGCTCGGCGAACACGTCGAGGCTCCCGTGCCGGGCCCGCTGCAGGGTGTGCGAGAGCGCGAGCGACTCCTCGAGCGCGGCGACCGAGATCGGGCCGATGCGGCCGTAGTCGAGATAGCCGGGTTCCTCGGTGAATCCGGCGTTGAACTCCTCGATCGTCACGGACGTTCCCCTTTCTCCATCGTTCATCGTGGAGGACGCGCACATGGGCGGCAAGCCGCCCACCCGGGGGGTGCCTTCCCGGAGCGGCCGCATCCTCGGGGGTCGGCCGCCGGCGCCCTCAGCCGCCGAAGCGGCGGTGTCGTTGCGCGTAGTCGCGGAGCGCACGCAGGAAGTCGACGCGCCGCAGGTCCGGTCCGAGCGCTTCGACGAAGTAGAACTCGGAGTGCGCCGCCTGCCAGAGCATGAAGTCGCTGAGGCGCTGCTCCCCCGAGGTGCGGATCACGAGGTCCGGGTCGGGCTGGCCGCTCGTGTAGAGGTGCTCGCCGATGAGCTCGGGCGTGAGCCGCTCGGCGAGGTCGTCGAGCGAACGCCCTTCGGCGTGGTGCGACGCGACGATCGAGCGCATCGCGTCGGTGATCTCCTTGCGCCCGCCGTAGCCGACGGCGAGGTTGACGTGCATGCCCGTGTGGGCCTTCGTCGTCTCCTCCGCACCGTCGAGGGCCGCGACGAGCGAGCCGGGCAGCCCGGCATCCGACCCGACGTGCTGCACGCGCCAGTCGCGGTGCGCCGCGATCTCCTCCGCGAGGCGCGCGATGATCTCGGTGAGGTCGTCGAGCTCGGTGCTCTCGCGGTTGCCGAGGTTGTCGGCCGAGAGCAGGTAGAGCGTGACCACCCGGATGCCCGCGTCGTCGCACCACTCGAGGAACTCGAGCATCTTGCGCGCGCCCGCCCGGTGCCCGTGCGCGGGCGTGTCGAAGCCGAGCTGCTTCGCCCATCGGCGGTTGCCGTCGATGATCATGGCCACGTGGTGCGGGAGCGCCGCCGCGTCGAGGTCGCGCCCGAGGCGCGCCTCGTAGAGGCGGTAGAGCACGCCCGAACCGGCGCGCGAGTCCTTCGATCGCACGCAGGTACGTTACCGCCCCGAGGGCTGCCGGACTCACAGCGCGATGGAATGCACTCCCCCGTACCCTTGGTGCATGACCAGGAAGCCGCCTCCCGCCGAAGCCGTCATCGAACGGCTCGAGCAGCCGCTCGGGGACGGCACGGGCGACCTGCCCAACATCCCGCTGCTCGACGCGGCGGAGGCCGACGCGAACATCGAGATCAAGCCCACCTGGCGGGGCTGGATCCACGCCGGCACGTTCCCGCTCGCGATCGCCGCGGGCATCGTGCTCATCTGCCTCGCGCAGGGCGCGCCCGCCAAGTGGGCGTCGGCGGTCTTCATGACGACGTCGCTGCTGCTCTTCGGCAACTCGGCGCTCTACCACCGCTTCAATTGGTCGCCGAAGGTCAAGGTCATCCTGAAGCGGATCGACCACGCGAACATCTTCCTGCTCATCGCCGGCACTTACACGCCGCTCGCGATCCTCGCGCTGCCGCCGGAGAAGGGGTGGCTGCTGCTCGGCTTCGTCTGGGGCGGCGCGCTGCTCGGCATCGCGTTCCGCGTGTTCTGGATCTCCGCGCCGCGCTGGCTGTACGTGCCGATCTACCTGCTGCTCGGCTGGGCCGCGGTCATGTACCTCGGCGACCTCCTCGAGGCGAGCGTCGCGATGATGGTGCTCGTGCTGGTCGGCGGGCTGCTCTACACGGCCGGCGCGATCGTCTACGGCTTCAAGAAGCCGAACCCGATCCCGGGCGTCTTCGGCTTCCACGAGATCTTCCACACCTGCACGGTGCTCGCGTTCATGTGCCATTGGACGGCGACGCTGCTCATCGCGCTCGCCCCCGCCTACCACGCCGGCTGAGCCGACGGCCGACGACGAAGGCCGGAGCCCCTCGCGGGTGCTCCGGCCTTCGTGCGTTCGCCCGACGGCGAGGATGCTACGGGCGGCCGCGGCCTTCGCCCGCGTCGTCGGCGGGGCCGGTGCCCGCTTCCTCCTCGGTCTCGGTCTCGGTGTCGGCGGCGTCGACCGACTCCGCGTCGGCTTCGCCGGGACCGGCCGCCGCGGCTTCGTCGGCGGCGGCCTGCTCGGCCGCGAGGCGCTCCTGGATCTCGGCGCGGTAGTTCACGCGACGCACGCGCCGCACCATGTCGACGGCGAGCAGCACGACGATGACCGCGACGAAGAGCGTCGCGACGAAGCCGACGACGCCCGGCGTGATGTCCTCCTCGTCGGGCACGCCGTCGGCGGCGAGGACCGCGATTCGGGCGAGGGCCGAGGCCCCCTCGTGCAGCAGGGGGAGGACGGCGCTCATGGGAGCCCTTTCAGGAAGCGGATCCGGCGACGATTAGGCTGGGCGGCAGCCCGGGAAACCGGGCCTCCAGCGTAACCCAAGCCCCCTGAGGAGCCCGCCGTGGCCGACCGCCGCTCCGCCTCCGCCGCCGGCGACGACGCGGCCGCCGAAGACGCCGAGCTCGACCGCACCGACGTCCCCGCCGCCTCCGTCGCCCCGGCCGTCAACCCCGCGCACCTCGAGCACCTCGAGGGCACCGCGGTCGGCGACCGCTACGGCCGCAAGCCGGGCGTGCGACGCAAGGAACGGGGGTGGCTCATCGGCGGCGCCGTGTTCCTCGTCGTGGTGCTCGCGGCCTGGCTCGGCTGGGCCGGGCTCGGCGGTTCCGACGACGGCCCTGCGCTCGAGGCGAAGGACCTCAGCCACACGCTGCTGCCCGACGAGCGGGCCGTCGAGGTCACGTGGTCGCTCTCCGTGCCCGCGGGCACCGCGACCGAGTGCGCCGTGCAGGCGCTCGACGAGGACTTCACCGTCGTCGGCTGGAAGGTCGTGCCGATCCCGGCCGGCGACCGCGACATCCGGGCCTTCACCGAAACGGTGCGCACGGCCCGGACGGCTGTCACCGGTGTGGTCGCAGGCTGCTGGGTGGCCTAGGCTGTCTGGATCGCCTCGACGACCGTCGGGGCGTCACGTCTATCTACCCGAGGAGTCGACATGGCTTCCGACCCCACCGTTTCCTGGCTCACCCAGGAGGCGTACGACCGTCTCGCCGCCGAGCTCACGGAGCTCTCGACCAACGGCCGCGAGGAGATCGCCAAGCGCATCGAGGCCGCCCGTGAAGAAGGCGACCTGAAGGAGAACGGCGGCTACCACGCCGCGAAGGACGAGCAGGGCAAGATGGAGGCCCGCATCCGCCAGCTCGACGGGCTGCTGAAGAGCGCCCACGTCGGCGAGGCCCCCGCCGCCTCCGGCGTCGTCGAGCCCGGCACGGTCATCACCGCGACGATCGCGGGCGACCCCACGACCTTCCTCATCGGTTCGCGCGAGATCGCGGGCGACTCCGAGCTCTCCGTCTACAGCGAGTCGAGCCCGCTCGGCCAGGCGATCATCGGCCTGAAGGTCGGCGACTCGACGAGTTACACGGCTCCCAACGGCCGCTCGATCGCCGTCGAGATCACGGCCGTCGAGACCTGGGGCGGCCAGTAAGCCGCACCGGTCGACGGCGAAGGCCTCCGCGAGCTTCGGCTCGCGGGGGCCTTCGCGCATCCTCGTGCGGGGCGCGGACTACTCCGGGACGACCTCGGGCTCGTAGCCGCCGGCGCGCAGGGCGTTCAGCACCTCGTCGCCGTGCTCGCGGCCGCGCGTCTCGACCGCGATCTCGAGCTCGACCTGGCTGATCTGCAGGCCGTGCCCGTGGCGCGTGTGCAGCACCTCGATGACGTTGGCCTTGACCTGCGCGAGGATCGCGGAGACCGCGGCGAGCTGACCCGGGCGGTCGGGCAGCGGGATGCGCAGCGTCAGGTAGCGACCGGAGGCGACGAGGCCGTGCGAGATGACGCGTTGCATGAGCAGCGGGTCGATGTTGCCGCCGGAGAGGATCGCCACGGTCGGTCCCTCGACCTCGACGGCGCCCGACTGGAGCGCGGCGACCGAGACGGCGCCCGCGGGCTCGACGACGAGCTTGGCGCGCTCGAAGAGCAGCACGAGCGCGCGGGCGATGTCGTCATCGCTCACCGTCACGACCTCGTCGACGACCTCGCGCGCGATCTCGAAGTTCAGCTCGCCCGGGCGGTACACCGCGATGCCGTCCGCGATGGTCGGCACGACGGGCACGCTGCGCAGTTCGCCGGCGGCCAGGGACTCCACGTACGGGGACGCGTTCTCCGCCTGCACGCCGATGACGCGCACCGTGCGGCCGTCGCGGGCCGCGCGCTGCTTGATCGCGCTCGCGACGCCCGCGATGAGCCCGCCGCCGCCGATCGGCACGAGGACGTTCGCGAGGTCGGGCACCTGGTCGTAGACCTCCAGGCCGAGCGTGCCCTGGCCGGTCACGACGTCGGCGTGGTCGTACGGCGGGATGAACACCGCGCCGGACTCCTCGGCGAAGCGGATCGCAGACTCGAGGGACTCGCCGAAGTTGGCGCCCGTCAGCCGCACGTCCGCGCCGTAGTTGCGCGTCGCCTCGAGCTTCGGCAGCGCGACGCCGACCGGCATGAAGATCGTCGCCCGGATGCCGAGCTCCCGCGCCGCGTAGGCGACGCCCTGCGCGTGGTTGCCCGCCGACGCCGCGACGACGCCGCGGGCGCGCTCCTCCTCGCTCAACCGGGTCAGGCGGAAGTACGCGCCGCGGAGCTTGTACGAGCCCGTTCGCTGCAGGTTCTCGGCCTTCAGGTGCACGGGCGCGCCGACCATGCGGCCGAGGAACCGGCTCGTCTCCATCGGGGTGCGTCGTGCGACGCGGCCGACCACCGGCACGGCGGCCTCGAACTCCTCGAGGGTCGGGCCGGGCACGGTGCGGGCACCGGCGGGAGCGGCATCCTGGGTCTGTTCGTTCATTCGGATCGTCTCGTTCGGAGGTAGCGGGGGCGGCTGGGCACGGTCTGCCAGACGGGCGACCTGACGGCTCTCGGCGGGGACACGCCCCGCCATCGGCCGGCGGCGATGTCGGCGATCATGACGTTGACGACGGCGACGAACGGCACGGCGAAGAGGGCGCCGGGGATGCCCGCGATGAGCGACCCGGTCGCGACGGCGAGCACGACGCCGAGCGGATGCACCTTGACCGCGGTGCCCATGATGAGCGGCTGCAGGACGTGCCCCTCGAGCTGCTGCACGAGCAGCACGATCGCCAGCATCGCGACCGCCGACCACAGGCCGTTGTAGACGAGCGCGACGAACACGGCGAGCGCACCGGTCGCCACGGCACCGACGATGGGGATGAACGAGCCGAGGAACACGAGGATGCCGATCGGCACGGCGAGCGGCAGCCCCAGGGCGAAGGCGCCGACACCGATGCCGACCGCGTCGATCGTCGCCACGAGGATCTGCACGCGCACGAAGTTGCGGAGGGTGTTCCAGCCCGCCCGTCCGGCGGAGTCGACCGCGACGCGGGCGCGACGGGGGAAGACGCTCACGAGCCAGCGCCAGATGCCGGCGCCGTCGATCACGAAGAAGAGCGTGGCGAAGAGCGCGAGGAGGCTGCCCGTGAGGACGTGCCCGAGGGTCGTGCCGACCGAGAGCGCGCCGGAGACCAGGAGGTTGCCATCGTCCCGGATCGAGGTGAAGAGCTGCTCCGCCCAGTCGGTGATCTGCACCTGCCCGAGGCCGAGGGGCCCCGATTCCAGCCAGTCGCGGAAGCCGTCCCACGCGACCACCGATTGGTCGGCCAGTTCGTCGGATCCGCGCACGATCTGCCAGATCCCGAGGGTGAGCAGCCCGCCGACGGCGACGAGCGCGCTCAGCATCGCGGCGGTCACCGCCGCCCACTTCGGCCAGCGGTGGCGCCGCAGCCAGTTCGAGAACGGCACGAGGAGCGCCGCCAGCAGCACCGCGATGAGCACCGGTACGACGATGAGGCGCACCTGGATGACGACGTAGACGAGCACGGCGACGACGGCGCCGATGAGCAGCAGCCGCCACGACCAGGCGCCCGCGAGCCGCACCCCGAACGGGATGGATTCGAGCACGCGGTCCTCGCCCGTGTGGGCGCCGCGCATCCCCGCGACGTTCTGCCGCCGCTCGCCCCGTCCGTCCGAGCGCGGCGGCGTCCGGCGCGCCCCACGCGCGTCGCGCCGGCCCGAGCCGGAGCCCTCCCGCCCCTCGGAGTCCGTCATTCCGCCAGTCTAGGCGCGCGCCCATTCCGCGCCGGGCGTCCGCCCCGCGGGTGCGTCAGTGGCCGGTGCTAGCGTCGGGTCACCATGGTCGACACCGTCTCTCCCGCGCTCGCCCGCCGCATCGCACTCGCCGCCCAGGGATTCGGCACGGCGCTCCCGGCCGCGCCCGGGCTGCGGCATCTCGGCGGTTCCTTCGAGCGTCTGGGGCTGTTCCAGATCGACTCGGTCAACGTCTTCGAGCGGGCCCACTACCTGCCCGCCTTCAGCCGCACGGGAGCCTACGCGCGTGGCGACTTCGACCGCCTCGTCTCGGGCCGCCGCGGCCGGGGCATCGAGTACTGGGCCCACCAGGCCGCGTTCATCCCGCGTTCGCTCTGGGGCGCGTTCGAGTTCCGGCGGGCCGCGCATCGCGAGCTGTACGACACGCCCGGCGGCTGGCTCGCCGAGCACGACGGGCTCCGGCGCTTCCTCCGCGACGAGCTGGCCGACCGCGGGCCGATGCGCGCGGGCGCCCTCGAGCACGATTCCGCGAAGGGCGCGGGCGGCTGGTGGGGCTGGTCCGATGCGAAGCGCGCCCTCGAGACGATGTGGCGCACGGGCGAGGTCGTCGTGGTCGAGCGCGATCGCTTCGAGCGCGTCTACGCGCTGCCCGAGCAGGCGCTCGCGTCCGAGCACGTCGACGCGGCGCTCTCCCGCGACGAGGGCCTCCGGGTGCTCGTCGCCCGTGCCGCCCGCACGCTCGGCATCGCGACCGAGGCCGACCTCGCCGACTACTGGCGCACGAAGCGCGACGACATCCGCCCGGCGATCCGCGCCCTCGTCGACGAGGGCGAGCTCCTCCCCGTCGAGGTGCCCGGGTGGGGGCAGGGCGGGCGGGCCGGCACGGCGTACCTGCATCGCGACGCGCGTCGGCCGCGTCGCATCGACGGCGCGGCGCTGCTCTCGCCGTTCGATCCGCTCGTCTGGTTCCGGCCGCGCACCGAGCGGCTCTTCGACTTCCACTACCGCATCGAGATCTACACGCCCGAGCCCCAGCGCGTCTTCGGCTACTACACGCTGCCGATCCTGCTCGACGATCGGGTCGTGGGCCGCGTCGACCTGAAGTCCGACCGGCGCGAACGACGGCTCCTCGTGCAGTCGGCGTGGAGCGAGCCGGGCGCCCCGGCCGACCTCGCCGAGCGGCTCCGGCCCGAGCTCGAACGCGCCGCCGCCTGGCAGGGGCTCGACGAGGTCGTGGTGCGTCCGCGCGGCGACCTCGCACCGGCACTGGCCGCCACGGCCGCGGCGTAGCGCCTAGAAGGAGCCGCCCATCTCGTGCAGACGCTCGACGCGCTGCGGGATCGGCGGGTGGGTCGCGAAGAGGCGGTCGATGACGCCGGGCTTCAGCGGGTCGGCGATCCAGAGGTGCGCCATCGACGAGTTCTGCTTCTGCATCGGGCGGCCGTACTGCTCGAGCTTGAGCAGCGCGCGGGCGAGCGCCTCGGGATGCCGGGTCGTGAGGGCGCCCGTCGCGTCCGCGAGGTACTCGCGCTGCCGCGACACCGCGAGCTGCACGAGCGTCGCGACGAGGGGCGCGATGAGCATCGCGACGAGGCCGACGACGAGCAGCACCGGGTTCTGGTTGTTGCGGTTGCCGCCGAAGAACGCCATGCGCACGAAGATGTCGGCGATGAAGCCGACGGCCACGACGAGGCCGAACACGATCATCGAGAGCCGGATGTCGTAGTTGCGCACGTGCCCGAGCTCGTGGGCCATGACGCCCTCGAGCTCGGCGTCGTCCATGATCTCGAGCAGGCCCGTCGTCGCGGCGACCGAGGCGTGCTGCGGGTCGCGCCCGGTCGCGAACGCGTTCGGCGCCGGGTCGTTCACGAGGTAGACCTTCGGCATCGGCGTGCCGGTCGTGATCGCGAGGTTCTCGACGATGCGCCAGAGCCGCGGGTGGTCGGCCTTCGAGCGCAGCTCGATCGCGCCGGACATCGCGATGGCCTGCTTGTCGGCGGTGAAGTACTGGAGCAGCGCGTACCCGGCGGAGAACAGCACGACGAAGATCGTGATCGTCCAGCTCCGGTAGATCGCTCCCGCGAGCCAGCCGAGGCCGCCGACGATGAGCAGGAAGAACAGGATCGTGAACGCCGTGTTGCGCTTGTTCTTGGCGATCGCGCGATACATGAGGGGGACCGTTTCCCGAGGCCGGGTGCCTCGATGGTCGGGCGGTATCGGGGAGAGCGAAGCGGCGAGCGACCCCGCCCGGGGTGGCTCGCCGATCGGTGTTCAGCGGGAGGCGATCAGAACTGCACGCGAGGCGGCTCGGCGATCGACGCCGGCTCGGTCACCTCGAAGAACTCGCGCTCGGAGAAGCCGAGGCCGCGCACGAAGAGCGTGTTGGGGAACACCTTGATCTTCGTGTTGAGCTCGCGGACGCCGCCGTTGTAGAAGCGGCGGGCCGCCTGCACCTTGTCTTCGGTGTCGACGATCTCCGACTGGAGCTGGAGGAAGTTCTGGCTGGCCTGCAGCTGGGGGTAGGCCTCGGCGACCGCGAAGATCGACTTGAGGGCCTGCTGCATGTGGTTCTCGGCGGCACCGGCCTCGACGGGACCGGTCGCCGCGAGCGTCTCCGCGCGCGCCTCGGTGACGTTCTGGAACACGGAGCGCTCGTGCGCCGCGTAGCCCTTGACCGTCTCGATGAGGTTCGGGATGAGGTCGGCACGACGCTTGAGCTGCACCGTGATGTCGCTCCACGCCTCATCGACCCGCACGTTGAGCGTCACGAGCGAGTTGTAGGTCGCCCAGAGGTAGATGCCGACGATCGCGATCAGTGCGACGACGACGATGACGGGAATGAGCCATTCCATCGGCCGGAACTCCTTCAGGGGTATGCGCGGGGTGCCCTTATCCTACGCACCGGCCGCGCCTCGCCCGACCGCTTCCCATGAGACTCGGAGCATCCTGGAAGGCCGGGATCACGGCGAACGCGGCCGATCCGGCGGAGCCCTCGAGGCGCCCCCGGGCGGCGCCGGGCGCGTTGCGCGCGGGTCCGTGACACGGCGCCGTCCACGGGTCGATATTCGCCCTGATGAGCGCGGAGGCGGGACGTCAGCGTCCGAAGACGCGCTCGGTGTAGGGGTTGGCGAACACGCGGGCCGGGTCGAGTTCGTCGCGCACGGCGAGGAAGTCGTCGAAGTGCGCATACGTCGGACGCAGATCGTCGGCGGTGCGCGTGTGCAGCTTGCCCCAGTGCGGGCGGCCGTCGTGGCCGCGCAGGATCGATTCGACGGCCGCGAAGTACTCGCGGTGGTCCTCGCGGAAGTAGCGGTGCACCGCGAGGTAGCCCGTCTCGCGCCCGTGGGCGGTCGAGAGCCAGTTCTCGTCGGCGGCGGCCGCGCGCACCTCGATCGGGAACGAGACGCGCCAGCGCTTGCGCTCGATGAGCGCCTGGATCTCGCGCAGCGCCATCGGGACCTCGGCGAACGGGATCGCGTACTCCATCTCGCGGAACCGCACGGTGCGGTTCGTCGTGAACACCTTCGGGGAGGCATCCGTGAAGTCGCGGTGACCCGAGACCTTCTCGACGAGCCGGTTGAACCCCGGGATGATCCCGGGCACGACCTTGCCGGTCGCGCACGCGGCGCGGAAGACGCCGTTCGCGAGCAGCTCGTCGTCGAGCCAGCGGCCGAATCGGCCGAGCGGGGCGCGCTCGGCGTCCCACGGGAGCCGGGTGTTCGTCTTCGTCATCGCCGTGTCGGTGTGCGGATGCCAGTAGAACTCGAAGTGGTCGGCGGCGCGGACGCGCTCGTCCCAGCCGTCGAGGACGGCGCCGAGGGGCTCGGGCCGCTCGACGGCCTGCAGCAGGTACCGCGGCACGAGCTGCAGCGTCACCTCGGTCAGGATGCCGAGCGCGCCGACGCCGAGGCGCACGGCGGGCAGCAGTTCGGGCCGCTCGGTCTCGCTGACGCTCAGCACGTCGCCCGTGCCGGTGACGAGCTTCGCGGCGACGATCTGCGTGCCGATGCCGCCGAAGCCGATGCCGGTGCCGTGCGTGCCGGTCGAGGTCGCGCCCGCGATCGTCTGCTGATCGATGTCGCCCATGTTCTGCAGGGCGAGGCCGGTCGGCTCGAGGAGGGCGGGCAGGTCGTAGAGGTGCGTGCCCGCGCCGAACGCGACCCGGCCTGCGGCCTCGTCGACGGCGAGGATGCCCGAGAGGGCGTCGACCTCGACGCGGATGTCGGGCGCGACGGCCGCGCCCGTGAACGAGTGGCCCGCGCCGACGGCCTTGACCCGGCGGCCCTCCTCGAGGGCGCGGGCGACGACGGCCTGCACCTCGTCGGCGTCGCGGGGACGCTCGAGCCGGAGCGACTCGACGCGCTCGAGCCGGCTCCAGTTGCGCCACACGCCCGGACGATGCGGGCCGGACGGCGAGGCGGTGCGGGGTGCGGTCTGGGTCACAGGAAGACCTGTCCTTCTCCCCGGTAGGTGGGGACTTCGTCGACGACCGCACCGTCGTCGACGACGGCGAAGGCGTTGAGGTGTTCGGAGAGCTCGCCCGACTTGGTGTGCCGGAACCAGACGCGGTCGCCCGCGCCGAGCCGCACGGCCGCCCGACCCGTCATCGGCGACTGCACCTCGCCGGCGGCCTCGCGGCCGACGTACGACAGTCCGGCGGGCCAGACCGGCATCGGGAGCCGGTCGGGCGCGGGCGGGCCGGAGGCGATCCAGCCGCCGCCGAGGATGGTCGCGCGGTCGGGCGCGGGCTTGCGCACGACGTCGAGGGCGAACGCCGCCGCGGGCGCGGGCGTGAAGTGGGCGTAGCCGTCGAAGAGGTGGCCGCCGAAGAGGCCGGAGCCCGCGGCGATCTCGGTGACGCTCGGGTCGGCGCTCGTGGCCTCGAGCGAGCCCGTGCCGCCACCGTTGACGAACTCGAGATCGACGACGCGACGGATCGCCTCGACGGCGCGGCCGCGCCGCTCGACGAGCTCGGGCATCGACTGCGACTGCATCCAGCGGTTGACGACGCCGTCGATCGGCTTGCCCTTCGGCCGGTTGGTGAGGCCCGCGATCTGGGCCTCGTAGGACATGACGCCGACGAGACGGAACCCGGGACGGCGTTCGACGTACTGCGCGAAGACGGCGGCCTCGTCGGCCTCGTGCAGCGGCGAGCGCCAGACGCCGAGGTGGCCGAGCACGGGCGCCTTCCAGGAGGCGTCCAGTTCGAGGCAGACGCGGATCTCCTCGCGGGAGCCGGGCGCGAGGACGGCGTCGACGACGTCGAGCTGCTCGGGCGAGTCGACCATGAGGGTGATCTTGCGGGCGAGCTCGGGGTCGGTCGCGAGCGTGCGCAGGGCGCCGCGGTCGACGCTCGGGTAGCCGACCACGGCATCCTCGACCCCGTGCCGGACGAGGTGGATCGCCTCGGTCAGCGTGTAGGCGAGCACGCCCGCGTAGCCGTCGAGGGCGAGCAGGGCGTCGATCGCCGCACGGACCCGGATCGACTTGGAGGCCACGCGGATCGGCTTGCCGCCCGCGCGCCGGAGCATGTCGGCGGCGTTGTGGCGGAGCGCGCCGAGGTGGAGCGCGCCGACGGGCGCGTCGAGATGGCGGGTCGCGGCGTCGAGCCCGGACCAGTAGCGCTCCGCATCGAGCCACGGCTCGGCGCGGGAGGCATCCGCCGGGGTGGAGAGGTCGAGGGTCTTCAGGGTCAACGGACGCTCCGGACTCGGGAGACGGCCAGTGCGCCGAGGAACGCGAACACGGCCGAGGCGATGAACAACAGGGTGAATCCGTCGACGAGGAACACGAACGCGGCGCCGAGCAGCGGGCCGAGGGCCTGCGGCACGGCCGAGGCGATGTTCATGATGCCGAGATCCTTGCCGCGCGAGGCGGGGTCGGGCAGCACCTGCGTGGCGAGCGCCTGGTCGACGGAGAGGAAGCAGCCGTAGCCGAGCCCGAGGAGGCCGGCCGCGACGAGGGCGACGGTGAAGTCGGGGAAGAGCGCCAGCAGCAGGGCCGCGACGGTCTGGATGGCCGAGGCCACGAACACGAACGCCTTGCGGCGCCCGAGCCGGTCGCTCAAGCGGCCGCCGACGAGCGAGGCGATGATGACGAACACCATGTAGACGAGCGAGAGCAGCACGAGGTCGTCCTCGGCATTCGGGTCGTTCAGCCCGAACATCAGGAAGTAGAGCAGCAGGCTCGTGCCGAGTGCGTTGCCGACCGAGACGAGGATGCGACCGGTCAGGGTCCACGCGAAATCGGGATGCCGGCGCGGCGAGATCCAGAGCGTGCCGAGGATGCCCCGTGCACTGAGCTTCGCGTGCCCGGCGGCGCCGAGCCGCTCCTCGGGCTGCAGCAGGAAGGGCACGGCGAGCACCACGACGCCGATCGCGACGACGAGGTAGCCGACCGCGCGGTCGGTGAAGACCTCGGTCACGAGCAGGAGCCCGACGATGATGCCCACGGCCTGCGGCGCGGACATCCACCCGGAGACGAACCCGCGCTGGCCGACGGGCACGCGGTCGGAGATCGTCGCGGTGAGCGCCGCGGTCATGACGCAGAAGCCGATCATCGCGAGCGACCAGAACGCGCCGATCGCGATGATGTCGCTCGCGTTGCCGAGGGCGATGAGCGAGGCGGCGAACAGCAGGGAGCCGCCGGCGATCCAGGGGCGACGGCGGCCGAAGCGCGAGTCGGTGCGATCGCTGAGCGCCCCCGTGAGCGGGTAGACGATGATCACGAACACCGCGGAGATGCCCGAGATGATGCCGAACGAGACGACCGAGTCGACCCAGTCGGTCGGGTGGAGCGTCGCGTCGATCTGCGCGGGCAGCAGGAGCTGAACGGGCGTGAGCTGGGCCATCCAGATGCCGAGCCAGGCCGTCGCGAACGCGCCGACCCAGCTGGCCCGGACTCGCTCGGTCGGTTCGGCGAAGGCGTGGACGGACGCGGTGCTCGGCAGCGCGGTCGGGGCGTCGGGTGCGCTCATCGGGGTTCCGCCATTCTCGAGATGGTGTCGGCCGCGGCGCGTGCGGCGAAGGCCGCCGCCTCGTCGTCGCGGTGCACGAGCCAGCCGACGGTGATCCCGTCGGTGAAGACGACGAGCAGCTTCGCGATCTGCTCGGCGGGTTCGGCCCAGCGCACGCCGAGGCCGGCCGCGGTGCGCTCCAGCAGGGCGGCGGCGAGCGCCGTGTACCGGGCGTACTGACGTCGGGCGAGGTCGGCGTGCTCGGGGGTGCGCAGTGCGTACCAGGTGAGCTCGAGCATCGCGAGCTCGCGCTCGGGCTTGCCCCGGAGGTGTTCGAGGTAGCGCGCGAAGCCCGCGTCGACGGTCGCCCGCAGGTCGCCGTCGCCGACGACGAACTCGGCCAGCAGGGCCTCCTGCTCCCCGGCGACGACGCCGCCGATGAGCTCCTCGAAGAGGGCCTCGCGCGACTCGAACGCGTAGTGGAAGCTCGCGAGCGACATGCCGGCCTCGGCGACGATGCGTCGCACGGAGGCCTCGCCGACGCCGCTCTGCACGATGACGCGTTCGGCCGCCGCGATGAGCGCCGCTCGGCGCTCGGCGACGGGCATTCGTGACACGGGAACCTCTGGGGACGGGTGAGGCGAGACTGGGACGGTCGTCCCAGTTCGGACAGTATGCACGTCCGCGCCCGCGAACGGAAGACCCCCGGCCGAACTGTCGCCTGGGCGGAACACGTCGACGTTCCATGCTCCTCGACCGGAGGTCCGGCCGCCCGCGCACGGTCGCCGGCGACGCGATGCAGACCGGCAGGTCGGGCAGGGACGTCGCGAGCGTCACGACCCGGCGGAACCCCCGGGGCCGGCTCGGCCCGGTTCCTGCGAACCCGGCCCGCCCGACGGCGGGTCGGCATCCTGATGGGTCTCGATCGCCACGCGATCGGTCTTGCGCCAGCTCGTGCGACCCACGACCTGCCGGCCCAGCGAGATCAGGACCACCGGGAAGACGAGCCAGCTGTAGACGGTGTACGGCACGACCGCGACGACGGCCGACAGCTTGCCGCCCGGACCGCGGCCGCGCAGCACCAGCGTGATGAGCCCCGGGCCGAACCCGAGCACGAGGAAGCAGAGCACGAGGAGCGTGCTCGCCGGAACGATCGGCACCTCGCCCCACACCGCGAGCACGATCGCCGCGGCGAATCCGAGCCCCGCGGCGAGCTGCAGCACGGGCGTCAGGAGGTAGTACACGGCGTCGATGCGGCCGACGAGCGGACCGCCGGTGCGGCCGACTCCGGCGAGGAGCGCGATCGACTGCCAGCCGCCCTGCGCCCAGCGGGTGCGCTGCCGGTAGAGCCGGCGCAGGCCCGGCACGCCCTGCTGGTGGATCGACGCTTCGTTGGAGTGCGAGCCGCGCCAGCCCGACTGCACCATGCGAACGCCGAGGTCCTGGTCCTCGGTCAGCCGGTCGCGCCACGGTCCCCCGTCGACGTCGATCGCCTCGAGGGCGCTGAGGCGGTTGAACTGGCCGTTTCCGCCCATGTTGGCCGTTCCCCACGCCGCTCGACCCGCCTGGTAGACGAGCCCGAACGAGCCGAACTCGACGTCCTGCGCCCAAGTGAGGAAGCCGTGCCGGTTGTAGATGCGCACGAGGAGTTGCACTCCGCCGACCGAGGGATCGGCGAGGCGCCGGGCGACCGCCGCGGGCGCGTCGGGGTCGAGCCGGCCGTCGGCGTCGACGATCCCGACGACGACCCGTTCCGACGACCAGCCCGCGTACTCGGGCTCCGCCAGCATCCGTTCGACCTGACGGTAGGCGTCGTTCAACGCCGCGCCCTTGCCGACCCGAGCCTCGGGCGCGCGCCGCGTGAGCACGCGCAGCCCCGGTTCGTCGAGCCCCGCGAGGATCTCCGGAGTCCGGTCTTCCGAGCCGTCGTCGATCACGAGGATCCGCCGGTGCGTCGCCCGCGTCGCCGCCAGACGCGAGACGCTGTCGGCGATCGTGACCTCCTCGTTCAACGCGGGCACGAGGAAGACCCAGAGGTAGTCGTCCTCCCCGGGCTGCTCGGGATCGGGGGGCGCGGCGTGCCGTCCCGAGACGGGTCGCCGGTATCGCCGCCCCGCGACGGCGAGCGTGATGATCGAGACGAAGGAGCTCACCGCGACGACGAGCAGGATCCAGAAGAGGATCTGGAACCCGAGCGGGACGCCGGCGTAGAGATCGCCCCAGTCGCCGGCAGGCTCACCCATTCGACGAATGGATGAAGGGATCCTGGACCTCGACCGTGCCGGTCGCGACGTCCCACGAGGTGTCCGGATCGCGGAAGTCCTTCGGGTCCTCGGTGTACCCGCCCGCGCGCAGCACCGCGAGTCGGTCGAGCGCGCCGCCGAACTGCGCCGGCTCCGGGGTGTCGAAGAGCACGTGCTCGCAGGCGTCGATGATGCGCCGCGCCGCCTGCCCGTCGCCGTACGGGTCGACGAGCGCGGCACGGCGGGCGTACTCCCGCGGATCGTCGAGCAGCTCCCGCGTCGTCTGGAGGATCTTCGCCGAGTCGCTGCCGACGAGCAGCACGGTGCCGGCGTCGACGCCCTCCTGGCGTTCGGTGGTCTCACGGAGGAGGATCACCGGCTTGCCGAGCGCCGGCGCCTCCTCCTGGATGCCCCCGGAGTCGGTCATCACCAACCACGACCGGCGCAGCAGGCGCGCGAAGCTCACGTAGCCCATCGGCCCGACGACCGAGACGTTGTCGAGGTGGTCGAGCTTCCCCCGGATCACCTGCTGCACCGCCGGATTGGGATGCATCGCCACGACGAATCGCACCAGCGGACGTGCCTTGGCCAGCTCGGCGATGCTCTCGGCGATGCGCTCGATCGGCTCCCCCCAGTTCTCCCGACGATGCGCGGTCACGACCACGACGCGGCGAGGATCGTCGTCGAGGTCCGCGAGTTGCGGATCCTCGTACGGCACGTCGAGCGAGCTCGCGAAGAGGAGGGCGTCGATCGCCGTGTTGCCCGAGACGAACACGCGGCCGCCCTCGATGCCCTCGCGGGTCAGGTTCTCCTTGTTCCGGAACGTCGGCGCGAAGTGCAGCGCGGCGATCCGGGAGATCAGCTGCCGATTCAGCTCCTCCGGGAAGGGCGAGAGGGTGTTGGACGTGCGCAGGCCCGCCTCGATGTGCACGACGGGCACGGCGTAGTGGAACGCGGCCAGTGCGGCCGCCGCCGCGCTCGTCGTGTCGCCGTGCACGAACACCGAGGCGGGCGTCCCCGGCGGCGGGGTGCCGTGCACCGTCGGCGTCGGCGGGCCGAACGAGCCCAGGACATCGGTGAGGCCGAGCATCACGTCGGCGAAGAGCCGGCTGAGCGTGCGGTTCGGTCCGGAGCTCGGCAGCGTGAAGTCGGGTTTCAGCCCGCCGAGCGCGAGCACCTCGGCGACGAGTTCCGGATGCTGGCCGGTGGAGACGATGCGCACGTCGTAGCGTCGCCGCCGCACGAGCTCCAGGATCACGGGCAGCACCTTGATCGCTTCCGGCCGCGTCCCGATGACGAACAGCGTGCTGACCGGCCGTGTCCCCCGCACGTCCCCCATGCGGTCACCCTAGTCCGAGCGCCCATTCGGCCGCGACCGGGGCTTCACGCGGGCACGTGCCCTCCGATGTTCGACCAGCCTCGACCCGCCCGGCCTCGGCCAGTTGCGTCGCGGTCGAACCGGGTCGGCGGTGCCCCTCGCGGATGACGGTGATCTCGTTGCCCGTCAGCTCCGCGACCTCGCGGGCCGCTCGACCGCGGCGCTCGAGCTGCTGCGCGAGCGCGAGCACCGCATCCGCGAACGCTTCGCCCTGCTCGGCGTGACGTTCTTCCTGACGCGCTACCTGATGAACCCCGGGCCCCGTGCGTCGGTGCTCCCGCTGGGATTCGAACCCAGACTCTGGCGGGTTTAAGCCGCCTGCCTCTGCCGATTGGGCTACGGGAGCGCGGCGCCGCCCTCCGAGGAGGACGGCGCCGCGGGAAAGGCTAGTGCCGGTCTTACTTGGCCGCAGCCTCGGCGGGCGCGGCGGCCGACACGGCCGGAGCCGCAGCCGGCTCGGCCGCGGGGGCCGGGGGCTTCGGACGCGAGGCGAACTCCTCGAACGCCGCGCGCGGGTGCTGGACGGCCTGCACCGAGACGATGTCGCGGTCGAGAGCGAAGTTGTTCCACCAGCCCCAGAACACGCGCCACTTGCGCTCCCACGTGGGGATCGCGAGGCCGTGGTAGCCGCGGTGGGCGACCCAGGCGACGAAGCCCTTGAGCGAGAGCTTGCCCGACTGGAACACGCCGGAACCGACGCCGAGGCCGGCGACCGCACCCATGTTCTTGTGCAGGTACTGCTTCGGCTCCTCGCCGCGGAGGACCGCGACGATGTTCTTCGCGAGGAGCTTGCCCTGGCGCACGGCGTGCTGCGCGTTCGGCACGCAGTAGCCGCCGACGCCGCCGCCCGAGAGGTCGGGGACGGCCGAGATGTCGCCGGCCGCCCAAGCGCCCTCGACGATCTCGTCCTCGTCGCCGACGCGGAGGTCGGCGCGGGTCTTGATGCGGCCGCGCTCCTCGACCGGCAGGTCGCTGCCGCGCACGACGGCCGGGTTGGCCATGACGCCCGCGGTCCAGACGATGAGGTCGGACTCGAAGGTCTCGCCCGTCGAGAGCTCGATCTTGCCGTCGAGCGCGCTCTTGAGCTGCGTGTCGAGGTGGATCTCGCCGCCGCGCTGGGCGAGGTGCTTGATGACCCAGTGGCTCGTCTCGAGCGACACCTCGGGCATGATGCGGCCCATCGCCTCGATGAGGTGGAAGTGCGTGTCGTCGAACGTCAGCGTCGGGTAGTACTTCAGCAGCGAGCTCGCGTAGGAGCGCAGCTCGGCGAAGACCTCGATGCCGGCGAAGCCGCCGCCGACGACCGTGACGGTGAGGAGGCGGTCGCGCTCGGGACCGGCCGGGAGCTGCGACGCCTTGTCGAAGTTCGTGAGGAGGCGGTCGCGGATCGCCACGGCCTCTTCGACGGTCTTCAGTCCGTAGGCGTTCTCGGCGATGCCCGGGATCGGGAACGTGCGCGAGACGGCGCCGCCGGTGACGACGATCTGGTCGTACTCGAACTGGTACGGCTCGCCCACGGGCGGCGTGATGGTCGCGGTCTTCGACGCGTGGTCGATGCCGGTGACCTTCGCCTGCAGCACGGTGGACTTCTTGAGGTGGCGTCGCTGGGACACGACGGT
This sequence comes from Agromyces seonyuensis, assembly GCF_009789225.1. Taxonomy (GTDB): domain Bacteria; phylum Actinomycetota; class Actinomycetes; order Actinomycetales; family Microbacteriaceae; genus Agromyces; species Agromyces seonyuensis. The sequence goes on along the minus strand of NZ_WSTA01000024.1, from coordinate 6,350 downwards.
GTGGCGCGCCTCGATGGAGCCTGCCGCGACCTCGGGGAGGAAGGGCTGGTAGGTCAGGTACGGCAGCGGGTCGACGACCGTCACCTCGGCTTCGCCGGAGCGCAGCCACTTCTCGAGCTTCCACGCGGTGTAAAAGCCCGCATAGCCGCCGCCGACGATCAGGATCTTGGGCACGTTGAGATAACTCCTTCGAGGGTTCGAAGCGAAGACGGGCGGATGGGAAGACCGCCCGTGCCAGCTGCCGCATGGCGCCTATGCCCAACAGCAACCCTCAGTCTACCAAACCCCTGGGAGTCCCCGGCCCGGGCGCCCGGCAGCGCACCCGTCAGGGCGGGGGCGGCTGCGATCGGCGGCGGAGATCGCGCGTCGCCCCGACGCCGATGAGGACCGCGAGCGACCCGAAGACCGCGACGAGCGCGAGCGGCAGGGTGATGTAGGCGAGCGTCCACGGCGTCGGCAGGATGCTGGGCCCCGCGTCGGCCTGCGGGAGCGGCGGATCGGGGGCCGGCACGATCGCCTCCTCCGACTCCGGGGTGCCCGAGTCCGGCGAGTCCGCACGGCGGTTGATGCGGATCCACTCCGCGAGCTGCGCCGCGGGATCGGTGTCGACGAGCGGGACGACGGCGTTCACCGCCTCGGCCGGGTCGATGAGTCCGTACCCGTAGAGCGGGCTCGGCACCTGCTCGCCCTTGGGGTCGGCCGTCTCGGTGATGCGGTTGATGACGTTGCCCGCGTCGAGTTCGGGGTGCGCGGCGCGCACGAGGGCCACGAGCCCGGAGACCAGCGGCGTCGCCGCGCTCGTGCCGTCCCAGATGTAGTACCCGCCGCCGGGGGCGACGCCCACCAGGTCTTCGGAGGGCGCCGCGACGGAGATCGTGATGCCCTGCGAGCTCGCGTCGAAGCTCGCGTTCTGGTCGCGGTCGACGCCGCCGACCGTGAGGACGCCGGGGATCGTCGCGGGTGCGCCGACCTCGGTCGTGCCGCCGGCGCGGTTGCCGGCCGCCGCCACCACGACGACGTCGTGCTCGAACGCGTACATGAACGCGTCGTCCCAGCTCTCCGGCCAGCTCAGGGTGTTGCGGGTGAGCGACATGTTGATGACGTCGGCGCCCTGGTCGACCGCCCAGCGCACGGCCTCGGCGATCTGGTCGTCGTTGGAGACCGTCGATCCGGTGTCGGCGCCGAAGGCGACCGAGATCGAGAGCAGCTCCGCCTCGGGCGCGACGCCGAGCACTCCGGAATCCGGGCCCGTCCCGCGACCTGCGAGGAGCGAGGCCACCATGGTGCCGTGGCCCTTGTCGTCCGCGGAGCCGACAGGCGTCTGGCCGTCGGGCGCTCCGACGCCCGAGGGGTCCGAGCCGCCGACGACGACGCCCTCGAGCTCGGCGACCGACCCGTCGACGCCCGTGTCGATCACCGCGACCGTCACGCCCTTGCCGCGCGAGGTGTTCCACGCGGTCGTGTAGCCGTAGCCGTCCAACCAGTACTGCGCGTCGCGCACCGTGTCGGCATGCGCTGGCGCGGCGCCGGTGAGCACGCCGGCGACCGCGGCGAGCGCCGCGACGAAGCCGGCACCGCGTCGCAGTCGGCGCTCCGATCCCCGCGAGCGCGCACGCGCGCCGCGCGGAGCATCCGAGCGCCCGCGGGTCATGCGCCGCCCGGCTCCCCGTCGATGCCGTAGTCGGCGCACTGGCACACGTCCGGGCTCCACGTGGAGCGCTCCAGCGCGAGGTCGCCGAAGGGGTTCACGCCCGGTCCGGCCGCCAGCGCGTGCGCCGAGACGGCGTGCAGGCACTTCACGCGCGTCGGCATCCCGCCGGCCGAGATGCCGTCGATCTCGTCGACGTGCCCGAACTGCTCCCGGTCGGCGAGGAACTGCTCGTGTGCCGCGAGGTACTGCGCGGCGACCTCCGGGTCGATCGCGAGCCGCTCGTTGCACTCGACCATGAGCTGGGAGGCCTCGAGGAACGACATCGCGGCCGTCGCAGCCGGATGCGTCAGGTAGTAGAAGGTCGGGAACGGCGTGCCGTCCGCCAGCCGCGGCTTCGTGGAGATGACGGTCGGGTTGCCGCAGACGCAGCGTGCGGCGATGCCGACGACGTCGCGAACCGGGCGACCGAGCTGCTTGGCGACGATCTCGAGATCGCGCTCGGCGACGGGCGGGAAGGGCGGTCGGGTCACGGTGTCGTTCCTCAGGGTGCGGGTGCGGGGTCGGAAGCAGGGGCGGGCTCGTTGCCGGCCGCGACGAGCGAGGCGAGGAGGGAGCCCATCCAATCGGTCTGGTCGCGCTGGATCTCGGTCGAGACCGGTGCGGTCGTGTCCGCGGCGCCGGCGCCGGGCCGGTCGTCGATGACGAGGAAGCTCGTCTCGCCGGGCATGACGTAGAAGAGGCGTTCGCGGGCCTGGGCACGCACGAAGGTCTCGTCGCTCCAGCGCTCCTGCTGCGCCTCGACCTCCGCGACGTCGGCGCGCTGGTCGGCGACCTCGCTGCGGAGCTCGGAGATCTGGCTGCGCTGCGAGACGAGGGAGGTCACCGACGGCGCGATGACCGTCACCGCGAGCACGGCGATCAGCAGCATGATGAGCGAGAACCCCGAGAAGCGGATGCCGCCGAGCCACCCCGCGAGCATCGCCGGTCCTCGCCCGTTCGGTCGTTCGGGTCGCGTGCGCGCTGCCATCGGACCCTCCTCCGTTCGGTCTCGTCCCCCCGAGACGGCGATGGGGGCGTGCCATCCGGCACGCCCCCATCATCCGAGTCCTGGAATCAGGCTCCGAAACGGGGGAACGCCGAGCGGCCCGCGTACACCGCGGCCTCGCCGAGCTCCTCTTCGATCCTCAGCAGCTGATTGTACTTGGCGACGCGGTCGCTCCGGGCGGGCGCGCCCGTCTTGATCTGACCGCAGTCGGTCGCGACGGCGAGGTCGGCGATCGTCGTGTCCTCGGTCTCGCCCGAACGGTGCGAGAGCACGGCGGTGAAGCCGGCGCGGTGCGCGTCGCGCACGGCGTCGAGCGTCTCGGTGAGCGTGCCGATCTGGTTGACCTTCACGAGGATCGAGTTCGCGGCCTTGGTCTCGATACCCTTGGCGAGGCGCTTCGGGTTGGTGACGAAGAGGTCGTCGCCGACGAGCTGCACCTTGTCGCCGATGGCGGCGGTGAGGGCGGACCAGTTCTCCCAGTCGTCCTCGGCCAGCGGGTCCTCGATGGTGATGAGGGGGTACGCGGCGACGAGCTCCTCGTAGTAGGCGATCATGTCGGCCGCCGAGCGGGCCTTGCCCTCGAACGTGTAGACGTCGTCGGCGAAGAACTCGGTCGAGGCGACGTCGAGGCCGAGGCCGAAGTCGACGCCGAGCTTGAAGCCGGCGGACTCGACGGCCTCCGAGATGAAGTCGAGCGCGGCGCGGTTGTGCGCGAACTCGGGGGCGAAGCCGCCCTCGTCGCCGAGGCCGGTCGCGAGGCCCTTCTTCTTGAGCAGCGACTTGAGCGCGTGGTAGGTCTCGGCACCCCACTGGAGGGCCTCCGAGAACGACTCGGCGCCGACCGGGAGGATCATGAACTCCTGGATGTCGACGCCGGTGTCGGCGTGCGCGCCGCCGTTGATGATGTTCATCATCGGCACGGGCAGCGTGTGGGCGTTCGGGCCGCCGAGGTAGCGGAACAGCGGCAGGTCGGCCGAGTCGGCCGCGGCCTTCGCCGTCGCGAGCGAGACGCCGAGGATGGCGTTCGCGCCGAGGCGCGACTTGTTCTCGGTGCCGTCGGCCTCGATGAGGGCGGCGTCGACGACGCGCTGGTCGCTCGCCTCGAGGTCTTCGACCGCGGGGCCGAGGTCGTCGATGACGGACTCGACGGCCTTGAGCACGCCCTTGCCGCCGTAGCGCTTCGCGTCGCCGTCACGGAGCTCGTACGCCTCGAAGGCGCCGGTGGAGGCTCCCGAGGGCACGGCCGCACGGGCGAGCGAGCCGTCATCGAGGAGCACCTCGACCTCGACCGTGGGATTGCCGCGAGAGTCCAGAATCTCGCGTGCGCCGACAGCTTCGATGGATGCCACAGTGATCTCCTCTGCGATGGCGATTGATCGGGCGCCCCCCAAGGGCCCTTTCGTCAGTCTAGTGACGCCGCCCGGGCCGATGCGGGTGCGAGCCGGTGAACGTCCGCCGTCGGGCGGGATGCGTCCGGATCCTTCCGAACCTCGGCCGGATCGCCTCCGGCTGCGGGGCTCAGGCGCCGCCGAGCGGGCGGAACTCGAGGGTCTCGAGCGTCGAATCGGCGCGCACGTTGGCGAACTCGTCGAAGCCGTCGGCCTCGATGCGCTCGAGGAGCGCCTTGAAGTTCTTGACCCGGTGCTCGAGGCGCACGCGGACGCCCTGGGCGACGAGTTCGCGCTTGAGCCCGAGGACGTGCTCGGGCGAGGCATCCTTCTCGTGCACGAGCACGACGGAGCGCCCGGCGCTCGCGTCGTCGGCGGCGATGAGGTCGACGATGCGCTCGAAGCCGATCGAGAAGCCGCACGCGGGCACCTCCCGGCCGAGGAACCGGCCGATCATGCCGTCGTAGCGGCCGCCGCCGCCGAGCGAGTAGCCGAAGTCGGGGTGGGCGATCTCGAAGATCGTGCCCGTGTAGTAGCCCATGCCGCGCACGAGCGTCGGGTCGAACTCGACGGTGCCGCCGGGCAGGGCGTCGCGCAGGGCCTTGAGGTCGGCGAACGCCTCGCCGTCGAGCCAGGCGGGGGGCGGCACGATGCCGCGGTCGAGCTCCCAGTGGGCGCGCTGCAGCTCGACGATCTCGTCGGCCACGCCCTCCTTCGTCACGCCGAGCTCGGCGAGCTCGGCCGCGACGCCGTCGGGCCCGATCTTGTCGAGCTTGTCGATCGTGATGAGGGCGCGCTCGCGCAGCTCCTCGGGCACGCCCCACGAGCCGAGGATGCCCGCGAGGATGCGGCGGTCGTTCAGGCGGATGACCGTGCGCTCGAGGCCGAGGGCCGCGAGCACGTCGAGGGTCGCCGTCATGAGCTCGAGCTCGGCGACGGGGCCGGCCTCGCCGATGATGTCGATGTCGCACTGCACGAACTGGCGGTAGCGGCCCTTCTGGGGGCGCTCGGCACGCCAGACCGGCGCGATCTGGATCGATCGGAACACCGGCGGGAGCGCGGCCTGGTGGCTCGCGTAGAACCGGGCGAGCGGCACCGTGAGGTCGTAGCGCAGCCCGAGGTCGGCGAGCGAGAGGGCGTCGCCGGAGGCCGCGGCGGCGGCGAGGTCGGCCTCGCCGAGCCCGCGCTTCATGACCGCGAACGCGAGCTTCTCGTTGTCGCCGCCGAGGCCGGCGTGCAGCCGGGACGCATCCTCCATCACGGGTGTCTCGATCTCGTCGAACCCGTGGGCGCGGTAGACGCCCCGGATGAGGCCGAGGGCGTGCTCGCGGCGGGCCTTCTCGGCCGGGAGGAAGTCGCGCATGCCGCGCGGGGGCGTCACGGTGGGCATGCGCCCCATTCTTCCAGGCCGCGGGCGCTGCTCCGCGTCCGTCGGTCGAGGAGCGGAGCGTCTCGAGACCGGGCGATCTCCGCCGCGGATCCCGGGAGGGTCTGCGCGGCGGGTCTCGAGACGCTCCTTCGTCGCTACTCGACCAACCTCCTTCGGCGCTACTCGACCGACGGAGCGGTCACTCGACCGGCGGTGTCGCCCCCTCGGCGGCGCGCACGGCCTCCGTCACGCCGCGGATCGCGGCGCGGAGCGCGCGCTCGGGGTCGAGCCCGGCCTCGCGGGCGCCCGAGACGAGCGCGAGGAGCTCGGCGCCGAGCGCCTCCTCGGTCGCCGGCACGGCGGCGGGCTCGACGTGCACGTCGGCCTTCGCCGCCTTGCCGAGCACTTTGTCGGCGAGCGCGAGCGCGGGCATCCCCATCGGCACGCCGTCGAGGATGCTCGTGCGGTGCGGCTTCTCTGCCGCCTTCAGGTCGTCCCAGAACGCGACGACCTCCTCGGCACTGGACGCCTCGCGGTCGCCGAACACGTGCGGATGCCGCGAGACGAGCTTGGCGTTCAGGCGCCGGGCGACGTCGTCGACGTCGAAGCCCGCGCCCGGCGTCGCCGAGGCGAGGTCGGCGTGGAAGAGCACCTGGTAGAGCACGTCGCCGAGCTCCTCGAGCATCGCCTCGGGGTCGCCCGACTCGATCGCCTCGACGAGCTCGAAGCACTCCTCGACGAGGTAGCGCACGAGCGAGGCGTGGGTCTGCTCGCCGTCCCACGGGCAGCCGCCCGGCCCGCGGAGCACGGCGACCGTGCGCACGACCTCCGCCAGGGCGGGCAGCGGCCGCGGGCGGGCGTCGACGGCGCCGGGCTCGGCGCCGGTCGCCACGGGCA
>NZ_WSTA01000023.1 GCF_009789225.1 Agromyces seonyuensis | reverse complement strand
CGGGTGGAACCCGCGACCGCGCAGCCACGGGCCCGGCACCTCGGCGTTCGTGCGCCAGGGGGTCCCGGCGAGCCGCTCGGCGGCGACCGCGCGCGCGGCGACGACGCGCTCCCGGGCCATCGCGCTCGTCAGCCGGGTGCCATCGGCGTCCGCCGCCGCGGCCCGTCGCAGCGCCGCGGGCGAGAGCCGCGGCACCCAGATCTGCACGTCGACACGATCGAGCAGCGGCCCGGACAACCGACCGAGGTATCGGCGGCGGGCGGCCGGCGGGCACGTGCAGTCACCGCCGTCGAGGCCCCACTTGCCGCACGGGCACGGGTTCGCCGCGAGCACGAGCTGGAAGCGCGCCGGGAACCGGGCGACGGCGTTGGCCCGATGGATCGTGATCTCGCCCGACTCCAGCGGCTGCCGCAGCACGTCGAGCACCGCGGCCGGGAACTCCGCCGCCTCAGCCATAGTGCAGATATTATTACTTGTATGGAATCGAACCGCCGAGCGGCGCTTTACCTGCGCCAGAGCATCGACAACCCTGAGGGAATCGAGCGCCAGCGCGCGCGCTGCAGATCCCTCGCGGAGGCGCGCGGTTGGACAATCGTCGCGACGTACGAGGACAACGAGGTCCGTGCTTCGGCAACGCGAGGTGCAGGCACCGGCTGGGCGCGCATGCTCGATGAGCATCGGGACTTCGATGTCCTGGTTGCAGTCGACCTCGACCGTCTACTCCGGTCCACCAAGGACCTCAACACCCTCATCGACGCAGGCGTGCCGGTCGTCACCGTGAACGGCGAGATCGACCTCACAACCGCCGACGGTGAGTTCCGAGCCACGATGCTTGCAGGCATCGCGCGATTCGAGACGCGACGAACCTCTGAGCGCATCAAGCGCCAGAAGGCGCAGCGTGCGGAGCAGGGCAAGTGGCATGGCGGGACTCCCCCGTTCGGGTTCCGCCTCAAGGACGGCACGCTCGTTGAGGCGAAGAAGGAAGCCGACATGCTGCGCGAGGCTGCGCGGCGCTTGCTCGATGACCGCGAGCCGTTGGCATCGATCGTCGCCGATTGGAACCGTCCTCGAGTCGGATCCGCCGCGGTGCCGAAGCGCGCCACGCGCTCGGGCAAGCACTGGCGACAGACGAACCTCCGGGCGAACCTCCTGAACCGGTCGCTGATCGGTGAGACCAAGGCCGGCGTCCAGGGCTGGGAGCCGATCCTCGATCAGCGCACCTTCGACCGGCTCGGGGCGTTGCTCGGAGACAGCCGCAAGTCGTGGGCACCGAACCCGGATGGCCGCAAGTCAGCGAAGTACACACTCTCGGGCGGTCTCGCGGTCTGCGGGATCTGCGGCGGGAAGCTCGTCGCCTCGATGAAGCGCGAGGTCGCAGGCCGGGCCCAGGTCTCGCTCGGATGCCTGCCCCGGGTAAATCCGGCACTGGACAAGCACCCGGAGGTCATTGGCAAGAACGGCAAGCCTCGCAGCACCGGTCGGATCGCCATCGACCACGACTCGCTCGAAGAATACGTGTTCGGCGTGCTCATTCGGAGCATCGAGTCGTCAGAGCGCTGGCCTCAGCAGCTTGCCCAGCAGACGCCCGAGACAGACGCGAAGATCGACGCGCTCAAAGCCGAACGGTCGGCGTTGCGTGATCAGCGAGAGCGGGCAGGGCGTGCCTACGTACTCGGCGTCATGAGCGAGCGCGAATCGGTAGCCGAGGTGGCCCGCATCGACGCCGAGCTTGAAGGTATCGGCAAGCGCCTGGATGCACTGCTCGGGGCACCCTCCCTGGCAGGCTTCCTGTCGAACGGCACGCTGCACAGCTGGCGGACCTGGGCGCCCGGCAGCCGCCGCGCGTTCCTGCGGCTGTACATCGACCGGATCGTCGTGAACGAGTGGCCTGAGGGCGTCGCCCGAACGACCTTCAGGCTGAGAGGTGAGACGGACGATGCGTACCGCGAGCGTCAGCGCGCTCGGATGATCGAGGTCGCGTCCAAGCGCGTGAAGATCGTATGGCAGTGGGAGCAAGCGAGCGCCGCATCCTCGTGAGTCGCTATCTTCTTCCACGTGGATGCGTGGCATGGCTTCTGGACCTGGGCCAATGAGAACCAGCTCGCCGCGACTGTAGTCGGCGGTCTGATCTTGCTCGCGCTGGGTTGGGCACTCTCTCACCTGCCGAAGGTGGGACCCTACATCAGGCGCGCACTCACGTGGCTCTGGGCGTGGCACCCAGTCAGCGCCAGGAGGCACACCAGGGAGCTCGACCGGCTGCGGAAATCACTGAAGTTCGGCGACTCCGAGGTTCAAGGCGCGGCGAAGAAGTCTGCGTTGGAAGGCGATGCTCGGTTGAGGATCGCCCTCGACGCCGACTTCAAGGCGATCAAGCAGCGGCTCGATCGCCAAGAGAAGAACCACGAGGCTGTCGCAGCGTTGGTAGTGAGCCTCGAGAGTGAGATCAAGCGCGGACCAGGCGCCAGTGCGGTGGCCGAACCGCTCGCGCCTACGAGCCCGCCTCTGCCTCGCCCAAGGTGGGACATCGAATGGCTCGCCCACGATGACGGAACGCCCAACTCGTTCTTCGACATCACGAATCACGTTCCTCGCAGCGTTGCCAACGAGGTACGGATCGAAGGTACGTCGCGCGTGCGCGTCAGGGACGCCGGGCACTGGGCTTCTCTCAGTGGGAAGGTAAGCGAGCAGTTCGTCGCCCAGGTGGCTGAGGAAGGCGAGTACCTGGGTGTGCGCTTCTCTGTCGAATGGTACGACGAGGACGGTGCAAAGCAGCGCGAAGAAGTCACCGCGCCCCCGTGGGAAGACGATCCGGATGCCGAACAGCGGGTACTGCGCCTCTAGCGGCGCGTGTACGCGCCGAGGGCGCTGGGTCGATAATCGATTCGATTCAGCGCCCTCAGCGCCTCAGATCGACTCAGGATGCCTCGGCAGCGCCCTCTCGTCGCGCCCTGATTCGCGCCGTGCGCGCCAGCCCCTGGAACACCTCGTTCGGCACTTCGCTCATCAGTTCAAGGACTCAGAACGCACACACCGCTGACACCATGGCTGCATGGTGCCACGCCGCGGACGCAAGTCGGCCAGCTAGCAAGACCGGGCGGTGGCCACGCGGAGTGCGCTGGTCGGGCATCGAACCAGCGCCCGAAACGCTAGCGGCTAGCCAGGAGCTTCAAGTCATTCGTGAACGAGCGAGTCCGGTCTAGCCGGGTCCCAGTATGCTCCGACCGTGACCTACCACTGGACCGACGACCTTCGCTTTCGCGAGGGCTCCACCATCTTCTGGAGCCGTCCGAAGTCGAGCGAGAGCCCGTACTTCGATGTTCCCGACAACGAGCGACAAGCGGTAACCCGCGAGTTGCTACGGGAACATCCGCTTTCTGGGCAGGACGTTACTAACGCTGTACTAGACGCGTGGGAGGACATCTTCACGTCAACAATTGGAGTCGGAAGAATCGGCATCGATATCTTCCCCACTCCTCAGATAATGGGTTTCCTCCTTCACGAACTGATCCCACTACGAGTCAGTTCCAGCCATAATGGGTGGCGAAAGGACTCCGAAGCGTCCGAGAAGGACCTCGTCTTCGAACCCGATCTTCGTTTCTCTACTGAGGTAAAGACCTCATCAAACTCGAACCTGATTTATGGAAACCGAAGCTACGGAGTCGAGAACTCGGGCCGGGGAAAAAAGGCCAAGTCCGGCTACTACATCGCCGTAAACTTCCAGAGCTGGAGGGAAGCAGGCAGAAACCAGCCGCGAATCCGACGAGTACGTTTTGGCTGGATCGATAGTACGGATTGGATCGCCCAGACTGCCGAAACCGGCCAGGCCTCCTCACTACCCAGCATTGTCTATGGGTCGCAACTCGCCATCGTTTTCGACGATTGAAAGCTGCGACGCCCGCATGTCGAGGAGGCCCTCAATCCGTGATACGGCAACTCGGAGATAATCGTCCCGCAACTCGAAACCGACGCATCGCCTGCCGAGTCGAGCCGCGACTGCAGCCGTTGTCCCTGAGCCCATGAAGGGGTCCAAGACGATATCCCCGGGCCGCGTGCACGCGAGAATAATCCTCTCGATTAGCGCCTCAGGAAACTGCGCCGGGTGCGGCGTGCGCTCCTTCGACGAGCGTCGGTATCCTGACGTTACCTTTGGGATATACCAGACATCACCGGGGTTCTTCCCCAACGGATTAACCTTGAGCTTGCCATTCTTCTTCTGATTCGGGTACTTGACGTCTGGATCACGCACTGAGTCGAGGTCAAAGTAGTAAGCATCAGGGTCCTTGACGTACCACAGCACCTTCTCATTCCTGGGTGCAAAAGCCCGACTCGAGGTCGTGCCGGCCCCATAGGACCACACGACTTCTTGGCGAAGGTAGAACGGGGTTCGGTCCCACATGAGATACGGGATGGGTACGGCGCGACCACGACCCTTGACTTCCAAGTAGCCCAAGTTGAGCCAGAACTGCCCGTTAGCGGTGGACGCCCTATGCGCGGCACCGATCCACTGCTCTGTCCAATCCAGATATTGACCAAGATCTAGCCGCTGCTCATACTCTTTGCCGATGTTGTACGGAGGGCTGGTTACTACTAGGTCGGCCCACCCCTCAGGCAGGGACCTCATGCCGTCTACACAGTCGCCACGAAACAAGACCACCCCGTCTCGCTCGTAAGCCGGAGTGCCAAGGTGCCGCATCAGATCAGTCAGTTCCATTTCGATCCCATCGTAGGTTGCGTAGAGGACATCAGCTGGCTCGCAGCGCGGTCTGCCGGACACCGCTTGGGTGCCACCGCGCCCCTCCCCCAGGCAGCGGCACGGCGTCGGCGTTGAGGCGGTCTGCGATAGCCCGATACGTGTGGCCTCGCGAACGCAGGTTGCGGATCCTCCGGGCAACGGCAGGATCGAGCTTGCGGGGCCGGCCAACGTGCACACCCTTGGCCTTGGCCGCGGCGAGGGCTTCCTTCGTGCGAAGGCCGATGGTCTCTCGTTCCCACTGAGCGACCGCGGCCATCACTGAGGCGACGAGCTTCCCTGTGGGCGTTGACGTGTCGATGCCGAGGTCGAGCGCGATGATCGACCAACCCTGCCTCGAGGCAAGGTCGAGTAGGCGTGCGAAGTCCGAGAGTGAGCGTGAGAGTCTGTCGAGCTTCGAGACGACCAGCGCATCGGCCTCACCGCGGCTCAGCAAGCCGAGGGCACGGGTGATGCCGGGCCGATCGATGTCTTTGCCCGACTTGCCCGCGTCCTCGATGAACTCGACAGCCCAGCCTCGACGGTCAGCCTCTCCCCAGATCGCCGCTCGCTGCGCAGCGATGCCGTGTTCCTGGTCGACGGTGGAGACCCGGAGATACCCGACGACCTTCATGCGCCGACCTCCGGCAGGATGTGCGCATGGGATTCGTGAAGATCGTGCCGGTCGCAAGCCACCCTCCTTGCCCGGTTCCGGACATCACACGGAAGTGGACGACCGGCGAGCCTGACTTCGGAGTCGGCACCATCTGGGCATGCGATGACTGTGGTCAGCAGTATCGGTTGGTGAAGATCCCTCTTCGCGGCGCTCGGGGCACCTGGGAGCCCATCGAGTCCTGACCTACTCATGAGCGATGCAGCCCCTCGTACAGGTCGCCCTCAACGAAGGCCAGCGAGGCGTGGGTGGCGAAGTGGACTGCGTAGTAGACGTAGGTCCCATCCCTGAAGTTGACGTCCCACCCAGCCTCTTCGAGCGCATCGGCGAGCGTGTCGTCGGCACCGTCCGGGAAGAACGCTTGCCCGGAGCTCGGCGGCTCGAAGGCATCGAGGATCGCCTTCAAGGCAGTGAAGGTGTCGGGCTTCTCAGCACGGATTCGGGCAAGGGTGGCGTCGTAGGCCGCCCAGTAGGCACGGAGGCTCACCACTCGCCCTCCTCGTCCTCGTCAGCGTCGGAGACCTCGAACTCAACGGCACCGTCCCAGGTGCTGGAGATCGAGCCAAAGCCGGCTCCGTAGCGCTGGCCGTTCGACAGCACGATCACGGCACCTTCGCCGAACTCCCGGATGGCCTCGGTCACGGCATCGAGCAAGTCGCCGAGGGTGACGCGGGTCTCGATCTGGTCGGGCGCGTATCCCTGGTTGTCGGAGATGTTGAGCAGCACGCGCGTGGTCGAGGTGCTGACTTCGGTATTCGTCATGGTCTTTCCATCCTTTTCGAGACTCGAAGCTTTGTTCGAATCGATCGATTGGACAATAATCGACGTACGCCTCTTGTCAACTATCCCCTCGGTTTGTGTACACGCCTCGATAGTCCTCAACATTGAGCGCGCGTTAGAGGCATCGAGAATGCACGGTCGATATTCGAATCAACATCGCGCCTCGATCGCCTCAGAGGGTCTTCTACGGCTTCTACAAGCCAATCGGAGACTTGAGGGCGGATCGAAATCGCTTCGAAAAACTATTGATGCAGGAAATCGGCACCCTATTGAGCCAACTTCTCCCATGGGTCCTCAAACGATCCTCCCGAAGAAGCTGCTTGGCAGCCGAGGACCAACCCGAGAATCATCATGCGCGATTCTAAGGGAATCGCGCGAATGATTCTCGATCGAGCCCGGATGATTCTCGAATGATTCTCGCTGGTGATTCTCGGTCCAGATGGTTGATATGTCGCGCATTGAGGGCCATTCGTCGACCTCAAGATCGACCAGAACCGGAACCGAGAATCACCCCAGTCGACCGATGATTCTCGGTCGATGATTCTGGGGTGATTCTCGAAAGTGATTCTCGGTTTTGAGCGCCTACGCAGGCTCCGGCACTCGGTACGTCGCGGGCGTGGCCGACGCCTTGACGTACTCGCTCGCAACCACCACGCGCCCTGCCTCGACCAGCTTCTTGACGTAGCGATCGACCGATGCCTTCGCGATGCCCGTCCTCTGCACGATGTCGGCTGCGGTCGTCACCGCTCCCCCGGCGCTTCCGGAACGGATCGAGGCGTACACCTGCTCGACCTTCGCATCGGACGCGTTGGAAGCCTTCGCGAGGCCGATCACGTCTGTACGACCGTTCTCCTGGTCGTGCACCGCATCGATCGGTTCGAGCATGTTGAGGATCGCCTTCAGGTGCGTGTACCGCACGAGGTTGTCGCCCTGTTTGCCCTGGATGTGAAGGATCGAATCCATGCCGGAGGTGAGCCAGACCGAGCCGTAGATGTTGTCGAGCGAGGGCATGCGATTCGCGCGGGATTCCTCGTTCCCGGTCTTCCTCTCGTGGTGCAGCACGAAGGTGCTCATCCCCCGGGCTCGGCACTCCTTCCACGCCATGTCGAGCGCCTGCCCGACCTCACCTGCCGAGAGGTTCGCCGGAGTGAGGTCCTTCACGCTGTCGATGACCAGATCGCCGACGTTCTCACCGAAGGTGTCTTGCACCCAGTCCGCGAATGCGTACGGGTCCCCGAGGATGTCGATCGGGATCGGCTTCGTCCAGACTCCGAGACGTTCACGGGCAGCCGCCTGTTCCTCGTCGCTCGTGAAGAGGCGCGCCATGCTGCGCGCGATCTGTCGAGGTCGGTCGAGCGCGAGGTAGACAACCTTCCGGTCCTCCCTGAGAGGTCGGATTGGCTGGCCCAGCAGGTGCCCCGGGCCGAATCCGAGCCGGCCGAGGATCACCTGTTGAGCCGTGAACGACTTACCGAGTCCCTGGTCGGACGGGATCATCAGCCCGCCGGCCTCGGCCCAGAGTAGGTCGTCGCCTGCACCCCAGATCGGGATATCCGAAGCAGTCTCGCCGAACATGAAGTCGAAACCCGAGGTTGCCGCAGCGTCGCCGTACTTCGCGACACGCTTCTCACGACGAACACGCGCGACCAGCTCGCGCACTTCGGCGTTCATTACGCCCTTTTCGACGGCCTTGAGGACGTCGGCGTCGAGTTCCAGGAGGAACGCGGGCAGCTCGCCATTGACGAGGGAGAACGAAGGATCGCCGAAGCCCCCCATCCGCGCGCTGGCCTGCTCGGCGAATCGCCTGATCTCTTCCGGCGTAGGGAGGTCGCTCATCCCCGGCCCCCTTCGTTGGATGCGTGCAGCCATGCATCTATGACCGCGAGGTTGGATGCCGTCTCGGCGCTGACGAAGCGATGCGCGCTCATCAAGCACTTCTCGGCCTGCGACCACGGGAACGAGTCGTGGTCCGGCGTCTCGGACCAAACCGTCAGGCCCAAGGCGTAGACCTCGGCATGCGCGTCAAGGCCGAGTTTCGACCACCACCGGCACGCCAGCCGGTGCATGAAGTCATCACGCGCTCCCATGGGCAGGCCGTCCCGGATCGCGTCTTCCGTCGAGGGGAGATCGGCACCTGCTGAGGGCGATCCCCGGCCCGTGCCCGACCTCCGGGATCCGCGAGTGTTGCGGATGGCCTCGATCAGCTCGGGCGGAGCGAACGGCACGCCACGGAGACCCTTGGCGAGGTCGCCGCGGATGACCTCGTAAACGCGCCCGACGCCGTTCACCTCGCGACGCGTGCCGGGACCGGCGACCTGATGCCCGCCATCGGCCTTCACGTCGAGGTGAGGAAGCCACGGCACCTTGGATGGCAGGTGACCGTCGTACCGGAAGTACAGGTGCGCTCCGCTCGCAGTCTGGACGACAGGCAGGTTGCTGAGGTCGACGCCGTAATGCTCCTGAACGTCGATCAGCGAGTCGAAACCGCCGAAGCCGTGTTCGTCGTTCTTGGTGTCGAGGTCGAGCACGCCGAGACCATCGCCGGTGCGGACGCCCCAGTTGCAGCCAGGGAACTCCTGACGCCAGGCGAAGATTTGATCGTGGTCGTCTGTGGCGAGGTTCTGCCAGTTGCGGATCGCCGGGATGTTCGTGCCCGGCCTGAGAGGCAGGAGCCGGAAGCCGTGGCCGTTCATCGGGCGATCACCGCCATCGCATTGCGGCGAATAGCCAACGAGGCAGCCCGGACCTCGAGGACAAGCGACTCAGTACGAGCCGCGGCGAACCGTGCGGCTGCGACAGCTTTGGAGGCGTTGCGCACGTCGGGTGACTCCGATTCCGATTCGAAGACACGTTCGATACAATCTGAATCGATGGTGGAGCTTTGGCGGCTCTTGGGGTCGCTCCCCGTGGAAAAGGGAGCGGCCCTTTTCTCATTCGCGAGCATTGTCGGCCTCCATCCCTCGGAGGAACGCAACACCTCGGTCGATGTACTCGTCCGGTATCTGGACGATGTCGAGCTCTGCGGCGGCCACGTCACTCGCCTGCCGTCGGTCGCACCCACCCGGAGGGCTTGGTGCCTCGTTTCGGAGGCCACGAGTGCCGGAACTCCAGCAGTTCCGGCTCGAAGACGACCTCGACCGGCAGGGATCCGCCGAGCAGATCGAGGATGGCGTCGATCTGCTTGGGGCTGGGGTGACGCCGGCCGCGGCAGATGAGCATGGCCTCGTTGGAGGAAAGCGGCTCGCCGGTTCGGTCGGCAAGCTCACGCGCGAACGCGGCGTATGTCCAGCCGCGGTGCTGAACGAATCGCTTCAGCGGCTGGTCGTTGAAAGTAAGCAAAGCAAAAGCCCACCTGTCTTAGACAAGTGGGCTATCTTTTCCGCACCCCGCGACTGTCGCGATAGATCGATTATATAAACCTCAGGCACGCTTGGGAACCACTCCGGGCGAACGCGTTCCGGGGCGCTTGCATTCGCCGGTCGATATTCGATTCGACCTCGCGACGCAAGCGCCCTAGATCGCCGCCTAACGCTTCTCCAACACCTTCGCAGCGACTCGCACGGCGCGAATCAGCGCGTTCTGCTCAGCCACGTGCTGTTCAGCCTCTTCGCGGTTGTTCGTCGTGCGGCATCGGCAATCACGTGTGGCGTGGCCGTACATCGGGCACTCTGGCGCGGTCGCCCACCAGAGCAACAGGAGGCTTGTCGTTCGCTGCGAACGTACCCGCCAGTCGTCGCGGGCTTCCCGCTCGGCCTCCAGGTCGCGCCCTGCCTCGGCGTCGGCTGCGGCCGTCGCCGCACGCTTCGCCAGCAACTCCTGGCGCAGTTCCTCGACCGTGCTCACGACTGCCTCCGGTCTCGCTGGCGCTGCTCGCTGTACCGTTCCTCGTGTCCCTCGGCAGTAACCGTTCGGCGCGTCACGTGAGGCGGCGCCACCGGGTCACCGATGACCTTGGGCGGCACCGGATCGGGCGAGAACTCAGCTGTTTGGGCACCGCGCGGCGCGCGCGGGACGTCTGCATCAGTGAGCATCAGCGGTCCCTTCTCGGAGGTTCAGCGGATCCGCGCACGGAACGGATCCGGACAACGTTCTCGGGAACCTCAGGCTCGTCCTCGACTACCTCGGCTTCCTGGATGTCTTCCAAGGTCGTCGGCTGGTACGCCTCAAGTTCGGCGCGGTACTCCTCCGGGACCTCCCGGTTGATAGCGAGCCCGAGTTCACCATCTCGCGCAGCATCGGCGGCGCCCTTCCCGAAGATGTGGACCATGGTCTGCTCCCACTTGCCGTCGACCTGGATCGTCGCGTTGGGTCCGAACCCAGTTCGATCAAGCACAAGCCGGATCGCTTGGAGCTTCTCCGTATTGGTCGACGTCTCCGAGTTGATGATCTGCTGGAGTTGGACGAGGGCGGGCGTAACGAGCTGATCGATGGCTCGACGACTCTTGGCCAACGACGCCTTGGTTCCACCGCCATGGATGCGGCATACCGTCAGGCCGACCAGTCGCGCCTTGCCGCACTGCACACCGCGCTTGTTCCTCGCGAGGCAGCGCTTCTCGGCCGAGACAACGCCGCTAGTCATGAGCACTCCTGGGATGCTGCGACGTTTAGGTTCGTGTAGAAGTCGAGGCACGTGGCGCAGAGGGCGAACTCCACGACGTATCGGCCTCGCGATACATGGAAGACGCCTGCGATTCGACCGGCCTCGTGGTGGTCGAGCCGGAGTTGCGGCGGGAGGTCGCAGCGGTCGCACGGGCCGACGCCGGTGTTCCTCCACGCGCCGTTCTCGATCTCCGAGATGTACAGCCAGCGCCGCCAGGACGCTGCCGTGTTCTGGCTGGCCTCGACGACGGTCTGTTCGATGTCGTAGTCACTGGCGCGGACGACGATGGCACGGCCAGGGTCAGGCCCCTCGTGGCGTCGCGCGAGGTCGCTGTGGCGCAGGCCGGTGCCAGAGGTCGCCTCGGCCATGGTGTGGTCGATGAAGGCGTCGCCGAGCGCGAGCAGCCAGCCGTTGTCCGCGCCGTCGCGGGTACAGAACGCGCGGGCCTCGGCACTGGCCTGGAGGTCGAGGACGAAGTCCAGGGCGTGAATCGGATCGGCCGATTCTGCGACAGCACGTCGCAGCTCTTCGGGGGTTGTTGCGTTGAGGAAAGCCATGGTCGGCTCCTTCCCGGTGGTCGCCAGTGGTGTCAGTGAGTGGGAGGGCACCGCGCACTGACAACGCGGTGCCCTCCGGATTGTCGAAGCACCTCGACATCTCGACCGGAGGCGTCGCTGGGGGAAGTGCTTCGGCTCGGCGCTGGTGAGAAAGGAAGATCCAGCGCCGCTACGCTCCCGCCGAGGGAACCCGACCCCGGCGCGAGCGGGTCTTACGGCCAGGTGGGGTTGTCGTACGACCCCGAGGCCTTGATTTGCATGACGGCTGCGGCCGAACGGTGCCGGACGCCGACGCCGAAGCCGCGCTCGTAGACGCTGTCGAGCAGCGGGTAACGCTCGTGACCGGGCAGGAGGCGGAAGCCCTGGTTCTCGGCCTGCGGGTGCTGGCGGAACGCCACCGGGTTGCGCCCGGCGTTGGGGCCGGCCGTCGCGAGCGCGATGGCGTAGCCCTGCGGGATCAGGTAGTTCTCGTGGATCCACGCGTCGCCGTACGAGCCGATCAGGGCGAGGCTGTTGAACGAGGCCGGAGCCTTGTCGCCGACGATCGCCTGGTCGGTGAGGTACGCCGGAGCATTCACCGCGGGGATGAAGTCGAACGGATCGACCGCGGCGTTCTCCGGGTCGCGGCGGAAGGTCTTGATCACGTCGCCCTGGGTGGGGTGCACCATGATGACGATCTGCTCGTTCGAGCCGCGCGAGCCGAAGCCGTGCTCCTGGATCGTGTCGATCAGCGCCTTGAGGTCGCCGCCGTCGATGGTCGCCGCGCCGGACACCAGGTAGTGCGAGTGGCTGTTGGTGAAGGTCTTGCCTCCGAAGCTGGGCGGTGCGACCGAGTCGGTGCCGTCCCAGAGATCGAAGATCTCCACGCCGTTCTCGTTGATGGAGCGCGAACCGGAGGCGGTCTTGGTCGTCAGCGCCTTCATGACGCTGCGGAAGACGAGCTTGTTGTCGGCCTCGAGGAACGCCGCGTGCTGAGCACGGACCTGCTCGGCCGTGGCGTCGCGAAGGAACTTGCGGGTGTAGCGCTTGGCCTTGTCGTACCAGTCGAGCGGGAAGCCCATCCGGGCGTAGTCCGGCTCGGCACGGCCGGAGGTTGGGACGCCGAACTCGGATGCGAGCTCCAGCTCCAAGTCGCCCTCGCCGACGGCGTACTGGACGAACGAGTCGACGGTGGGGAACGAGAAGAGGGCTGCGACCGCGGAACGACCGGCGTTCCAGGCAGTGAGCGCGTCGTTGAACTCGTTCCAAATGAGGTTGAGGTCGACGCCATCCGCGGTGCGGGTGAGGACATCGGCCCCGACATTGAAGCCACGAGGCATGGCATTCTCCAATCAGTCAGGTGTGTCGCTTCGACCTCTGGTCGTTGCTGGACTCCCTGACTTGTGGAGGGTGAGCTAGAACGCTCGAACACTCGCCACTCAACAGGCTGCGGTTCGACGCTGGCGAACCGTTGTTGCAGCGATTGTATCAACTTGGGTAACACGATGCACTCCCTATGCATGTATTACTTTTGGGTGTTTCGCCTCGTCGAGGAAGAGCACGCCGTGCGACGCGCGCGGCGCGGCACCGGGCCGGATGAGCCGGCTGCCGCCGCCGACCATCGCCGCGGCCGTCGCGGTGTGGTGCGGCGCTTCGAAGGGCGCCCGCGTCACCAGTCCTCCGCTGACCGGAAGTCCGGCGAGCGAACGCAGCGACGTCGCCTCGAGCGCGGCCTCCGGGTCGAGGTCGGGCAGGATGCCCGGGAGCCGGCTCGCGAGCATCGTCTTGCCGGATCCGGGCGGACCGAGGAGGTACATGTGGTGGCCGCCGGCGGCCGCTGCGAGCAGCGCCTCGACCTGCTCGTCGTTGCCCGCGATGTCCGCGAGGTCGGGCTGGTGGGTCGGCGACGCATCCTCGCCGTCGGTGTCGGTGCGCAGCACCGGCTCGACGTCGATGGGCGCGAACTCGCCGCCGTGCCAGACGGCCGCCTCGTTGAGCGAGGCGACCCCGACGACCCGGACGCCGGGCACGAGCGCGGCCTCGGCGCGATTGCCCTCGGGCACCATGACGATCTCCGCACCGGCGCGCGAGGCCGCCCGCACCGCGGGCAGCACGCCGTCGATCGGGCGGAGCCGGCCGTCGAGTCCGAGTTCGCCGAGATGCACGACCGCCGCCACGGAGGACGGCGACACGTCGCCCGCCGCGGCGAGCACCGCGAGAGCGATCGCCAGGTCGAACCCGGATCCCTGCTTCGGCAGCGCCGCTGGCGACAGGTTCACCGTGATGCGACGGCTCGGCAGCGGGCAGCCGCCGTTCGTCGCGGCCGAGCGCACGCGGTCGCGCGCCTCGCCGAGGGCCGTGTCGGGCAGCCCGATGATGACGAAGTTCGGCAGCTGCGCCGACAGATCGGCCTCGACCTCGACGAGCGAACCCGAGAGCCCCATGAGCGCGACGGCGCGCGTGCGTCCGACCGCCATCAGCCGATCCCCCGCAGGTGCTCGACCACGGGGTCCTCGCCCGGGAGCGCGAGCACGGCGACGGCGTCGAGCCGGGCCCGACCGAGCGGCCGCTCGTGCGCCTCGGCCCACGCGGACGCCAGCGCCCGCAGCCGGGCGACTTTGCGCGCCGTGATCGCTTCGAACGGATGCCCGTAGCCGAGCCCCGACCGGGTCTTCACCTCGACGAAGACCGTCTCATCACCGTCGAGGGCGACGAGATCGAGCTCGCCGCTGCGGCAGCGCCAGTTGCGCTCGAGCACGCGCATCCCGCGCGCCTCGAGATGCTCGGCCGCGATCCGCTCGCCGAGCCTGCCCAGTTCGTCCTTGCGGGCCATCCGCACCACCTCCGTCGACCAGGGTCGACGGGCGGGCGGTTACTGCGTGCGGCGCGTGCGGGTTCGGTGGATGCCTCAGCCGGACGGCCGCCAGGTGAGGAGGAGTGCGGGCACCGTCAACGGACGGGATCGACCGAGGCGCCCGGCGGGCTCACTCGTCGAGCGCGAGTTCCTTCGGCAGCTCGAAGTCGCGGGAGGCGAGCTCCTCGATGTTGACGTCCTTGAACGTCAGCACGCGCACCGACTTCACGAACCGGTCGGAACGGTAGACGTCCCACACCCACACGTCGCGCATCGTCAGCTCGAAGTAGAAGTCGTGCTCGGTGTCGCGGCGCACGAGTTCGACCTCGTTCGCCAAGTAGAACCGTCGCTCGGTCTCGACCACGTACGAGAACTGCGAGACGATGTCTCGGTACTCGCGGTACAGGGCCAGCTCGACCTCGCGGTCGTAGTCCTCGAATTCGTCCTCGTCCATCCCGTCCATCCTATGTCGGCGCGGCGGGCGGGCGGGGCCTCAGAACAAGGGGGCGGGAACGCTCGACTTGACCCAGGTCGCCCGGTGCAGGTGCGAGAGGCCCGATTCGGCGATCGCGGCGAGGTGCGCGGCCGAGCCGTAGCCCTTGTTGCCGTCCCAGCCGTAGTGCGGTTCCGCCTCGTGGGCGGCGCGCATCGCGCGGTCGCGGTGCACCTTCGCGATGACCGACGCCGCGGCGACGGCGACGCAGTCGCGGTCGGCCTTGGGCCGCACCGTGACGGGCATCCCGGCACCCGGCCCGCCGGCGATCGCGGGCGTGAGCCAGTCGTGCGAGCCGTCGAGCAGGATGACCGTGCCCGCGGGCGCGGGAGCGACGGCGAGGAGCGCGGCGACGGCACGCGCCGCGGCGAGCCCGAGTCCCGTCACGATGCCGAGTTCGTCGACCTCGCGCGGCGTCGCCTCACCGACGGCGTGACGCACCGCCCACTCGCGCACGAGCGGGTCGAGGAGCTCGCGCCGCGGTTCGGAGAGCAGCTTCGAGTCGCGCAGCCCCTCGGGCCACTCGGCGACGCCGGCCTCGAGCAGGACGACGCCCACGGTGACCGGGCCGGCGATCGCGCCGCGGCCGACCTCGTCGACGCCGATGACGGCCGGGCATCCCGAGGCGAAGAACGCCTGCTCGACCTCGAGCGTCGGGAGGACGACCGCCATCACTCGCCGCCGGTGGTCGCGCCGGAGTCGGCGGGGACGTCGGCGGGGTCGGGGACGCCGTCGAAGACCTCGGGGTAGTTGCCGAGCCAACCCCAGCGGGACACCGGCCAGCTGATGACGAACGCACGGCCGACCACGTCGTCGATCGGCACCGAGCCGCCGCCGGGCATGTCCATGTGGTAGCGCGAGTCCTGCGAGTTCCAGCGGTTGTCGCCCATGACCCACATCGAGCCCTCGGGCACCGTCACGGAGAAGTCGATCTGCGAGACGCGCGACTCGCCGACCGGCAGCTTCACGTACGCCGACTCGTCGAGCGGCACGCCGTTGACCGAGAGCTGGCCGAGGGCGTTGCAGCACTCGACGGTGTCGCCCGGCAGGCCGATGACGCGCTTGATGAGGTGGTCGTCGGAGTCGGGGGCGGCGAGCCCGACGAGGGAGAGGAACCACTCGACAGCGGCCGTGACCGGCGACTGCTCGATCTCCGGCGCGCTGTCGAGCCATCCGCCCGGATCCTGGAAGACGACGACGTCGCCGCGCTCGAGTCCCACGACGTCGGGGACGAGCTCGTTCACGATGATGCGGTCGTCGACGACGAGCGTGTTCTCCATCGACCCGGACGGGATGAAGAAGGAGCGGATCAGGAACGTCTTGATGAGGAACGAGACGAGCACGGCGACGACGAAGATGATCGCCAGATCGCGCAGGAAGAGCAGGAAACCGCGTCGACGATCGGGTTGCTGGCGGAGTGCGTCCGTCGTCGTCTGTTCCACATCGCCTCCGCCCGTGCCCCCGCGGCGATCGCGTGGTGCTCGGTGCCCGGAAAAACGACCGGGCTCCCCGTCCAGTGTAGGACGGGGAGCCCGGTGCGCTTGACGCGACGAGATCAGTTCTCGCGCTTCTCCTTGATCTTGGCCTTCTTGCCACGGAGCTCGCGGAGGTAGTACAGCTTCGCGCGACGGACGTCACCGCGGGTGACGATCTCGATCTTGTCGATGACCGGCGAGTGCACGGGGAACGTGCGCTCGACGCCGACCTGGAAGCTCACCTTGCGGACCGTGAAGGTCTCGCGGACGCCCTCGTTCTGGCGGCCGATGACGACGCCCTGGAAGACCTGGACGCGCGAACGCGAACCTTCGATGATGTTGACGTGCACCTTGACGGTGTCGCCGGGGCGGAAGTCGGGGACGTCCGACTTCAGGCTCGCGGCATCGACGGAGTCGAGGATGTGCATGATGAATCGCTCTCTGCGCCCGCCGCCGGTCGAACGCGTCTCAATGGTTGGAAGTGTGCGGTGCCGTAGTGATCGCGGCGCGCCGGGCTCCGCGAGGGAGCGGCGCAGCCCCCCGGAGGCAGGGCGTGCGACGGCACAAGCATCCATTCTGCCAGATGAGGCGGGATTCCGCCAAAGCGGGGCAGGGCGCCGACGTCGGGCCGGCGCCGGATCAGCCCTCGCCGTCCTTGCGGGCCTCGCGCACGACGATGACCTCGCCGAGGTCGGTCGGCGCGGCGTTGGGCGTCGCGGGGCCGAACGGCGGCACCTGGCCGGGAGCGCCGGCGCCGCGCTCGAACGCCGCGCCAGCGTCGAACTGCGTCTTGGCGGCGCGCGCGCCGTCCTGCAGCAGGGCGATGAGCGCGTACCAGAAGGCGACGATCGCGGCGATGACGGCGACGACCGTCCAGCCGACGGCCGCGTCGCCGTAGAAGCCGATCCCGATGATCGCGAGGTCGAGGATGCCGAACATGCCGACGTCGCGCCACGTCACCGCTTTCTCGGTACGGACGGCGGGACGCGCCCACACGAGCAGCGCCAGCACGCCGAGCACGACGAACACGACCGGGGTGAGCACCGCGAGCCCGAGCACGCCCCACGCGCTGCCGCCCCACAGCGCCCAGCCGACGAACAGCCAGACGGGCAGCACGATCGGCGCGAGCTGCAACCAGCGGGCGAAGAGCTTGCGGAAGGCCATGCGTCCAGGCTAGATCCGCACCGCTCGGAGGGAGCCGGGAATCCGGACGCGTTCGCCCAGGGCGTGCCGGATGTCCGTCGCCGCCCGTCCCTCGCCGCCGCTCCGGCGACTTCCAGGCCGGTCGGGGCGTGCGCCCAGCCGGAGACGGCAAGATGGATGCCACGAGGATGAAGGAGAACCCCCACGTGATCGAACTGCGCACCCCTGCTGAGATCGAGCAGATGCGACCCGCCGGCCGATTCGTGGCGAGCGTGCTGCAGGCGACGAGCGCCGCGGCGAAGGTCGGGGTGAACCTCCTCGAGCTCGACGAGCTCGCGCACCGGATGATCCGCGACGCCGGCGCAGAGTCCTGCTACATCGACTACCACCCCTCGTTCGGCGCGAGCCCGTTCGGCAAGGTCATCTGCACCTCGGTCAACGACGCCGTGCTGCACGGCCTCCCCCACGACTACGTGCTGCGCGACGGCGACCTGGTGAGCCTCGACTTCGCGGCCTCGGTGAACGGCTGGGTCGCCGACTCGGCGATCTCCGTCATCGTCGGCACGCCGAAGCCCGCCGACCAGCGGCTCATCCGCACGACCGAGGAGGCGCTCGCCGCCGGCATCGATGCGGCCCGGGTCGGCAACAAGATCGGCGACATCTCCGCCGCGATCGGGTCGGTCGGCAAGGGCCACGGGTACAAGATCAACCTCGATTTCGGCGGTCACGGCGTCGGCCGCACCATGCACGGCGACCCGCACGTGCCGAACGACGGCCGCGCCAAGCGCGGACTGCCGCTGAAGCCCGGACTGGTGCTCGCGATCGAGCCGTGGTGGCTCGAGACGACCGACCGCATCTTCACGGATCCCGACGGCTGGACGCTGCGCTCGCGCGACGGCTCGCGCGGCGCCCACTCGGAGCACACCATCGCGATCACCCCCGACGGCCCGCTGGTGCTGACCGCGCGCGACTGACGCGCCGTCTCGATCGACCGATCGCCGCCCGATCCCGCACGGGGTCGGGCGGTCGTCGTCCGTTCTCGGTCCCCGTCGCGCGCCGTCGCGATCGACCGATCGCCGTCAGTCCTCGTCGCGCGCGCCGTCGTAGCGGGCGAGGATGAGGTCGACGAGTTCGCCGGGCACGGGCTCGTCGAGCGCGACGAGGGGCTCGGCGACGAGGTCGGCGCCGGCGGTGTGCACGGCGTCGTTGAAGTTGCCAGGAGCCAGCAGGTAGGGGCCGACGACGATGCGGGCACCCGGGTGCACTTCGCGCACCATCTCCATGGCGTCGGGGAGGCGCGGGATCGCGGCCGCGATGAACCCGACCGTCACCGGACGGCCGAGTCGGGCTGCGAGCAGGCGACCTGTCTCGAAGCACTCCCGCACGGCGCGCGAGTCGCGGGAGCCGGCGGCGGCCAGCACGACCGCGTCGCCCTCGGCGAGCCCGGCGGCGCGGAGGCGCATGGCGAGCACGTCGACGATGCGGGGGTCGGGGCCGAGCGGGTCGGCGAGCGTGCCGCCGCGGCCCTGGATGCGCTCGAGGCCCTGGGCGAGGCCGGTGCGCACGTGGAAGCCGGCCGAGAGCACGAGCGGCACGATGACGGCGCCCGGCGCGTGCATCCGCTGCGCGAGGGCGACGGCGACGTCGGTGTGGGCGGCGTCGACGAAGGAGATGCCGACGTCGAGCTGGGGGCGCTCGGCCGCGATGGCGTCGACGAGGGCGATGATCGCCGAGCGGTTCTGGGCCGACGGCGCACCATGCGTGACCGCGAGGAGCGTGAGCGGGGCGAGCCTCGTCCGGGTCTCGACTCGATCCGACATCACCGCTCCATCCACCGTCAGCGACCGGGACGGCCGTCTCGATGAAGCTATGGAGACGGTGTTACCGGTCCGCCGCGCGAATGTTTCCGGTCTGTGAAATCGGCCCCACCCTCGTTCGGGGGTCGCGACAGTTCAGGAGACGTCGTCGCCGAGGAGCTCGGGACGCACCCGCCGAGTGCGCTCGATCTGCTGCTCGCGGCGCCACGCGGCGACCTTGCCGTGGTCGCCGGAACGCAGGATCGGCGGCACCTCGAGGTCGCGCCAGAGGGCGGGCTTCGTGTAGCTCGGGTACTCCAAGAGCCCCTCGCCCTCGTGCGATTCCTCGACGAGCGATTCGGGATTGCCGACGACGCCCGGGACGAGTCGACCGATGGCCTCGATCATCGCCATGGCGGCGACCTCGCCGCCGTTGAGCACGTAGTCGCCGAGGCTGAGCAGCCGCACGCGGCCGCGGGCCGCGTAGTGGTCGACCACACGCTGGTCGATGCCCTCGTAGCGGCCGCAGGCGAAGATCAGGTGCGACTCCTCGGCGAGCTCGCGGGCCGTCGCCTGGGTGAACCGCTCGCCCGCGGGCGAGGTGAAGACGATCACGGGGTCGTCGCCGGGACCGGCGTCGATGAGCGAGTCGAGCGCCTCACCCCACGGCTCGGGCTTCATGACCATGCCCGCACCGCCGCCGTACGGGGTGTCATCCACGGTGCGATGCCGGTCGTGGGTGTGTGCGCGCAGATCGTGCGCCTCGATCTCGAGGATGCCCGACTGGCGCGCCTTGCCGAGCAGGGAGACGTCGAGGACCCCGAAGAACTCGGGGAAGATCGTGACGATGTCGACGCGCATCCCCCCAGTCTAGGCGGGGTGCCCGAGCCCGCCCGGGGGCGCACGCCCGCGGTGAGCGACGGCGAGCGGACCGCCCGCTCAGGCCAGCGCGCGCTCGCGCACGGGCTGGGCGACGCGTACGGATGCCTCCTGGTAGCGGTCGAGGGCGACGGCGACGAGCTCGGGCGGCACCGGGGCGCCGACGGTCAGGAGCGGTGCGCTCGTGACGTCGCCGCCGGCATCCTCGGCGAGACCCGCGAAGTAGCCGGGCGCGAGCAGGTAGGTCGCGACGACCACGCGGGCGCCCGGGCGGGCGGCGCGTGCCGCGGCCACGGCATCGGGCAGGGCGGGCGTCGCCGCCGAGATGAACCCGACGGAGACGGGACGGCGCAGCCGGAGTCCGAGGTGCTGCGCGACGACCCGGCAGTCCTCGACGGCGTGGGCGTCGCTCGACCCCGCGGCGGCGAGCACGACGACGTCGTCGCGGCGGAGGCCGGCCTCGTGCAGACGTCGCACGAGCACGTCGATGAGCCGGTGGTCGGGGCCGAGCGCTCCGGCGAGCGCGGAGGGCCGCCGCTCGGCGTCGAGGTCGCGTCGCAGGTCGACGCGGACGTGGTAGCCGGCGCTCAGGAGTAGCGGCACGACGACCGCCTCGGCCGACTCGTCGAGGCCGCCGAGCACGTTCGGCACGTCGGGCTGCTGCACGTCGACGAACCCGCCGGCGACGAGCGCGCCCGGGAATCGGCCCGCGGCCGCAGCCGCGATGGCGTCGACGTAGTCGGCGACCGCTGCGGCGCCTTCGGGCGAGGAGGTGCCGTGCGAGATGGCGAGGAAGGCGGGCGCGCTCACGCGTCCGCTCCCGGGGCCGCAGGTGCCGGGACCTCGACGTCGACGCGGCCGTCCACGACGCGCGTGCGGTAGGTCTCGAGTGCGAGGCCCGGTTCGCTCAGGCACTCGCCCGTGCCGAGGTCGTAGACCTGCTTGAGCAGCGGCGAGGCGATCGTCGGCCGCTCGCCCCTGGAGCCGACGATGCCGCGCGCCATGACGTGGGAGCCGGTCTTCGGGTCGCGGTGGGAGACGGCGTAGAGCTCGTCGGGGGCGGCGAGCACGAGGGCGAGCTGCAGCCCGCCGAGCAGCACCGCTTCGCCCCAGCCGACCTCGAGGTCGTCGAGGCGGCACACGGCGCGCCATTCGAACGGTGCCGTCGTGGTGGCATCCGTGTCGGCGGCCTCGATCGCGATCGTCATCCTGATCCCCTTCCGGACGCACCGCGGGCGAGCATCCGATGCCGAGCGTAGGAAGCGCGTGTTTCGCGAGCCCGCGCGCGGTGTTACCCCTGGGTGAAACCGACCTCACCGGCATCCGATCGAGCGGTGGGGACACTGAAACGGACGGTGATCCGAGGGCAACGACGCCGACACCGCGCCCGCATAGCGTGACGGCATCGCACCGGATCGAGGAGACCCATGAGCGCAACGTCCACGCCACGCCGCATCGTCGTCGCAGGCGGCGGCCCCGCCGCCCACCGCTTCGTCGAGGCGCTCGCGAGCGCGGCCTCGGCCGCGGACGAGCCCGTCGAGGTCCGCGTCTTCGGCGAGGAACCCCGTCGGCCCTACGACCGGGTGCAGCTCTCGAAGCGCCTCGACGGCACGGCCGACCTGACGCTGGCCCCGGCGATCTGGGACGACCCGCGGGTGACCCTGTCGACGGGCGTGAAGGTCGTCTCGCTCGACCGCGCCGCCCGTACGGTGGCGACGGACGCCGGCGAGACCGTCCCCTACGACGAGCTCGTGCTGGCGACGGGTTCGAGCGCCCCGGTGCCCGCGATCCCGGGCTCGCCGCTCGCCCGCGTCTACCGCACGGTCGACGACCTCGACCGGCTGCTCGCGGAGTGCGCCGAGATCGAGACGCGCGAGGGGCGACCGGCGCGCGTCGTCGTCGCGGGCGGCGGCCTGCTCGGCCTCGAGGCCGCCGGCGGCCTGCACCGGCTCGGGCGCCACTCGGTGCTCGTCCACTCGGGCAAGTGGCTCATGTCGGCCCAGCTCGACGAAGGCGCCGGCCAGGCGCTCGGCCGTCTCATCGCCGCCGACGGCCTGCACCTGCACCTCGGGGTGCGCCCGGCCGCGATCGAGACCGTCGCCGACGCGGATGCCGCGGACGGCTCCGGCGAGCGCGTCACGGGCGTGCGCCTCACCGACGACGTGCTCGTGCCGGCCGACCTCGTGATCTTCGCGATCGGCATCTCGCCGCGCGACGAGCTCGCGCGCGACGCGGGAATCGACCTCGGCCCGCGCGGCGGCGTCGCGATCGGCTCGGACTGCCGCTCCTCCGACCCCAACGTCTGGGCCATCGGCGAGGTCGCGAGTGCGTTCGGCCGGTGCATCGGCCTCGTGGCGCCCGCGAACGCGATGGCGGAGGTCGTCGCCGATCGTCTGCTGGGCGGGGACGCCGAGTTCACCAGCATCGACGACGCGACGAAGCTCAAGCTCTCGGGCGTGGATGTCGCGAGCTTCGGCGACGCGTTCGGCCGGGAGCCGGGCGCCCTCGAGGTCGTGTACGCCGACCCGGCGCGCGGGCTCTACCAGAAGATCGTCGTCTCCGACGATGCGAAGACCCTCCTCGGCGGCGTCTTCGTCGGCGACGCCTCCCCGTACGCGGGGCTGCGGCCGCTGCTCGGCCGCGAGCTCCCCGCCGAGCCCGGCGCGTTCCTCTCCTCCTCCGGCGACGCCCCCGCGGGCGTGGAACTGCCCGACGACGCCGTGCTCTGCTCGTGCAACAACGTCACCGCCGGCACGGTGCGCGGCGTCATCTCGGGCGGCGGCGAGGGCGGGGCGCCCTGCCACGACTTCGGCGAGGTCAAGGGATGCTCGCGCGCCGGCACCCAGTGCGGCTCGTGCGTGCCGCTGCTCAAGAAGCTCTTCGAGGCGGAACTGACGAAGTCGGGCGTCACCGTCAGCCGCGCCCTCTGCGAGCACTTCGCGCTCAGCCGGCAGGAGCTCTTCGAGGCCGTCTCCGTGCTCGGGCTGACCTCGTTCGACGAGGTGCTCGGCCGCTACGGCACGGGCCGCGGCTGCGACATCTGCAAGCCGGCCGTCGCCGGCATCCTCGCGAGCCAGCACGGCCGCCACATCCTCGACGAGGGTCGCGGCGGACTGCAGGACACGAACGACCGCGCCATGGCGAACATGCAGAAGGACGGCACCTACTCGGTCGTCCCGCGCATCCCCGGCGGCGAGATCACGCCCGCCAAGCTCGCCGTCATCGCCCAGGTCGCGACCGACTACGGGCTCTACACGAAGATCACCGGCGGTCAGCGCATCGACCTGTTCGGCGCCCGCCTCGAGCAGCTCCCCGAGATCTGGCAGCGGCTCGTCGACGGCGGCATGGAGTCCGGGCAGGCCTACGGCAAGGCGCTCCGCAACGTGAAGAGCTGCGTCGGCTCGACCTGGTGCCGCTTCGGCGTGCAGGACTCCGTCGGCATGGCCGTGCAGATCGAACTGCGCTACCGGGGACTGCGTTCCCCGCACAAGCTCAAGATCGGCGTCTCGGGCTGCGCCCGCGAGTGCGCGGAGGCCCGCGGCAAGGACGTCGGCGTCATCGCGACCGACCAGGGCTGGAACATGTACGTCGGCGGCAACGGCGGCTTCCAGCCCGCCCACGCGCAGCTGCTCGCGAGCGACCTCGACGACGAGACGCTCATCAAGTACATCGACCGCTACCTCATGTACTACATCCGCACCGCCGACCGCCTCCAGCGCACCGCGCGCTGGATGGAGGACCTCCCCGGCGGCCTCGACCACGTCCGCGACGTCGTCGTCGACGACTCCCTCGGCCTCGCCGCGGAACTCGAGGCCGCAATGGAACGTCATGTGGGCGACTACCAGGACGAGTGGGCGGCGACCCTCGCCGACCCCGAGCGGCTGCGCCGTTTCCGGAGCTTCGTGAACGCCCCGGACGCCGCGGATCCGTCGATCGAGACGGTCCTGGAGCGCGGGCAGATCCGTCCGGCCACGGCCGAGGAACGCGAGGCCGCCGGTCCCGTCGAGCTCGGGATGCCCACGGTCCGCCCCGCAGTCATGTCATGATGCTCCGCATGACCGATCCCGCACCGGCGCTGGGACGTGCGACCATCGCCGGCGGCGGGCCCGGCGACGACGCACTCCTGACCGCAGCCGCCCTCGAAGCGCTCCGCACCGCCGACGTCGTCCTCTACGACCGTCTCGCGCCCCACGACCGCCTCGCCGAGCTCGCGCCCGACGCCGAGCTCATCGACGTCGGCAAGCGTCCCGGCCACCACCCCGTCGACCAGTCCGGCATCAACGCCCTCATCGTCGAGCACGCGCGCCGCGGCGCCCACGTCGTGCGGCTGAAGGGCGGCGACCCGTACGTCTTCGGCCGCGGCAGCGAGGAGGTGCTCGCGTGCCATGCGGCGGGCATCCCCGTCGTCGTCGTGCCCGGCGTGACGAGCTCGATCGCCGTGCCGGCCGCCGCGGGCATCCCGCTCACGCACCGCGGCATCACCCGCCTCTTCACGGTCGTCTCGGGCCACGCCCCGCTCGACGAGGACGAACTCGAGCACCTCGCGAAGCTCGGCGGCACGATCGTCGTGCTCATGGGCGTCAACACGCTCCCCCAGATCGCGCCGGGTCTCGCCCGGCACGGCCTCGGCGCCGGCACCCCCGTCGCGATCATCGAACGCGGATGCTCCCCCGAGCAGCGCACGACGATCGGCTCGCTCGACTCCATCGTCGTCGACGCGCACACGGCCGGCGTCGCCTCCCCCGCGGTCGTCGTCATCGGCGAGGTCGTGCGCCTCGCCTACGCCGGCGACGCGACGGCCGCCGAACTCGTCGACCGCGCCGAGCGCCTCGGCGCGACCCTCTCCACGGCGGCGACGTGAACGACGTGCTCGCCGGAGACGGCCCCGCGCACAGCGGCGCACCGTTCGAGGAGCCCGGCGAGCGCGTGCTCGGCTTCCGGCCCGATCAGCTCGAAGGGTTCCGCATCGGCGTCACGAGCGATCGCCGCGCCGGCGACCTCATCGACGCGTTCGAGCGCCGCGGCGCGAGCGTCCTGCACGCGCCGACGCTGCACATCGCCAACGCGCACCGCGACGACCCGGTGATCGAGGCGACGCACGACATCATCGCCGCCCGCCCCGACGTGCTGCTCGCGACGACCGCGTACGGCGTGCGCCGCTGGTTCGAGGTCGCCGACGCGGCGGGCCTCGGCGACGACCTCGTCGACGCGCTGTCGAACACGAGCATCCTCGTGCGGGGGCCGAAAGCCCGCGGCGGCATCCGAGCGGCCGGCCTCGACGACGTCGGCATGAGCCGCGAGGAGACGACCCCCTCCCTCGTCGACAAGGTGCTCGAGGAGTTCCCGTCGGGGCTCACGGTCGCCGTGCAGCTGCACGGCATGACGGATGCCCCGCAGCTCGACCGCCTCCGCGCCGTGCACCCGCGCGTGCTGACGGTCGCCCCGTACCAGTGGCGCGAGCCCGACGAGGGCGACACCCGCGTGGCCCGCCTCATCGACGCGGTCTGCTCCGCGCAGCTCGACGCCGTCACGTTCACGAGCGCCCCGGCCGTCGACGCCCTCCTCGCCACGGCCGCCACACTCGGCCGCGAACGGGAGCTCATCGCCGCCCTGCGCGACTCGGTGCTCGTCGCCGCGGTCGGCCCGGTGACCGCGGCGCCGCTCGTCGACGTCGGCATCTCGCCGATCCAGCCGGACCGCTTCCGCATGGGCGCGCTCATCCGCCTCGTGTGCGAGGAGCTCGAGCGCAGCGCGGCCGGCGGCCTCGAGACCGCCCACGGCCGGGTGCAGCTGCGCGGCACGGTCGTGCGCATCGGTGGTCGGCGGGTGCCGCTCACGCCCACGCAGCTCGCCGTGTTCCGCACGATCTTCCTCGCGCGCGGCGCCGTCGTCTCGCGCGACGACCTCGCCCGGGCGCTGCCGGGCAACCCCGACGATCACGTGCTCGACATGGCGCTCAGCCGCCTGCGCACGGCGCTCGACGCGCCGGGACTCGTCGCGACGGTCGTCAAGCGCGGCTACCGCATCGCCGTCCTCGACGACTGATCGGCGCCATGGAGGCCGACGCCCGCACCCGCCGCGCCGCGGGTGAGTCGCGGGCGTCACACGGTCCTCACAGTCCGGTCCGGGTCCGGTGGGGACAACGTTCGGCGGGTGTTACCGGGGGCGCGGACCGGGGAAACACCCGCTCCGTAGCGTCGGAACCACTCATCCACCGGCACTGCGCACGCAGGAGGTTCCCGTGACCGAAACGCTCAACCCCACCGACGCACCGACCGACTCGACGACCACCGCGACGACCGACGTCGCCGCAGCGCCACTGCGCTTCCTCCCCGGCCGGTGGATCTCCGGCTGGAACCCCGAGGACGCCGGTCAGTGGGCCGGACAGGGCCGCGCGATCGCACGCCGCAACCTCGGCTGGTCGATCTTCGCCGAGTTCCTCGGCTTCGTCGTCTGGCAGCTCTGGTCGATCGTCGTCGTGCTGCTGCCCGGCGCCGGCTTCGACCTCACGACGAGCCAGAGCTTCTGGCTCATCTCGCTGCCGAGCCTCGTGGGCGCGACCCTGCGCATCCCGTACTCGTTCATGGTGCCGCTCGTCGGCGGGCGCAACTGGACGATCGTGTCGGCCCTGCTCCTCCTGCTGCCCTCGGTCGGCCTCGCGCTCGCGGTCGGCAACCCGGAGACGCCGTTCTGGGTGCTCCTCACGGTGGCCGGCCTGGCGGGATTCGGCGGCGGCAACTTCGCCTCCTCGATGTCGAACATCACCTTCTTCTACCCGCAGGCGGAGAAGGGCTGGGCGCTCGGCCTCAACGCCGCGGGCGGCAACCTCGGCGCCGCGGTCGCCCAGCTCGTCGTGCCGATCGTCGTCGCGCTCTCCGCGGCCGCGTCCCTCGGCCTGGGGCTCGGCGTCGCCGGCTGGATCTGGGTGCCCCTCATCCTCATCGCCGCGTTCGGCGCCTGGCGCAAGATGGACAACCTGACGAGCGCGAAGGCCGACCTCGGCGCGAGCGCCGCCGCGCTCAAGGAGCCGCACCTGTGGCTGCTCGCCCTGCTCTACATCGGCACGTTCGGCTCGTTCATCGGCTTCGCCGGCGTCTTCCCGAAGCTCATCGCCGACCAGTTCCCGGCGTTCGCGACGATCCCGATCGGCCCGGCCGCCATCACGCTGGCGTTCCTCGGGGCGCTCGTCGGTTCGCTGGCCCGCCCGTACGGCGGCAAGCTCGCCGACCGTTTCGGCGGCGCGACGATCGCCGTCGTCGCGTTCGCGGTCATGGGCGCCGTCGCACTCTCGGTCGTGCTCACCCTGCCGCTCGGGTCGTTCTGGCTGTTCCTCGTGAGCTTCCTGGTGCTGTTCGCGGCGGCCGGTGTCGGCAACGGTGCGACCTACCGGATGATCCCGGCGGTCTTCCTCGCGACGAGCGGCGCCACCGGTCCCGACGACCCTCGCGCGAAGGACGCGCAGCGCCGGTCGGCGGCCGCGCTCGGCATCATCTCCGCGATCGGCGCCTACGGCGGCTTCCTCATCCCTCAGGTGCTCAACGCCTCGCACGGTGCCACCGGCGGCTACTCGGCGGCGTTCCTCGGCTTCGTCGCGGCCTACGCGGTCTTCCTCCTCATCACCGTCTTCGTCTACGTCCGCCCCCGCGGCACCCTCGCCGGACACCGCATCTGATGGGCGCACTCCTCCACGGCACTGCCGTCGTCGGATCCCGGCCGGAGGCGGACCGGTGATGCGGGTCCTCGTCGTCGGATCCGGACCGGTCGGGGCCCGCCTCGCCGAGGAGCTCGTGCCCGCCGTCCGCTCGGGGTCGGTCGAGCTCACGCTCGTCGGCGCCGAGCCGGTGCCCGCATACAACCGGGTGCTCGTGGCCGAGCACGCGGTGGGCGGTCCGGTCTTCGACGAGATCGTCGTGCAGGACCCGGACGCGCTGGCCGAGGCCGGCGTCCGGGTGCGGCTCGGCACGCGGGTCGTGTCGGTGGATGCGGCGGCGCGGACCGCGCTCCTCGAGGACGGCGAGCCGGTCGAGTACGACCGCATCGTCTTCGCCACCGGCGCCCGGGCGAACGTGCCCACGCTGGACGGCATCCTCCGCGTCGCCCGCGACCGCACTTCGCTCGAGCGGGCGGGAACCGCGCTCGTGGGCGCCGACGACGCGCTCCCCTCGGGCGTCACGACGCTCCGCGATCTCGAGGATGCGGCCCGCGTCGCGGCGGCGGTCGAGGGCCGGCGGCGCATCGTCGTGCTCGGTGCCGGCGTGCTCGGGCTCGAGTTCGCACTGCTCGCCGCGCGGGCCGGCTGCGAGGTCGTCGTCGTGCACCACGGGCCGACGCCGATGCCCCGCAACCTCGACCGGGGCGGCGGGCTCACCCTCGCCCAGTCGCTGCGCCGGGCGGGCGTCGGCATCGTCGCCCATTCCCGTGCGGAGGCGATCGCCTACCGGCACGACGAGACGACCGGCGAGGCGCACTTCGACGCCCTCGTCACGGCCGACGGCAAGCACGTGCACGGCTCGCTCCTCGTGCTCTCGTGCGGCGTCGGCGCCCGCAGCGAACTCGCGACGCTCGCCGGCCTCCGCGTCGAGCAGGGCGTCGTCGTCGACCGCACGCTGACGTCGTGGAGCGACCCGTCGGTGCACGCGATCGGCGACTGCGCCCACGTCGCCGACCCGCCCGCGGAGGGCGATGCCGGCGGGCGGATCGGCGGCGGGCCCTCCGGGCTCATCGGCCCCGGCTGGCAGCAGGCCGACTGGCTCGCGGCGCGGCTGAGCGCCGAGGCATCCGGTGCGCCGTTCGACGTGCCGCCGCCCGCCGAACGCCCCGCCGTCGTCATGCTGAAGGGCGAGGGCGTCGACTGCGTCGCCGTGGGCGACGTCGCGGCCGAGCCGTGGGACTCCCCCGAGGACGGCCGCCGGGTCGCGCAGTGGGCCGACCCCGAGCACGGCGCCTACGTCAAGACCCTCACGCGCGCGGGCGTGCTCACCGGCTTCGTCGCCGTCGGGATGCCGCGCACCGCGGCCGAGCTCACGATCCTCTTCGACCGCGGCGGCGAACTGCCCGCCGACCGTTCGCTGCTGCTGCGCTTCGACGGCGCCGATCACGACCCGTCGTCCGAGTCCGCGACGATCACCCCCGAGACGACGATCTGCTGGTGCAACGGCGTGAGCGCCGGTCGCATCGCCGACGCCGCCGCGTGCGGGGCGACGTGCGTCTCCGAGGTCGGCGCGGCCACTCGCGCGGGCACCGGGTGCGGCGGCTGCAAGGACCGCATCCAGGCGGTGCTCGACGGGGCGATGTCCCCGGCGTCGGTCGCGTAGCCGGCCGGACCGCCTCGCGCGAGCGCGGCGTCAGCCGCGCGGGATCACCAGATCACGCCGCCGCCGATGGAGATGCCGCCCCAGGTGAGGGCGATGAAGATCGCCGCGAAGACGACGGGCGCGATGCCCTTGCCGCCGCGGGCGAGCCCCTTCAGCAGGGCGATCACCGCGAGGATCGCGGCGATGATCGACAGTCCGCCGCCGACGATCAGCCCGATGAACAGCGGGATGGGCATGAGCACGAGGCCCGCGAGGGCGACCCAGAATGCGGCCCAAGCGGTGGGATTCGAGGTGCGTGCGACGGCGTTCGACATGGCATCGATCCTCGCAGAACTCGGGCGGGCCCGCGTGCAGCCTGCGGGCGGACCCGCAGCGCGAAGGCCGCTCGGCGCGGCGCGACGTGCCTCAGCGACCCGGCAGGTCGAGGAAGCGCGCGCCCGTCTCGTCGATCGCGACGAGGCCGTCGGCCGCGGCGATGCCGCGGAGCATGCCGGAGCCGGTCCAGCCCGTCGGGACCGGGGCGCCGTCGTCGTCGCTCCGCCACGGGAGCACCATCGTGCACCCCGGGCGGGATGCGGGGAAGCCGTCCGGGATCGGGTGCCGACGCCGTTCGGCGGGCGTCGCCGGCGGCGCGCCCTGGAGACCTCGGACGAGCGGGGCGAGGACCGTCGCGGCGGTCGCGAGCGCCGCGAGGGGGTTGCCGGGCAGGCCGACGAGCGGCACGCCGTCGCAGCCGGGCGCGGCACCCACGCCCTCGGCGACGAGCACCGGATGGCCGGGGCGCATCGCGACCTCGGGCACGAGGATGCGACCGCCCGCCGCCGCGATCGCGGCCCGCACGAGGTCGGCCGGGCCGTGCGAGGAGCCGCCCGTGGTGACGATCGCGTCGGCCGTCGCGGATGCGGCCAGGAGCCGTTCGACGAGGACGTCGACGTCGTCGCCCGCATGCTCGAGCACGACGAGTTCGGCGCCGAGGGCCGGGACGAGCGCGGCGAGCGCCGGGCCGAGCGCGTCGCGGACGGCTCCCCCGCCGGCTTCCCCGACGGTGCGGACCTCGTCGCCCGTGACGACGACGACGAGCCGCGGACGCCGCACGGCGAGACTGCTGCACCCCGCGGCCGCCGCGAGCGCCACGGCGCCGATCCCGAGCCGGACGCCCGCTCGCAGCAGCACCTCGCCCTGGTCGGCCTCTTCCCCGGCGGGACGCAGATCCGCGCCCGGCGGCGGGCCGCCCGGCTCGAGCGGTCGGAGCATCCGATCGGCGTCGAGCCGGCCGTGCTCGCGGCGCAGGACGGCCAGGGCGCCCGCCGGGACCGGAGCCCCCGTCGCGATCGGCCGCGCCCGGCCGGCTTCCAGCGGGACGGCGCA
Source organism: Agromyces seonyuensis (assembly GCF_009789225.1). Classification (GTDB taxonomy): domain Bacteria; phylum Actinomycetota; class Actinomycetes; order Actinomycetales; family Microbacteriaceae; genus Agromyces; species Agromyces seonyuensis. Next base: position 18,697 of record NZ_WSTA01000023.1, on the reverse strand, counting down.
CGGGTCGTCCCCGGCGAGGATCGCCTCGCCGACGCGCCAGGGCGACGACCCGGCCACGACCCAGCCGTCCATCGCGCTCGCGGCGAAGGCGGGCATCGGACGCGGGGCGACGACGTCGGCGGCGAGCACGAGCCCAGCGGCCTGTGCGAGCGGCACGTCGATCGGGCGCACGGGCGTCGCGGCGCCGAGCGCGTGGGCGATCGAGCGGGCCTCGTCGAACGGCACGCCGCCGGTCATGTCGCGCGTTCCGCGACGCGGGCGGTCTCCACGCCGAAACGGGCGGCATCCTCGGGGGTGTCGACGTCGTCGCACGCCTCGCCGAGGGGCGCCTCGGCGACCTCGAACCCGGCGAGCAGGCGCCGGAGCGGCGCACCGTCGAGCCCGCCGTCGGCGTCGAGCTCGGCGAGGGCGATGACGAGCGGTGCGCGGCGGTAGGCGGCGAGGACGGGCTGGCGCACTCCGGCGGCATCGACGGCGACGATCGCGTCGGCGCCGATGGACGACTCGGCCCTCACCGCGCGCAGCAGTCCGGCGACGGCGTCGGCCGGGCGCACGAGGTCGACGGCGAGCACGAGCACGAGATCCTGCGGGGTGCGAGCGTCCGCGGCGAGTTCGCCGAGCCCCGCGACGAGGGCCGGAACCGGTCCCCCGAACCGCGGCGCCTCCAGCGCGCTCCGCACCCGCTCGGAACCGGCGCGCTCGAGCACGGCGGCATCCGGCGCCGGGCCGACGACGACGACGCGGTCGGCGGCGGCGAGCGCGTCGAGGCTGCGCTCCAGGAGCATCCGGCCGCCGGCGACGAGCCGCGCCTTGTCGAGCCCGCCCAGCCGGCTGCCGCGCCCACCCGCGAGGACGATCGCGTCGAATCGCGGGGTCGCGTCGGGGCGCACGCTCACCTGCCGCCTCCGTCCCGGCGGCCGGCGCCGCCCGTCCACGCAGCGTAGCGAGGCATCCGTTGCGTCCGCGTGCCGCGACGCTCACGCTTCGGATGCCCGATTGTGAGGCCGGTGCCATTCCGCCGACACACCCGCGTCCTAGGCTGTGCCGCACCGCGGAGTCCCGCGGCGGCATCGGAGGGGACGCGCATGGAGCGAACGAGCGGCGGCGCGCGCACGCACTGCCCGTACTGCGCCCTGCAGTGCGCGATGACCCTGACCGAGCCGGCCTCGCGGGCGCCCGGCGAGCCGCTGCTGGAGGTCGCCGGCCGCGACTTCCCGACGAACCGCGGCGGGCTCTGCAAGAAGGGCTGGACGTCGGCCGTCGTGCTCGACGCCCCCGGCCGCGTCACGGTCCCGCTCGTCAAGCAGCCCGACGGCTCGTTCGCCGAGGCGTCCTGGGACGAGGCGCTCGACCTCGTCGTCGACCGGGTGCGGGCCGCGCAGGCGGCGGGCGGCGCCGACGCCGTCGGCGTGTTCGGCGGCGGCGGCCTCACGAACGAGAAGGCCTACCAGCTCGGCAAGTTCGCCCGCACGGCGCTGCGCACCTCCCGCATCGACTACAACGGCCGCTTCTGCATGTCCTCGGCCGCGGCGGCGGCGAACCGGGCCTTCGGCCTCGACCGCGGCCTGCCCTTCCCCGTCACCGACCTCGACGCCGCGCGCACGGTGCTCCTGCTCGGCTCGAACCCCGCCGACACCATGCCGCCGTTCCTCGGGCACCTCGAGGGCGCGCGCGCCGCGGGCGGGCTCATCGTCGTCGACCCGCGCCGCTCGTCGACCGCGCGCCTCACCGCCGACGGCGTGGGCATCCACCTCGCCGCGGCCCCCGGCACCGACCTCGCACTGCTGCTCGGACTCGCCCACCTCGTGATCGCGGAGGGCCTGGTCGACCGCGCCTACGTCGACGCGCGCACGAGCGGTTTCGAGGCCCTGCGCCGCAGCGTCGCCGAGTGGTGGCCCGAACGCACCGCGGCCGTCACCGGGGTGCCGGCCGACCGGCTGCGCGAGGTCGTGCGCCGCCTCGCCGAGGGCGACGCGTACATCCTCACGGGTCGCGGCGTCGAGCAGCACGCCGACGGCACCGACACGGCCCAGGCCGCCATCAACCTCGCCCTCCTGCTCGGCCTGCCGGGCACGGCCGGCTCGGGCTACGGCACGATGACGGGGCAGGGCAACGGCCAGGGCGGGCGCGAGCACGGCCAGAAGGCCGACCAGCTCCCCGGCTACCGCTCCATCGCCGACCCGGCCGCCCGTGCCCACGTGGCCGCGGTCTGGGGCGTCGACCCCGACTCGATCCCCGGTCCCGGCGTCCCCGCCGTGCAGCTCCTCGAGAGCGCCGGGGCGCCCGGCGGGGTCAGCTGCCTCTTCGTGCACGGCTCGAACCCCGTCATCTCCGCACCGAACGCGGGCGCGGTGCGCGCGGCGTTCGCGCGACTCGACACCCTCGTCGTCTGCGACTTCCTGCTCGGGGATACCGCCGCCCTCGCCGACGTCGTGCTGCCCATCGCCCAATGGGCCGAGGAGGACGGCACGATGACGAACCTGGAGGGCCGGGTGCTCCGGCGCCGGCGGGCCCTCGAGCCCCCGGGACAGGCGCGTTCGGAGCTCTGGATCCTCGCCGAGCTCGCCCGCCGGCTCGGCTCGGCCGCGCAGTTCGACACCGACCCCGAGACCGTCTTCGGGGAGCTCGGCCGAGCCTCCGCGGGCGGCAAGGCCGACTACTCGGGCATCGACTACCGGATGCTCGATGGCGACGAGCCGGTGCACTGGCCGTTCCCGGCCGGCGGCACCTCGACCCCGCGCCCGTTCGCCGAGCGCTTCGGCCACCCCGACGGGCTGGCGAAGTTCGTGCCGGTGAAGCGGCGCCAGAACCCCGAGACCCCTTCCCGGCCCGACGAGCTGTGGCTCGTCACCGGGCGGCTGCTGGAGCACTACCAGTCGGGCGCGCAGACGCGCCAGGTGCCCGAGCTCATGGATGCCCGTCCGCGGCTCGTCGCGACGATGCATCCGACCACGGCGAGCGCACGCGGGCTCGCGGAGGGCGACACGGCCGTGTTCGCCAACCATCGCGCGAGCATCTCCGCCCCGATCGCGCTCGACGCGGGCATCCGACCCGACACGGTCTTCCTGCCCTTCCACTTCCCGGGCGGCGACAGCGCGAACCTGCTGACGAGCGACGCCGTCGACCCGACGAGCTCGATGCCGGAGTTCAAGAGCGCCGTCGTGACCGTCGCGAAGGCCTGAGCGGGCTCGGAGATCGCGCCGGAGGTCGAGCTGGAACGCCGACCGGAATGCGAGAACGCCCGCCCCGCTGCTGCGGGACGGGCGTTCGATGCGTTCGGGCTCAGGCCTCGGTGGAACCGGGCTCGGAGTCCGACTCGGCCTCGGCTTCGGCCTCCGGCTCGTCGTCCGGGAGTTCTTCGAAGAGCCCCATCGGCGGCGTGACCGTGATGGTGCCGGACTCGAGGTCGACCTCGGGCACGATCGCCGAGACGAACGGGACCATGACCTCGCCGCCCTGGTGGGCGACGATGAGCAGATCCTGCGCGGGCAGGTGCTCGACGCGGAGCACGTGGCCGATCTCGGCGCCGTCGCGGACGATCTTCAGGCCCTTGAGCTGGTGGTCGTACCAGGCGTCCGGCTCGGCGGGCTCGTCCGGGTCGGCGTCCATCCAGAGGATCGCCTTGATGAGCGACTCGGCCGCGGTGCGGTCGTCGACGCCGTCGAAGAACCCGACGGGGTGGCCGTTGTACCAGCGCAGCTCGCGGAAGACCAGTTCCTGGCCGTGCCAGGGCGACTCCTTCGGCACCTGGAGCGAGAACCGGGCGCCCGGCACGAACCGGCGCTCGGGAGCATCCGTGAAGAGCTCGAGCTTGATGGCGCCCTTCAGGCCGTGGGCCTTCGTCAGGCGGCCGATGCGCAGGCGATCGGCCGGTTCGTGGTCGGCGCCGCGGGCGCCGTTGCGTTCCGCCACGTCAGCGGTCGGTGTCGACGACGTCGACGCGAACGCGCTTGCCGTCGGCGAGGGCCGTCACGAGCGTGCGCAGCGCCTTGGCGGTGCGACCGCCGCGTCCGATCACGCGACCGAGGTCCTCGGGGTGCACGTGCACCTCGAGGACCTCGCCGCGTGCGCTCGACGCGGAAACGACCGAAACGTCGTCAGGGTGATCGACGATCCCCGTGACGAGGTGTTCCAGCGCGGAGCGGAGCAAGACTTACGCCTCGTCCGCGGCAGCCTCGGCCTCGGCCTCGGGCTCGACGGCCTTGGCCGGCTTCTCGGCCTTGGGCTTGAGGACGACCTTCTTGGCGCCGTCGGCCACGTAGGCGGCCTTGGGCTCCTTGGTCTGGACGGTGGACTTCGCGTCCTTGTCGCCCTTGAACTTGCCCCAGTCGCCGGTCAGCTTGAGGATGGCCTCGACCTGCTCGGTCGGCTGCGCGCCGACGGAGAGCCAGTACTGGGCGCGGTCCGAGTCGACCTCGATGAACGAGGGGCTCTCGGTGGGGTGGTACTTGCCGATCTCCTCGATCACACGACCGTCGCGCTTGGTGCGCGAGTCGGCGACGACGATGCGGTAGTAGGGGGCTCGGATCTTGCCGAGGCGCTTGAGGCGGATCTTGACAGCCACAATTCTCCTGAAATGGTTTCGTTAGGAAGCGAACTGACAGCCGTGAGCGTGGGGTGCACACTCGGCGGAAGCTCAAAGGGTTTCCACCTCGCCGGATAGAGGGTCGGGCGAGACGGAACTCGACTGACCATTCTTGCAGATCGCCGAGCGAACGGCGAATCGGGTCGGACGGTTCGCGGCGCTCGCACAGGCAGGATGCCGTCGGTCCTGCCCCATCGGGGCGTCGGTCCGCAACCCCTCCCCCGTACGGCTTCGAAGTGCCAGGATGACGGGACCGGCGGCAGCGCGTCGGGGACGGGAGAGCCATGCACCTCGAGTTCGCCCCATCGCAGCGCTCGACGCTCGGCGTCGAATGGGAGATCGCCCTCGTCGACCGGAACACCGGCGACCTCGTCTCCGCGGCGCCGGAGATCCTGGCCGAGCTGGCGACGCCGCCCAAGGACGAGGACGGCAGGCCGCTCCCCCACATGACCGCCGAGTTCCAGCAGAACACCGTCGAGCTCGTCACGGGCGTGCACGAGCGGGTCGGCACGGCGGTCGACGAGCTGCGGGGCCTCCTCGGCCGCACCCGCGCGGCGGCCCGGGGCGTCGGCGACCTCGACCTCATGTGCGCCGGCACGCACCCGTTCGCCGAAGGCCGGGACCAGCGCACCACGGAGCATCCGCGCTACGCCCGCTTCATCGAACGCACCCGGTGGTGGGGCGAGAACATGCTCATCTGGGGCGTGCACGTGCATGTCGGCATCGAGGACCGCGACAAGGCGCTGCCCATCGCCGACGGGCTGCTGCGCTACCTGCCGCACCTGCTCGCCGTGAGCGCCTCGAGTCCGTTCTGGAACGGCGAGGCGACCGGCTACGCCTCGAACCGCACGCTGCTCTTCCAGCAGCTGCCGACGGCCGGGCTGCCGTATCCGCTCGCCGACTGGGCGTCGTTCGAGCGCTACATCGACGACCTCGTGCGCACCGACGTCATCGCCGACTCGACGGAGTTCCGCGGCGACATCCGCGTCGCACCGCAGTGGGGCACGGTCGAGCTGCGCATGTGCGACGGCGTCTCCTCGACGCGCGACATCGCGGCGCTCGCCGCCCTCTCGCAGTGCCTCGTCGAACTGCTCTCGACCCGGCTCGACGAGGGGGTCCGCCCGAGCGTGCTGCAGCCCTGGTACGTGCGGGAGAACAAGTGGCGTGCGGCCCGCTACGGCCTCGCGGCCGACGTCATCGTGGACGTCGCGGGCACGCAGGTGCCGCTCGTCGACGATCTCCGCGACCTCCTCGGCGAACTCGAGCCGATCGCCGTGCGGCTCGGCTGCGCGCGCGAGCTCGCCCACGTCCGCGACCTCATCGACGACGGCGGCAGCGCCGCCCGGCAGCTCGCCGTCGCCGAGGCCGCGGGCGGCGACTTGCGCGAGGTCGTCGCGCATCTGGTGCGCGAACTCGCCGAGTAGCCCCGCACCGGCGACGACCCGCTAGCGTCGGAGCGAGCCCGCCTCCCTGTGGAAGGAACCCATGTCCGAGCGCCCCGACGACGCCCCCGACCGAGACGACGTGCCGAGCGGCCAGCCGCCCGTGTGGGGAGGCGGCGCACTCGACGACGCGTTCGCGGTGGGGCTGTTCGCGTGGACTGCGCCGTTCGTCGGCGGGGCGTCCCTCGCCTTCGTGCTCGTCGGCTGGATCACCGTGTTCCCCGCGCTCTGGGTCGTCGGCTTCGGCGCCGTCGGGTTCGCGCTCGGGATGCTGGGGCGGCCGAGCACCCATCCCTCGGGTCGCACCGCGGCGCTCGTCGGACGCATCCTCGGCATCGCCGCGATGGCCGTCGGCGCCTACGCGGCGATCGCCCTCGTCACGGGCGGCGTCCTGCCGATGCTGCCCAACTGGTTCGTCACCGTCGCGGCCGCGCCGACCGTCGGCGCCTGAGCTCGCGGGCGCAGCCGCACGTGCCGACGACGAGGCCCGGCACCCGCTGATCGGGGGCCGGGCCGCGTCGTGCTCCGGATGCGGCTCAGGCCGGGATCGCGCGCTGCCGGATGAGCTCCGCGTACCAGCGGGCCGAGTCCTTCGTCGTGCGCTCGAGCGTGTCGTAGTCGACGCGCACGATGCCGAAGCGCTTCGAGTAGCCGTAGCCCCACTCGAAGTTGTCCATGAGCGACCAGACCTGGTACCCGCGCAGGTCGACCCCGCGCGCCATGGCGCGGTGCGCCGCCGTGAAGTGCCGGCGCAGGTAGTCGAGGCGCTCGGCGTCGTGGACGCGCCGCTCGCCGTCCTCGACGACCTCCTCGTCGGCGAACGCGGCGCCGTTCTCGGTGACCATGAGCGGCAGTGCGGGGTACGTCTCGTGGAGCGAGACGAGCAGGTCCTCGAGCCCGGACGGGTCGATGTTCCAGCCCATCTCGGTGTACGGCCCGGGCTGCACGAGGAACTCGACGTCGCGGGAGCCCGGCCAGGGCGTTCCGCCCATGTCCTTGTGGCCGTCGTTGTTCGCGCGCTCGCTGACGCCGTCCCACATCCGCACCGTGACGGTCGAGTAGTAGTTGACGCCGAGCACGTGCAGCGGCTGCCGGATGAGTTCGAGGTCGCCGTCGTGCACGAAGGACCAGTCGGTCTCGGCGGCGGTGTCGGCGATGACGTCGGCCGGGTACTCGCCGTCGAGCAGCGGTCCGAGGAACACGCGGTTGGCAAGGCCGTCGATGCGGCGGGCGGCCTCCGGGCCGCTCTCGCCGACGGGCCGGATGACGTGGAGGTTCAGGGTGATCGAGAACTGCGGGTCGCCCGGGACGACCTCGCGCAGCGCCGCGACGGCGAGGCCGTGGGCGAGGTTCAGGTGGTGCACCGCGGCGAGGGCCTTCCCGCCGTCCATGAGGCCGGGCGCGTGGGCGCCGGAGCCGTAGCCGAGGTAGGCCGAGCACCACGGCTCGTTGAGGGTCGTCCAGACTGCGATCTTCTCGCCGAGGCGCTCGCCGACGATGCGGGCGTAGTCCGCGAACGCGTACGCCGTCTCGCGGTTCGTCCAACCGCCCTCGTCCTCCAGCGCCTGCGGGAGGTCCCAGTGGTAGAGCGTCGCGATGGGCGTGATGCCGCGGGCGATGAGCCCGTCGACGAGCCGCTCGTAGAACGCGAGGCCCGCCTCGTTCGCAGGACCGCGACCGGTCGGCTGGATGCGCGGCCATGCGATCGAGAACCGGTAGGCCTCGAGGCCCAGCTCGGCCATCAGGTCGAGGTCGGACTCCCAGCGGTGGTAGTGGTCGCAGGCGACGTCGCCCGTGTCGCCGTTCCACACCTTGCCGGGAGTGCGGCTGAAGGTGTCCCAGATGGAGGGACCGCGGCCGTCCTCCTGCGCGGCGCCCTCGATCTGGTACGACGCGGTCGCCGAGCCGAAGAGGAATCCGTCGGGGAAGGCCAGCCCCGAGTCGCGGTAGTCGGCGTTGCCGGTGGTCATGAGGGCTCCCAGACGTGATCGAGGTGATGGGATCCGCCGGCCGGCCGATGCGGGTCGACCCTGGCGCGCGGACGCCCCCGAGTCTATCGACGGGGTTCCCGGCTCCGCTGACCGGCCGGTCAGCAACGGCAACCTCGTCGGGCCGCGCGAGCGGGCGGGGCGGCGGCACCTCGGATGCCCGCGGGGTCGGCTCTGCGGACGGCTGCGCGGCCGATGGGCCGATGCCCCGGCGTGCACGACTGCACTAGAGTCTCGTCGACCCGCCGTCCCCGGGGCGGGCCGACGTTTCGATGAAGGACGCCCCGAATGCTCCGACGTTCCTCTCCCCGTGCCGCCGCAGCCGCGTTCGCCGCAGCCGTCCTCGCCGCAGCCGCCCTCGCCGCAGCCGCCCTCGCCGCCATCGCCGCCGCCCCCGCCGGCGCCGCAACCACGCCGCCCGGCAACATGTACTACCTCACCAACGGCACCACCGGCGGCACCGCCGACCTCGCCTTCGGCTACGGCAAAGCCGACGACGTCGTCCTCATCGGCGACTGGAACGGCGACGGCACCGACACCCTCGGCATCCGCCGCTTCGAGCCTCCACGCGCCAAGATCCCGGCAATGCCCGTCGGAACGGAACGGGTCCGCCACACCGTGCCGGTGCCGATCAAGCGCGGCCTCTACAAGAGCATGGACTTCCGTTGGAGCGACTGCGCCTGGTCGCTCGTCGACCGACTGGACGGACAGGTGATGAAGGCGACCCTCGGCTACGGCAGCGATCCGGGCGAACCCGCCTATCTCGAGATCAGCGCGGAGTTCGACGAGATCGAGCTGATCTCCTACCGCCGACCGGATGGCACCTGGCCGAAGTGCGGCGGTTGGTCGGAGGTGCTGGCAACCGATCGCGCCCCGCTGCAAACCGAGGGAGGGAACGGCTCCTTCCGAGTCGGGCACGAGGTCGAGGCGGGCACGTTCCGTCTGCAGGGGGGACAGTACTGCCGTGTCCAGGCGGTGCGCGACTTCCGCGGCCAGGAATTCGACGATGACCGGAGCGTGCTCGCCGAGTGGTCCACCTTCAGCGACCCGGCGAAGCCGGTCGTCGTCCGCGCCTCCTACAACGGCATCGCGACGCGCGGCATCGTGTTCTCGGAGTACTGCAGCTGGCAGTTCGTGCCCTGAGCGCGGGAGCCGCTGGGATTCTCCACAGGCGTCCGATGCCGGGAGAGCGAGGACATAGCATCGCCGGGACCGTGTCGTCCCGAGCACGGCCCATCCGAAGAAGGAGCCACCCCGCATGAGACGTCGTCCCGTGCTCGTGACGGTCGCCGCGTTCGCCGCAGCCGCCCTCGCCGCCATCGCCGCCGCCCCCGCCGGCGCCGCAACCACGCCGCCCGGCAACATGTACTACCTCACCAACGGCACCACCGGCGGCACCGCCGACCTCGCCTTCGGCTACGGCAAAGCCGACGACGTCGTCCTCATCGGCGACTGGAACGGCGACGGCACCGACACCCTCGGCGTGCGCCGCGGCAACACCTACTACCTCACCAACAGCACCACCGGCGGCAACGCCGACATCACGTTCTCCTACGGCAAACCGACCGACGTCGTCCTCATCGGCGACTGGAACGGCGACGGCAAAGACACCCTCGGCGTCCGCCGCGCCAACGAGTTCTTCCTCACCAACGGCACCGCCGGCGGCACCGCCGACCTCGCCTTCTCCTACGGCAAACCGAACGACGTCGTCATGATCGGCGACTGGAACGGCGACGCCAAAGACACCCTCGGCGTGCGACGCGAAAGCACCTACTACCTCACCAACGCCACGCGCGGCGGCATCGCCGACATCACCTTCGCCTACGGCAAAGCCGCCGACGTCGTCCTCGTCGGCGACTGGAACGGCGACGCCAAAGACACCCTCGGCGTGCGACGCGAAAGCACCTACTACCTCACCAACGGCACCACCGGCGGAGCCGCGAACCTCACCTTCGCCTACGGCCGCGCCACCGACACCGTCCTCGTCGGCGACTGGAACGGCGACGGCACCGACACCCTCGGCATCCGCCGCCCCGCTCCGGTCCGCAACACCATCCCCGCCGGCCCCACCGGTGCGAGCGTCTGGGTCTACAGCGTCCCGACGCAGGTGAAGACCGGTCTGTACAAGTCCACGAACGCCACCGCCGACTGCGTCTGGATCACCCAGAACAAGGCCGGCGAGGAGATCGGCTACGGGTACGGCTACGGCGCCGGACGCCCTTCGTACACGCAGATCGGGAACGACGCGGCAGCGTTCGCCGAGTATCCGGCGTGCGGCACGTGGACGCAGGCGCTCCCGGACGACACGAAGGCACCGGTCGCATCCCCCGTCGACGGCCAGTACCGCGTCGGCATCGATGTCGCCGCCGCCACGTACACCGCCACGGTGCCGGCGAACAGCCCCGGATGCTACGTTTCCGCGCTCCGCGACTTCCGTGGCGTCGACGCGACGAGCATCATCGCGAACAACACCGCGACGCCCGGCCAGGTCGTCACCTGGCCGGTTCTGGGGAGCGACGTCGGCTTCGAGACCTTCGGCTGCGGCACCTGGGTGAAGCAGGCGCAGCCGACCGCCTCCCGCTCCGCGGTCGTGCCCCTCGATCTCCGCATTACCCCGGGATCGCTCGTGGAACGCCCCGGCGCCGAGTTCCGATCCATCGACTGACGTCGAGCGGAACAGGAACGGCCCCGGCTCGCGTTCGCGAGCCGGGGCCGTTCCTGTGAGCCGGGGATCAGCGCCCGAGCAGCTTCTGGAACTTTGCGAGGTCCTCGGCCGACGGCGCGGGAGCCGCACCGGCACCGGCACCGCCACCGAGGCCGAAGCCCGCACCGCCGGAGGCGGCCGCCGCGCCGGGCAGCGGCTTGCCGTCGGCGATGGCCTGGTTCTCCGCGGCGCGCTTGGCCGGGTTGCCCGAGCGGGACCCGCCCTTCTTGCCCTTCGACTTCGCCGCGGCGCGCTTGCCGCCGCCGATCGCGCCGGGGATCGGGCCCATGCCGGGGATCTGGGGCATGCCGCCGCGCGCGACGGTCTTCATCATCTTCGCGGCCTGCTCGAAGCGCGCGATGAGCTGGTTCACGTCGGTGACGGTCATGCCGGAGCCCCTGGCGATGCGCAGGCGCCGCGAGCCGTTGAGGAGCTTGTGGTTGCGCCGTTCGGCGGGCGTCATCGACTGGATGATCGCCTCGGTGCGGGTGAGCTCCTTCTCGTCGAACTGGTCGAGCTGCTGGCGCATCGCACCGGCGCCCGGCAGCATCCCGAGCATCTTCTTGATCGAGCCGGCGCCCTTGAGCTGCTGCATCTGCCCGAGGAAGTCCTCGAGCGTGAAGCTCTCGCTCGCGAGCTTCTCGGCGACCTTGAGCGCCTCCTCCTCGTCGAAGGCGGTCTGCGCCTGCTCGATGAGGGTGAGGATGTCGCCGAGGTCGAGGATGCGGCTCGCCATGCGGTCGGGGTGGAAGGCCTCGAAGTCGTCGAGGCCCTCGCCCGTGGACGCGAAGATGATCGGCCGGCCCGTGACGGAGGCGACCGAGAGCGCGGCGCCGCCGCGCGCGTCGCCGTCGAGCTTGGAGAGCACGACGCCGGTGAAGTCGACGCCGTCCTGGAAGGCCTTGGCCGTCGCGACGGCGTCCTGGCCGATCATGGCGTCGATGACGAAGAGCACCTCGTCGGGGTTCGTCGCCTTGCGGATGTTGCCGGCCTGCTTCATGAGCTCGGCGTCGACGCCGAGGCGGCCGGCGGTGTCGATGATGACGGTGTCGTGCTGGGTGCGCTCGGCGTGCTTGACGGCGTCCTTCGCGACCTTCACGGGGTCGCCGACGCCGTTGCCGGGCTCCGGCGCGAACACGTCGACGCCGGCCTGCGTGCCGACGACCTGGAGCTGGTTGACGGCGTTCGGGCGCTGGAGGTCAGCGGCGACGAGGAGCGGCGTGTGCCCCTCCTTCGCGAGGTGCTTCGCGAGCTTGCCCGCGAGCGTGGTCTTGCCGGCGCCCTGGAGGCCCGCGAGCATGATGACCGTCGGCGGGTTCTTCGCGAACTGCAGGCGGCGCTGCTGGCCGCCCAGGATCGCGACGAGCTCCTCGTTGACGATCTGCACGACCTGCTGCGCGGGGTTCAGCGCACGGTTGACCTCGTCGGAGAGGGCGCGCTCGCGCACCTTGCCCGTGAACTCCTTGACGACCTCGAGCGCGACGTCGGCGTCGAGCAGGGCGCGACGGATCTCGCGGACGGTGCCGTCGACGTCGGCCGCCGAGAGCTTGCCCTTCGTGCGGAGATTCTTGAAGGTCTCTGCGAGACGGTCCGAGAGCGTGCCGAAAGTTGCCATAGTGCCGACCATTCTACGTGGCTCGGCGGCCTCAGCTCTCGTGTCGGACGTCGACCACTTCCCGTGTGATGTCGAGGACGATGACGAGGCGGTCGTCGAGGTCCTCCGGAGCGAGGGCGTACTCGAACTCCGCGAACGATTCGCCGCCCCCGTCGGCGTCCGGACGGAGGTCGACGCGCACGAGGCTCAGGGAACGCAGCGCGTCGATCTGCTGGTCGCCCGAGTCGCGGGTGATGGACTCCTCGGCGATCTCGAGCGTCTCCTCGTCGCCGTCGAACAACGCGTTCAGGAACGCGACGACGGTCGACGAACTGCTCGCGAGCTGGCCGACGAAGGCCTCGCGGATCTCGCCGTCGAGGTCCTCGAGGTCGGAGATGAAGCCGGCCGCCCGGTCGAGGGCGTCGGTGGAGACGAAGTCGGCGTCGGCGTCGAGGACGACCTCGACGTCCTGGTCGGCGAACTGGCGCCGCTCCGACCAATAGTCGCCGATGAGTCCGAAGTAGTCGTGTTCGAGGGTCATGCTCTGCTCCCTGCTCTCAGCCGACGAGCTTCTCGGCGAACACGTGGGGCGTGAAGCCCGTGAGGTCGCCGATGCCCTCGCCCTGTCCGACGAGCTTGATGGGCAGGCCCGTCTTCTCCTGCACGGCCAGGACGAAGCCGCCCTTGGCCGAGCCGTCGAGTTTCGTCAGCACGAGGCCAGTGACGCCCGCGTGCTGGATGAACGCCTCCGCCTGGGCGAGCCCGTTCTGGCCCGTCGTCGCGTCGAGGACGAGCAGCACCTCGCTGATCGGCGCCTGCTTCTCGACGACGCGCTTGATCTTGCCGAGCTCGTCCATGAGGCCGCCCTTGGTCTGCAGCCGCCCGGCGGTGTCGATGATGACGATCTCGATGCCCTCGCGCTTGGCGCGATCGACGGTCTGGAAGGCGACGGAGGCCGGGTCCTGGCCCTCGCGCTCGGGCCGCTCGATCGCCGCGCCGGCACGCTCGGCCCACGTGGCGAGCTGGTCGACGGCGGCCGCGCGGAAGGTGTCGGCGGCGCCGACGAGGACGCTGCGGCCGTAGTTGCCGAGGAACTTCGCGAACTTGCCGATGGTGGTCGTCTTGCCGACGCCGTTGACGCCGACGACGAGCACGACGGCGGGCCGTTCGGTGAGCTTCAGCGTCGTGTCGAACTTCGAGAGGCGCTCCTCGATGAGCTCGCGCAGCATGCGGTTGAGGTCGCGCGGATCGGTCGTGCGGTACCGCTCGACCTGTGCGCGCAGCTGCTCGACGATGTCTTCCGTGACGTCGGGACCGAAGTCGGCGCGGATGAGCGCGGACTCCAGGTCGTCCCACGTGTCATCGTCGATCGTCTTCGCGCCGAAGATGCCGCGCAGCGCGCTGCCGAGCGACCAGGATGCACGTTCCGCCATGCCTCCAGCCTAGGCGCTCGGCCCCGGATGCCCGTGCAGTGCGGCCGCGGACGGCGGCGGTCGACCGGATAGGTTCTCCCACGTGACCTTCCGGTTCCTGCTGCCCGAATCGCGCCCGCTCGTCGACGTCGACTACCCCGACGGACCCGGCAACCTGCCCCAGCAGACCCGGGCGCTGCGGCGCGATTACGGACGCGCGTCGCGGCTGTTCGTGGGGATCGGGGCGACCCTCGGCTTCGGCATCGCGCTGCTCGTGCTCGGCGGAGCGCTCGACCTCGTGGCGACGGGCGGCGCTCTGCTCGGCGTGCCGTTCGGGCTCGTCGGCCTCGGCGGTGCCGTCGTGACGGGATGGCTCCTGCTCGGGCTCCACCGCAGCGGCCGGCGGCTCGCGCGCGCCCTCGCTTCCCGCTATCGCTCGACCTACGGTCCCGAGCACCGCGGCGGCCTCGGCGACGCCGGCCTCGCGCGGTACTTCGTGTTCGAGCCGTTCCTGTTCTGGCGCATCGCTCTCGCCTCGATCACGCTGCTCGGCGCGATCATGCTCCTCTCGATCGCCGGATTCATGCCGGAGCAGTCCGCGGCCGGGCGGCTGCTCAGCGGGGCGTACGGCCTCGTGCTGCTCGTCGCGGGTTGCGGGCTCTTCGGCGGCACCTTCCGGGTCAACGCGGCGCACTCGCGACGCGATCCGGTGCAGCGCCGACTCTGGGGCGACTGACCGAACGGGCGACGGAGCCGCCGGCAGCCCGATCGCGCGGAGGCATCCACGACCCCGACGGTAGCGGATGCCCGGCCGACCGCGCCGCGCGCGTCCGGGCGCACTCCCGCGTTACGCGGGCTGCGCCTCCCGCACGCGCTGGCCGACGACGGCCGACACGCCGTCCTGGCGCATCGAGACGCCGTAGAGCGCGTCGGCGATCTCCATCGTGCGCTTCTGGTGCGTGATGACGATGAGCTGCGAGTCGGCGCGGAGCCGCTCGAACGTCGTCAGCAGGCGGCCGAGGTTGGCGTCGTCGAGCGCCGCCTCGACCTCGTCCATGATGTAGAACGGGCTGGGGCGGGCCGTGAAGATCGCCATGAGCAGCGCCACGGCCGCGAGCGAGCGCTCGCCGCCGGAGAGCAGCGAGAGCCGTTCGATCTTCTTGCCGGCGGGGCGCACGGCGACGTCGATGCCCGTCGTCAGCAGGTCGTCGGGATTCGTGAGCGTCAGGGAGCCCGCGCCGCCCGGGAAGAGGATCGGGAAGACCTCGTCGAACGCCGCCTTCGTGTCCTCGAACGCGCTCGCGAAGATCGTCTGCATCGTGCCGTCGAGCTCTTCGATGATCGTGATCAGGTCGGCACGGGTCTTCGAGAGGTCGCTCAACTGCTCGGTGAGGAAGAGGTGGCGCTGCTCGAGCGCGGCGAACTCCTCGAGCGCGAGCGGGTTGACCCGGCCGAGCTGGGCGAGCTTGCGCTCGGCCGCCCGGTGCCTGACCTCCTGCTCGGCCCGCACGAACGGCTTGGTCGGGGTCGTGCCGTCCTCGTCGGGCTCCGCGTCGTCGAGCGGCACGGGGTGGTCGGGCCCGTACTCGCCGAGCAGCACCTCCTCGCCGAGGCCGAGCTCGCTCTGCGCGCGCTCGAGCAGGCTCGAGACGTGCAGCTTCTTCTCGTAGATGCGCAGCTCGAGTCCGTGCACGTCCTCGGTGACGGCCTGCAACCGCTCGCGCACCCCCGCCTCGTCGCGGCGGAGTCCGACGAGCTCCTCGTTGCGTCCGGCGCGCTCGTGCTCGGCGCGGGCGAGCGCGGCGCGCGCCTCCGCGGCCGATCGGGAGGCGGACTCGAGGAACGGCGGCAGCGCCCGGGCGACGCGGGTCGCGGCGTCGAGCTGACGACGGCGCACGACGGCCCGTCGCGCGGCTTCCTCGGCGGCGCGCTGCTCGGCCTCGTAGCGCCGCTCCAGGCCGTCGATGCGGGATGCCTCGCTGCGCACGCGCTCGCGGGCCGTCTCGACGGCGAGCCGGGACTCAACCTCGCTCTCGCGGGCGCGCTCGACGACGGCCAGCGCGCCCTCGCGCGCCGAGGCGTCGAGGACGGGGCGCGGCACGGCCGCGTGGGTCTCCAGTTCGGCCTTGGCGGCCTGCGCGACCGTCTCGGCGTCGGCGACGCGCTCCGCAGCCTGGGCTGCGGCCGCGGCGAGGCGCTCGCCCTCGGCCGTGGCCGCCTCGTGCTGGGCGCGGGCGCGGTTCAGCCGCTCGGCGCGCTCGGCGAGGTGGGCGTCGAACTCGCGCAGCGCCGACAGCGCGGCCTGGGAGGCCTGCTTGGCGCGGTCGTGCGCGGCGCGGTGCTCTCCGAGCTCGTCGCGCGAGCGCTCGATGAGGCCGACGAGTTCCGTGTGGCGGGCCCGTGCGGCATCCAGCTCGGCGAGCAGTTCGATGCGTCCGGCGCCCTCGCCGCTGCCGCCGCGGAGCATCCATTCGGCGACGACCTCGCCCGACTTCGTGACGATCGTGAGCGTGCCGCCGGCGAGCTCGGGCAGCAGTGCGCGGGCCGCGTCGAGATCGTCGACGACCGCGATGTGCTGGAGGATGCCGAGGATGCCCGCGGGCGCGCGCACGACCGAGGCCGCGGCGACGGCGCCGGCCGGCACCGGGCCGGCGTCGGGCGCCGTCGAACCGGCGACGACGACCTCGACCCGGCCGAGTTCGCGGTCCGCGGCTGCGGCGAGCGCGGCCACCGCCGCGTCATGGGAGTCGACGAGCACGGCGTCGGCGAGCGTGCCGAGCGCCGCGGCGATCGCGGCCTCGAACCCGGGCTGCACCGAGACGGCGTCGGCGACGAAGCCGCGGATGCCCGGCAGGCCCGCCGCGACGAGCTCGGCCGATCCGCCCTGCACGTCGAGGGCGCGACCGAGGGCGCTCGTCTTCGCGGCCAGGGCGTCGCGCTCGCGCTCATCGGCGTGCAACGTCTCGCGGAGCCGTTCGATCTCGCCCTCGGCCTCGAAGACGGCCGCCTGGGCCAGTTCGTACGCCTCGTCGAGGTCGAGGTCCGGCTCGGCGTCGAGCTCGGCCGACTCGGCCTCCTCGAGCGCGATGCGGGCGGCGTCGGCGCGGCGGGCGGCGGCCTCGACGGCCTGCTCGTGGCGCAGCACCTCGCCCCGCACGGCGGCGAGTTTCGAGGCGGCGCTGTCGTGGCGGCCGGCGAGACGCTGCCGCTCCTGGTCGTAGCGGGCCACCGCGGCGGACTGCGCGGCGATGTCCTGGTCGACGACGTCGAGGCCGTCGCGGGCGGTCTGCACGGCCGCACGGGCATCCGCGAGCCCCTGCTCGGCCGTGCCGATCGCCTCGCGGAGCCCGGCGAGCTCGGCCTTGGCCTCGTCGATCGCACCGCGGGTGACGCCCTGCACCGCTTCGGGCTCGCGTTCGGCCCCGAGCAAAGCGATGCGCTGCTCGGCGAGACCGGCGAGGCTGCGCAGCTTCTCCTGCGCCTGCTCGAGTGCGAAGGCGATCGAACGCGCGGTGTCGACCTCGTCGCCGACGAGGCTCGCCTCGATCGCGGCGATGCGGTGCTGCAGGTCGCCCTGCCGTTCCTGCAGCACGAGCCGCTCGGCATGGCGCTCGTGCTCGGTGCGGCCCGCCTCGTCGAGCACGCGGCGCAGCTCCCCCACCTCGTCGGCGAGGAGGCGCGCCTTCGCGTCGCGGACGATCGCGGCGATGGACGCCGCTTCGCGCGCGACCTCGGCCTGGCGGCCGAGCGGCTTGAGCTGGCGCCGGATCTCGCCGGCGAGGTCGGACAGGCGCGTGAGGTTGGCCTGCATCGCGTCGAGCTTGCGGAGCGTCTTCTCCTTGCGCCGCCGGTGCTTCAGGATGCCCGCCGCCTCCTCGATGAAGCCGCGGCGGTCCTCGGGGGTCGCGCGGAGCACCGCGTCGAGCTGGCCCTGCCCGACGATGACGTGCATCTCGCGGCCGAGGCCGGAGTCGCTGAGGAGCTCCTGCACGTCGAGCAGCCGGCACGACTGGCCGTTGATGGCGTACTCGCTCGCGCCGTTGCGGAAGAGCGTGCGGCTGATCGTCACCTCGGTGTACTCGATCGGCAGGGCGCCGTCGGAGTTGTCGATGGTGAGGGCCACCTCAGCGCGGCCGAGCGGCCCGCGCGTCGCGGTACCGGCGAAGATGACGTCCTCCATCTTGCCGCCGCGGAGGCTCTTGGCGCCCTGCTCGCCCATGACCCAGGCGAGGGCGTCGACGACGTTGGACTTGCCGGAGCCGTTCGGGCCGACGATGCACGTCACGCCGGTCTCGAAGGCGAACGTCGTCGGCTGCGCGAACGACTTGAACCCCTTCAACGTCAGGCTCTTCAAGTACACGGGCCACCTGCTCCTCACGTGCGCGAACGCTCCGTGCAGCGTAGTCGACGCGTCGCCCGGGTCCGTTCGCACGCGCCGCTACCCGCCTCTCGGCAGGACGACTAGCCTGACGCCATGCGCGCCGACCTGCGGCCCATCCCCTTGCCCGACCGCCTCTCCGACGAGGCGGCGGCACCGTTCCTGGACTACGTCGCGCTCGCCGAGCGGCTGAGCGTCGCCGTCTGGGGCGACGACTCCCAGGCGGGCAGCGCCGCCGAGTGGCTCGCGTGGCTGCGCGACGACGAGTACCGACGTCACGACCTCGTCGGCGCCTACGAGGGCGAGCGGCTCGTCGGGTACGCGGCATCCTGGTACGACCCGGATCCGGCGGCGCGCTCGACCGACGCGCAGGCCGGCGTGGCGCCGGAGCACCGGCGTTCCGGTGTCGGCAGCGCGCTCCTCGCGCACGTCGAGGCGTTCGCGGATGACGCGGGCCGCAGCGTCGTCGTCGGCTACAGCGAGCACTCCGCCGCCGACGCCGACCGCCCGGGGCCGGCCCTCCGCCCGCCCGACGGCGCGGCGAGCCTGCCCGCCGACGAGCCGGCCGCGGCGTTCGCCCTCGCGCACGGCTAC
>NZ_WSTA01000022.1 GCF_009789225.1 Agromyces seonyuensis | reverse complement strand
GCGGGCGACGCTGCTGCGGGCGCCGATGCGGGCGCGGGCGCCGACGAGGATGCCCCGACGGCCGACGGCTGCGCCGCGACGGGCGGCGCGGTCCCGAGGAGCACGGCGGCCGCGGCGAGCGCGATGAGCAGGACGGTGAGGTCGGATGCGCCGCGAGGGCGCCGTGACGAGATCACCCTTGCAGGCTCGGCGCCCCCGGTGAACGGACGGCGTCGCCCGGGTCCGTGTCGGGGGAACGTCGCGTGTCCGTCGCCGGAGGCGCGGCGTCCGTGCCGGCACCGCGCCCGGCGTGCGCCTCAAGCCGGGCGAGGGCGAGGTCGCGGCCGAGTGCGTCAGTCCTCGGCCTCGTCGACGGCCATCTCGTGGAGCGTCAGGAGGCTCTGGACGTAGCGCTCGGCGGTGTCCTCGACGATCTCCAGGTGGTCCGCGGTCGAGACGAGTCCGTTCCCGCGGTTCATCCGGGCCTGCGTCTCCAGGCTGTGCACGTAGCGATCGGCGCCGCCCAGGACCTGGACGTTGTGGTCTTCGACGGAGACGGCGGTCTGGGCATCCTCGGTCTGCGCGCCGCAGGCGGAGAGGACCAGGACGAGCCCGGTCGCGGAGGTGAGGGCGATCAGTTTCTGGGTGGTGCGTGTCGTGTTCATGCCCCGAGGTTCGGACGCGCCGGTATGCATCCGTCGACGCAGCGGTATGCGGTCGGTATGCGTCCTGGCACCCCGGCGTTGACGCCCCGGATCGGGCGTTGGACGATGCGGGCATGGTCATGCGGGTCTTCGGTCCGCTCGCCGTCGAGGGGGCGAAACTCAGTCCGCGGGAGCGGACCGTGCTCGCCGTGCTCGCGCTCGTGCCGGACCGCCCGGTCTCCACCGACGAACTCGCCGATGCGCTCTGGGGCGAACGCCCGCCGGGCACCTGGCCGAAGCAGCTCCAGGCGTCGATCGCCCGCGTGCGCGCCGCGATCGGGCGCGAGAGCGTCGAGACGACTCCCGAGGGCTATGCGCTCCGGATCGACC
Source organism: Agromyces seonyuensis (assembly GCF_009789225.1). GTDB lineage: Bacteria > Actinomycetota > Actinomycetes > Actinomycetales > Microbacteriaceae > Agromyces > Agromyces seonyuensis. Next base: position 48,980 of record NZ_WSTA01000022.1, on the reverse strand, counting down.
CCGACTCGATCGACGCCCGGCGCTTCGAGCGGTACGCGCGTGCCGCCCGCGAGCATCTGGCGGACGACCCCGCCCGCAGCCTCGATGCGGCCGATCGCGCCCTCGCGCTCTGGCGCGGCATCCCCTACGCGGATCTCGCGAGCTGGCCGGCGGCCGCCGTCGAGGCGGAGCGGCTGACCGAGGTGCGGATGGACCTCGAGGAGGTCCGCCTCCGGGCCGCGCTGCGGCAGGGCGAGCACTCCTCCGCCGTCGCCGACGCCGAACGGCTCGTCCGCGAAGCGCCGCTGCGGGAGGCGCGGTGGGCGCTGCTCGCGACCGCCCTGTACCGCAGCGGTCGGCAGTCCGACGCGCTCGCCGCGATCCGGGCGGCGCGCACGCGTCTCGCCGACGAGCTCGGCGTCGAGCCCGGCGAGGAGCTCACGGCGCTCGAGGTCGCGGTCCTCCGGCACGACGCCTCCCTCGAGCACACCGCGCTGCCGCCGGCCCCGGCGGAGAGCTGCCCGTACCGCGGCCTGGCGCCGTTCGGCGAGGCGGACGAGGCGGACTTCTTCGGCCGCGACGCCGACGTGGCGGTAGCACTCTCCCGCCTGGCGAACGCCGACTTCCTCGCGGTCTCGGGTGCCTCCGGCAGCGGCAAGTCCTCGCTCGTCCGCGCCGGGATGGTGCCGGCGCTCCGCCGACGCGGCGACCGGGTGCTCGTGCTCGCACCGGGTCGCGACCTCGACCTCCGGCTCCGGGTCGCCACCGAGGGCGCCCGACGGGCCGACGTCGTCGTCGTCGACCAGTTCGAGGAGGTCTTCCACTCCGCCGACGTCGATGCCGGCGCCGCAGCCGCCGCGATCGCCCGCACGGCCGCCGCAGGCGCCACCGTCGTGCTCGTCGTGCGCTCCGACTTCCTCGACGACTGCGCGGCCCTGCCCGAGCTCGCACCGCTCGTGGCGGAGGGCGTGCACCTCGTCGGGCCGATGAGCCCCGCCGCCGAGCGCGCGGCGATCGAGGAGCCCGCCCGCCGCGCGGGTCTGCGCCTCGAACCCGGACTCGTCGAACTGATGCTGCGCGATGCGGTCGGCGAGGCCGGCGCCCTCCCCCACCTCTCCCACGCGCTGGCCGAGACCTGGCTGCGACGCGAGGGCGCCACCTTGACGGTCGCCGGCTACGAGGCATCCGGCGGCATCTCGGGGGCGATCGCCCAGTCGGCCGAGCAGGCGTACGCCGAACTCGCCCCCGAGGACCGGCACGTCTGCCGGGCGATGTTCCTGCGCCTCATCGCTCCCTCGGAGGACGGTGCGCCCGTGCGCCGACGGGTGCCGCTCACGACCCTGCAGACCGACGACGCCCATGCCCGCGTGCTCGCACTGCTCACCGCGCACCGCCTCGTCAGCACCGGCGAGGACGTCGTCGACGTGGCGCACGAGGCCGTCGCGACCGCCTGGCCGCGCCTGCGCACCTGGCTCGCCGAGGATGCCGAGGGCGCGCGGACGATCGCCGCGATCGCCGCGGCGGCCACCGACTGGGATGCCGCGGGCCGCTCCCCCGACGACCTCTACCGGGGCGCCCGCCTCGAGGCGGCCGAGGAATGGCGGGCGAACGCGCCGCGCGACCTCATCCGGCTCGAGCAGGAGTTCCTCGACGCCTCGGTGCGGGAGTCGACCGAGGAGTCGCTGCGGCTGGCCGAACGGGCGCGCCGCGACCGCCGGCAGAACCGGCGGCTGACGGCATTGCTCGCGGCCGCCGGCGTGCTCATCGTGCTGCTCGTCACGGCGGGCACGGCCGTCGTGCAGACCTCCCAGGATGCCCGCACGCAGCGCGACCGGGCGAGCATCGAGGCCCTCGTCGCGACGGCGCTCGCGCTGCGTTCCACCGAGTTGGAGGTCGCCGCCCTCCTCGCCGCGGAGGCGTACCGCCGCGAACCCGACGACCCGCGCACCCGCTCGGGACTGACCGCGGTGCTGCAGGCGGCGGGCGGCCTGCTCGGCAACGCGACCGTCCCCACGGAGGGGCGCATCTTCGGCAGCACGATCCCCGGCCGCGACGGGACGGCGCTCGTCGTCGACGAGGACGGCCCCGACGGCCTCCGGGACACCGTCACCGGCGAACTGCTCGACGAGGTGGACCTCGGCTTCGAGCCGGGACCGGTCGATCTCGGGCCGTACCCCCTCGTCGCCGTGAGCGGAGACGGCCGGATCGGCGCGGTCCTCTGGCCGGCGAAGACCCAGGACCGCGGCGTCACCCGCTACGGCACGTCGCCGCAGTCCGACCTCGTGGCCTTCGACCTCGGCACGGGCGAGCGGGTGCTCGAGCCCCTGCGGCTGCAGGCCGGTACGGGCGCCCTCGCCCTCTCCCAGGATGGCGCGACGATCGCCGTGGCCGACGCCCGCGACGGCAGCACCTGGCTCGTCTCCACCGCGGGCGGCGCCCCGCGCCGGGTCGCCGGTGAGCACCCGGTCGACCTCGATCACGACTCCTCGGTCGCATCCGCCGTGTTCGACGCGGACGGCGATCTGCTCGTCGGACGGCTCGACGACCGCATCGACGTCATCGACCCCGTCGCGGCCCGCGTCGCGGACGTCATCCGCGTACCGGAGTCGACCGCCAACCTCGCGATGGCGCTCGGCCCGTCGGGCGTCGTCGTGGCCTCGGGCGACGCCGGCGTGGTCGCCGTCGATCCCGCGGCCGCGTCGGTGCGCTGGACGAACGGCGACGACGCCGTGACGGCGCCGCCGTGCACCTCCGTCGCGATCGCGGAACCGTGGGGCCGGGCCCTCTGCGGCACGCGGTTCGGCCGCATCACCGCGCTCGACCTCGCGGACGGAGCGCCTCTCGCGGACGCCGGTCTCGGCCCGGTGAACGGCGAGGTGGGCGTGCTCAGCACGAGCGCCGACGGCCTCGTGGTCACCGCGATCAGCACCGACGACCCGGTGCTCTCCCGCTGGCGGCTCGACGGCGACGGGCCCGGCCGCCGGCTCGTGGCGGCCGGGCGGATGCTCGTCGGCGGCTACTCCTTCGAAGGCTCCGGGGTGCTCACCGCGCCGATCGCGACCCGGGCGCCCGAAGACCGGAACAACCCCTGGGCGGATGCGCCGTGGGCGGGCGTCGCCGTGACCGACACCGCCACCGGCGGCACGGGCGCCCCCTTCGACGTCCCCCTCGCCAACGCCGTCTGGGCGCACGGCCGGCGGGTGCTGTTCCGCGACCCCGCCGCGGGAGTCGTCCGCATCGTCTCGGCCGAGACCGGCGAGGACGTCGCCGAGCCGCACTGGGGCCTCGTCGGCGCCTTCACCTCGGCCGAGGACGAGCTGATCCACGCGGTCCGCTTCGACGGCCGGATCCAGGACCTCGACCCCGTCGACGGCTCGAAGGTCGGCGAGCCGTGGGCAGTGCGTGGCGGCGAAGGACCGCAGGGCGGCACGGGGATGCCGCTCTCGCTGGCGGCGGCGCGCGGCAGCGACCTCATCGCCGTGACCGTCCTCGGCGACGGCCAGGACGGCGACCTACTGGAGCGGTTCGCCACGGTGCGCCGCGACGACCACTCGCTCGTGGACCTGCGTTTCGTCGACTTCCGCGAGCACGCGATGGCCGCGGACGGCGAGGTGATCGCGCTCGAGGGCGACCAGATGATCCGCTATGCCCTCGACCCGTTCGAACGGACCGGCTCGATCCCCGGGTCCGCGAGCGCCCTCGCCGCCCCGTCCGTCACCCGGGACGCCGACACCATGGCCGTGACGGCCCTCGACGGCACGGTGCTCATGTTCGACACCGCGACGGGCATCCGCATCGGCGACCCGTTCCGTTCGGACCTCGGCGTGTTCGCCCCCGCAGTCCTCCGATCGGACGGCCTCGAACTCGCCGTGTCGACCGCCGACGGCGTCGTGGTCTGGGATCTCGACCCCGAGCGGCAGCTCGAGGCCGTCTGCCGGCTGGCCGGACGCGGCTTCACGGCGACCGAGCAGCGCACCTACAACGCCGACGGCGACGCCGTATCGAGCGCCTGCGGCTTCGACGGGTGACACGACGGCGGCCCGCCCCGGTCTCCCGGGACGGCCCGCCGCCTCATCGGTTCACCGGACTCGCGTCCGGCTCAGGATGCTCCTCGGCTCAGTAGGCGCCGAGATCCTTCCACGGACCCCACTGGCTCGCGCCGGGCTCCTGGTTGCGGGTCCACCACTGCGCCTTCCACAGGTGTCCGTCGTGCGCGACGACCTCGCCGCCCGTGTAGATCCACGAGTCGGTCCACGCGCCGTACGTGCCCTGGCCGGTCACGACCGGCGCACCGACCTCGGCCCAGGCGCCCCACGGGGTCGCGTCCGGCGAGACGGCCAGCGTCCACCACTGCGCCACGTAGACGGCGCCCTGGTAGAGCACCCGATCGCCCGCCGTGTAGACCTTCCAGCGGTCCCAGGCCGGCTCGGTCGGGACGGGGGCCTCGACGGTCAGCGGGAGGGTCACCGTGGTGCCGGACGGGGCGGCGACGAGCGTGAGCTCGTGCGCACCGGCCGACGTGCCCGCGGGGACGAGTGCGGAGACGTTCGCCGCACCGCCCGCGACCGTGGTCGTGCCGAGCGACACGCCGTCGAGGAACGTCTCGATCGAGGCGTTCTGCGGCGAACCGATGCTCGTCAGGTCGAGACCGGCCACCGGCACGGTGACCGACTCGCCCGCGAGGACGCTCGTCGGCACGGTCGGCACCTGCACGGCCTGACGGGCGAAGTCGGGCTCGAGGCCCGGGTTCGCCTGCAGGTAGGCGATCCACGCGTCGCGGTCGACGAGACCGGTGTCGGTCGCGTTCGTGCCCTGGGTGAAGACGCGGAAGTTGTCGCCGCCCGTCACCAGGAACGAGAACGTGCCGACGCGGTACTCGGCCGACGGGTCGAGCGGCTCGCCGTTCACCGTCACCGACGTGATGTGCGAACCGAGCGGTGCGGCCGGGTCGAACGTGTACGTCACGTTGTCGGAGAGGCCGAGCTGCAGGTACGGCCGGCTCGGGATGGTGCCGTCGGCGTTGGTCTGCCACTGCTGCTCGAGCATCGTCGTGAACTGCGCGCCCGTGAGGGTGGTCGTCCAGAGGTTGTTGACGAAGGGCAGGACCGCGTTCGCCTCGGCGTACGTGATCACGCCGTCGGGCGAGTAGAGCAGTTCGCTCCGCAGTCCGCCGGGGTTGACCACGCCGATCTCGGCGCTGCCGTACTGCTCGGTGTCGAGCGTGTCGAGCAGCGCGTCGGCGACGAGGTCGCCGAGTGCCGACTCCTTCGCGCGGTCGTCGCGTCCCGTCGTGGGCGTCGGGCCGGAGCCCGTGTACTTGCCGTTGACGTAGGAACCGCCCGCGAACGCGGTCGTGATGTCCGCGGTCACCGAACCGACCGGCTGCCGGCCGACCACGTCCGCCGCCGCGATGGCCGCGGTGACGATCGAGTTGACCGCGGCGACCCGCGGGTACGTCGCGATGAGCGTCGCGTCCGCGGTCGTCGTGCGTGCGACGTTCGACTGCGAGTGCGCCGTGACCTCGTCGGTCTCGGGGTCGTACGTCAGCACGACCTTGCCGATGAACTCGCCGTACGAGCCGGTCTGCACGATCGGACGGGTCTCACCGGGCTCGCCGGGCACGGGGCCCTCCCACGCGTACTGCTTGTGGGTGTGTCCGGTGAAGATCGCGTCGACCTCGGCCGAGGTGTCCTCGACGAGCGCCGCGAACGGACCGCCCGCGGCGAGTTCCTCTTCGAGCGTCGCGCCGTCGGGCGTGCCCGCGCTCGCGCCGTCGTGGTACTCGGCGATGATGACGTCGGCCTCGCCGTTCGACTCGTCGCCGTCCGAGAGCTGCGCCGCGACGCGGTTGACGGCCTCGACGGGGTCGCCGAAGTCGATGGTCGCGATGCCGCCCGGGGTCACCAGCGAGGGGGTCTCCTCGGTGACGACGCCGATGACGCCGACGGTGACGCCGCCCATCTCGAGCAGCTCGTACTCCTGCAGGGCGGGAGTGGTCGTGCCGTCGAGGTAGACGTTGGCGCCGAGGTAGGAGAACTCCGCCGCCGGGATGACCCGGTCGGTGAGGTCGGCGAACCCGCGGTCGAACTCGTGGTTGCCGACGGCCGACGTCTCGAGCTCGAGCGCGTTGAGCACGTCGATCGTGGGCTGATCGTCGGCGACGGCGGAGGCGAAGAGCGACGCGCCGATGTTGTCGCCCGCCGAGAGGAGGGCGACGGGACCGGTCGCCGCGGCGCGCTGCGCCTCGACGGTTCCCGCGAACTTCACGGTGTTCGACGCCACGACGCCGTTCGTCGTCGTGGACTCGATGCGGCCGTGGAAGTCGTTGATGTTGAGGAACGTGAGGTCGACCGGCTCGGCGGGCACGTCGCCGGCGCCGAGGCCGACGATCACCGGGTCGTGGTCGCTCGAGCGGAAGGGACCGGGCGCGTAGAAGTTCGTGCCGTGGTAGTTCTCACGGCTGTACTCCAGCGCGATCGACTCCTCGGCGTTGATCTCCCACACGTCGGCGCCAGTCGCCCGCGCGAACGCGGCCTCGTTGAGCAGCACGTGGTCGAGCGAGCCCGACAGGCCCGAGAAGGAGTACGAGTACTGCCCCTCGGCGAGCTCGGCCGCGGCGTCGACGTAGCCGTCCGCGTAGAGCTCCTGGAGCGGGTCCTCCTGCGTGTACGAGTTGAAGTCGCCCACGAGCGCGACGGCGTCGCCCTCGTCGGTGATCCCGTCGATCCACGCGGAGAGCGCCTCGGCCTGCGCGACGCGCGAGGCGTTGGATGCGCCCTGGCCGTCGCCCGAGTCGGCGTCGCCGGGCAGCGGACCGGCCGAGCCCTTGGACTTGAAGTGGTTGACGCTCACGAAGACGGACTCGCCGCCCTCGACGGGAGCGAACTCCTGGCCGATCGGCTCGCGGGCGTTCGAGAACGCCTCGTCGCCGTCGCTCTCCGTGCCGAGGGCGCGCGAGGCGCCGACGGTCTCCACGGCCGCGGGCTGGTAGATCAGGGCGTTCGTGATGGCGTCCTGCAGCGAGACGGCGGGCAGCTCCGAGGAGGAGGGCACGTACGCCCACTTCTCGGACCCGGCAGCCGCGTTGAGCGCGTCGACGAGGGTGTCGAGCGCCTCATCGGCGACGCCGTCGACGGCGGCCGAGTTCTCGATCTCGAGCAGGCCCACCACGTCGGCGTCGAGCGCGTTGATCGCCGCGACGATCTTCTGCTGCTGCTGAGCGAGGTCGCCCGCGTCCCACGCGCCGCGCGGGCCGGTGCCCGGGCAGCTGTTGACCGTGACGCCGTTGCCGGCGCGGTCGTTGTAGGAGGTGCAGCCGGCGGTCTCGGAGCCGAGCGTCGTGAAGTAGTTGAGCACGTTGAACGAGGCGACGGTGACGTCGCCGCCGACCTCGGCCGGGGCCTCGGTGCGGTCGTTCTCGAAGGTCACGGATGCCTCGCCGCCGGCGACGTAGGCCGAGGTCGGGTTGAGCTTCCAGACGTTGTTGCGGAAGTCCACGATGACCGGCTCGTCGAACGTCACGGCCGCGCCGACGCGCACGGGCGCCGTCGTCGAGACGTACGGCGGGGTCAGCCCGCTGTTCGCCGCCGAGAGGAAGTTCGTCGTGGCGCCGTCGTCGAGCACGACCGCCTTGGCGGCGTTGTCGGCGACGACCGCCGTGTACTCGGCGGAGCCGGCGTCGGCGACCTCGGTCGGCTGCAGGAGCGGCGCGGTGCCGAACGCGAGGCCGACCTCGCCGTACTGGTTGGTCGAGTACGTGTTCGAGACGGTGTAGTCGCCGGTCGGTGCCACGAGCATCGACTCGAGCGACTCGCGCTGGGCGTCGGTCGCAGGCCAGGCCACGGATGCCGGCGTCACGGTCGCGGGCTCGGCGAGCACGCTCACGTCGGCGGCCGCCGCGGTGATCTCGGTCAGTCCGTTCCATTCGCTGACGGCGCCGGTGACCTCGACGTGGTCGCCGACCTCGACGAGCGCCGTGGCGGCCGATCCGAAGACGAAGACCGCGTCGGAGGCGGTGTGGGTCGCGAGGTCGAGCGCGCCGCCGGTGCCGGCGGTCTGGATGACGAAGCCGTTGAATCCGCCGGTCGGGTAGGCCGCCGTCACGACGCCCGTCGTGGTGACGGTCTGGCCGGCGAGCGGCGAGGCCGCACCAGTGCCCTGGATCTCGGCGATGGTGACGTCGCCGCCGGGCTCGGGGTCGGTGCCGCCCGAGCCGGCGTTGGTCGGCGACGGAGCGCCGGCCGTGAAGTCGGCCGCGTTGTTCGCGGTGTTGGCGTGCGCGGCGTTGCGCGAGACGGAGTTGGCGTTCGACGGGGCGACGGTGGGGCCGGTGCCCGCGAACGCGTTCGCCGTCGTGCCGAAGCCGACGAAGTCGACGACGCTCGCCGAGGCGGCGCACGAGGCGCCCGCCGTTTGGCCGCAGCTGAGGGGCGTCGTCGTGTTGACGAGGGCGACCTTGCCGGCGGTGCCGCTCATCGCGGTCGTGCCGAGGACGTCGACGGTCGGGAGGTCGAGCGTGCCGCCGGTGCCGAAGCCCTGGCCGACGAGGAAGTGGCCGCCGGCGGGGATGCTGCCGGCGAGCGGGGTCGTGAGGCTCGCGCTGAACGCCCCGGACGCCGAGGCGTACTGCACGGACCAGCCGGCGAGCGAGACGGGGGCGCTGCCCGGGTTGTAGAGCTCGACGAAGTCCTGCTTGTACGTGGCGCCGCTGTTGCCGCCTCCGCCGTAGACCTCGTTGATGATGACGGGCGCGGAGGCGGAGACCGCCGCGAAGGCCGGGATGCCCGAGGCGGCGACACCTCCCAGCGCCAGTGAGACGGCGGCGACGCCGCCGATCAGTGATCTTCCAGTTGGGCGCACAGGGCACACTCCTTCGTCTGGGACGACTGCCGGGCTTTGCACAGCTTCGGCCATCCTGTCGGCTCAGCCGATTCTCAGACAAGGGGGCGGCGTGACGATTCCATGAACATTCCGCCGATCGTCCGGGCCATTTCGCGCAAGCGAGCAGGATGCTCATCCGCGCACCCGGATCCGCTCGTCCGCGCAGCGAAGCGCGCCGGATGTCCGCGCCGACCGCCGTCCGCAGATGCGGAACGGCCCGCCCCGGAAAGATCCGGGACGGGCCGTTCGGGCAGGCGGCGCTCGCGTCGGCGAGCGGGCGCTCGCGTCAGCGAGCGACCTCGCCGTCGGCGTGCGCCGCCCGAAGGCGGCGCACCGAAGACGCAGTGTCGCCGGCTACGACGACGCGCGATGGCGCTCGCGTCAGCGAGCGACCTCGCCGTCGACGTAGTCGTCGTCGTTCGTCTGAGCCCAGGCGAAGAGCTTGCGCAGTTCGCGGCCGGTGACCTCGATGGGGTGCTGCTCGCCCTTGGCGCGCAGCGCGAGGAACTCGGGGGCTCCGGCATCCTGGTCGGCGATGAAGCGGGTCGCGAAGGCGCCCGACTGGATGTCGCCGAGGACCTCCTGCATGTGCTCCTTGACGGACGGGTCGATGACGCGCGGGCCCGACACGTAGTCGCCGTACTCGGCCGTGTCGGAGACCGACCAGCGCTGCTTGGCGATGCCGCCCTCCCACATGAGGTCGACGATGAGCTTGAGCTCGTGGAGCACCTCGAAGTAGGCGATCTCGGGCTGGTAGCCGGCTTCGGTGAGGGTCTCGAAGCCGTACTGGACGAGCTGCGAGACGCCGCCGCAGAGCACGGCCTGCTCGCCGAAGAGGTCGGTCTCGGTCTCCTCGGTGAAGGTCGTCTTGATGACGCCGGCGCGGGTGCCGCCGATGGCCTTCGCGTAGGACTTCGCGAGGTCCCAGGCGGTGCCCGAGGCATCCTGCTCGACGGCGATGATGTCGGGGATGCCGCGGCCGGCGACGAACTCGCGGCGCACGGTGTGGCCCGGGGCCTTCGGGGCGACGAGCACGACGTCGACGCCCGCGGGGGCCTCGATGTAGCCGAAGCGGATGTTGAAGCCGTGGCCGAAGACGAGGGTGTCGCCTTCCTTCAGGTTGTCCTTGACGGACTCCGCGTAGATGTGGCGCTGGAACTGGTCCGGCGCGAGGATGACGACGACGTCGGCCCACGCGGCGGCGTCGGCGACGGAGAGGACCTCGAAGCCCGCCTCGGCGGCCTTCGGCGCCGACTTCGAGCCCTCCTTGAGGCCGATGACGACCTCGACGCCGGAGTCGCGGAGGTTCTGTGCGTGGGCGTGGCCCTGCGAGCCGTAGCCGACGACGGCGACCTTCTTGCTCTGGATGATCGAGAGGTCGGCGTCCTGGTCGTAGTACATCTCAGCCATGAGTGGTGTTCCTGTTCCTATCGGTGTGTGTCTGGTGTCCTGGGGTCTCGATGCGGCGCTGCACGCCGACTCGACCGGCGGAATGGTCAGTTCTTGAAGACGCGCTCGGTGATGGACTTCGGTCCGCGGCCGATCGCGAGCAGGCCCGACTGGGCGATCTCGCGGATGCCGTAGGGCTCGATGACCTTCAGGAACGCGTTGGTCTTGCCGGAGTCGCCGGTGACCTCGATGACGAGGGCGTCGGTGGCGACGTCCACGACGCGGGCGCGGAAGAGGTTGACCGCCTCCAGCACCTGCGAGCGGGTGGTGTTGTCGACGCGGACCTTCACGAGCAGGTGCTCGCGCTGGACCGACTGGTCGGGATCGAGCTCGACGATCTTGATGACGTTGACGAGCTTGTTGAGCTGCTTCGTGACCTGCTCGAGCGGCAGTTCGTCGACGTCGACCGCGACCGTGATGCGGCTGAGGCCGTCGATCTCGGTGTGGCCGACGGCGAGGGACTCGATGTTGAAGCCGCGGCGGGCGAAGAGGCCCGCGACGCGCGTGAGGAGGCCGGGCTTGTCCTCGACGAGGAGGGAGAGCACGTGGGTCGACATCGGTCAGTCCTCCTCGCTGAACGCCGGCGCGTGTTCGCGCGCGTACTTGATCTCGCTGTTCGAGACGCCCTGCGGCACCATCGGCCACACCATCGCGTCCGCCGAGACGACGAAGTCGATGACGACCGGGCGGTCGTTGGTCTCGAGCGCGAGCTTGATCGCGGCATCCACCTCGTCTTCGCGCGTCACGCGGATGCCGAGCGCGCCGTACGCCTCGGCGAGCGTCACGAAGTCGGGGATGCGCACGGTGTCGTGCCCCGTCTGCAGGTCGGTGTTGGAGTAGCGGCCGTCGTAGAAGAGTGTCTGCCACTGCCGCACCATGCCGAGCGACGAGTTGTTGATGATCGCGACCTTGATCGGGATGTCGTTGAGCTTCGCCGTGGCGAGCTCCTGGTTCGTCATCTGGAAGCAGCCGTCGCCGTCGATCGCCCACACGACGCGGTCGGGCTCGGCGACCTTGGCGCCCATCGCGGCCGGGACCGCGTAGCCCATGGTGCCGGCGCCGCCGGAGTTGATCCAGGAGTTGGGGCGCTCGTACTTGATGAACTGCGCCGCCCACATCTGGTGCTGGCCGACGCCCGCGGCGTAGACCGCCTCGGGGCCGGTGAGCTCGCCGATGCGCTGGATCACGTACTGCGGCGCGAGCAGGCCGTCGGTCGTCGGCGCGAAGCCGAGCGGGTACTCGGCGCGCAGCAGGTCGAGCCGGTCCCACCAGGTCGCGAGGGCCGCGCGGCGGTCGGCGTCGCCGACGATGCCGGTGAACGCGGCGTGCAGGTCGACGAGCACGTCCTTGAGGTCGCCCACGATCGGCACGTCGGCGACGCGGATCTTCGAGATCTCCGCCGGGTCGATGTCGACGTGCACGACCTTCGCGTCGGGCGCGAAGAGCTCGGACTTGCCGGTGACCCGGTCGTCGAAGCGGGCGCCGAGGGCGATGAGGAGGTCGGCCTCCTGCAGGGCGAGCACCGCCGGCACCGTGCCGTGCATGCCGGGCATGCCGACGTGCTGCGGGTGCGAGTCGGGGAACGCGCCGCGCGCCATGAGCGTCGTGACGACGGGTGCGCCGGTCGTCTCGGCGAGCTCGAGCAGCTCGGCCGCCGCGCCGGCGCGGATGACGCCGCCGCCGACGTAGAGCACGGGGCGCTCGGCCTGCGCGATGAGCTGCGCCGCGGCCTGCACCTGCTTGCCGTGGGCCTTCGTGATCGGCCGGTAGCCCGGCAGGTCGACCTTCGGCGGCCAGGAGAAGTCGAGCTCGGCCTGCTGGGCGTCCTTGGTGATGTCGACGAGCACCGGGCCGGGGCGGCCCGTGGAGGCGATGTGGTACGCCGCCGCGATCGTCCCCGGGATCTCCGAGGCGTCCTTCACGAGGAAGGAGTGCTTCGTGATCGGCATCGTGATGCCGACGATGTCGGCTTCCTGGAACGCGTCGGTGCCCATGAGCGTCGAGAACACCTGGCCGGTGATCGCGAGCAGCGGCACCGAGTCCATGTGAGCATCGGCGATGGCGGTGACGAGGTTCGTCGCGCCGGGGCCGCTCGTCGCGATCGCGACGCCGACCTTGCCGGTCGACTCCGCGTAGCCCTCGGCCGCGTGGCCGGCGCCCTGCTCGTGGCGCACGAGGATGTGGCGCACGCTCCGGGCGGAGAGCAGCGGGTCGTAGACGGGGAGGATGGCGCCGCCGGGCAGGCCGAAGACGTCGGTCACGCCGAGCGCCTCGAGCGAGCGGACGACGGCTTCGGCGCCGGTCATACGGGCGGCGGCCGGCTTGTTGGCGGGCGGATGGGGCACGGGTCTGGGATCCGTCGACATTCGGTTCCTAACGATGCGATGAGTGATCGTGAGAGGGCGCGGAAAGCCTCAGCCCGTGACCGCGCCCTGGGCGGCGGAACGAACGAGCTTGGAGTACTTCGCGAGGACGCCACGGGTATAGCGCGGAGGAAGCGGCGCCCAGCCGTCGCGGCGGGCTGCCAGCTCGGCCTCGTCGACCAGTAGGTCGAGCGACCGAGCCGCGATATCGACCCGAATCAGATCACCATCGCGCACGAGAGCGACGGGACCTGCGTCCACCGCCTCGGGTGCTATGTGGCCGATGCACAGTCCGGTTGTGCCGCCTGAGAATCGACCGTCCGTCAAGAGTAGTACATCTTTTCCGAGCCCAGCGCCCTTGATGGCGGCCGTGATGGCGAGCATCTCGCGCATGCCGGGGCCGCCCTTGGGGCCTTCGTAGCGGATGACGACGACGTCGCCGTGCTTGATCTCGCCGGCGGTCAGGGCGTCCATCGCGGCGCGCTCGCGCTCGAAGACGCGGGCCGGCCCCTCGAACACCTCGGCGTCGAAGCCGGCCGTCTTCACGACCGCGCCCTCGGGGGCGAGCGTGCCCTTGAGGATCGTGAGGCCGCCGGTCTCGTGGATCGGATTGTCGAGCGTGCGCAGCACCTCGCCGTCGAGCGGCTCGATCTCCATCTCGGCGAGGTTCTCGGCGAGGGTCTTGCCGGTGACCGTGAGGGCGTCGCCGTGGATGAGGCCCGCGTCGAGCAGCGCCTTCATGAGCACGGGCAGGCCGCCGCGGCGGTCGACGTCGTTCATGACGTACTTGCCGAAGGGCTTGAGGTCGCCGATGTGCGGCACCTTCGAGCCGATGCGGTTGAAGTCGTCGAGCGTGAGCTCGACCTCGGCCTCGTGCGCGATCGCGAGCAGGTGCAGCACGATGTTCGTCGAGCCGCCGAGCGCCATGCCGACCGCGATGGCGTTCTCGAACGCCTGCTTGGTGAGGATCTGCCGCGCCGTGATGCCGTGCTTGAGCAGGTTCACGACGGCCTCGCCCGCGCGGTGCGAGTAGTAGTCGCGGCGGCGGTCGGCGGAGGGCGGCGACGCCGAGCCCGGCAGCGAGAGGCCGAGGGCCTCGGCGACGGAGGCCATCGTGTTGGCGGTGTACATGCCGCCGCACGCGCCCTCGCCGGGCGCGAAGGCGCACTCGATGCGCTTGGCGTCGGCCTCGCTCATGGTGCCGGCCTTGACCGCGCCGACCGCCTCGAACGAGTCGATGATCGTGATGTCCTTCTCGGTGCCGTCGGACAGGCGCACCCAGCCGGGGGCGATCGAGCCCGCGTAGACGAAGACCGAGGCGAGGTCGAGGCGGGCCGCGGCCATGAGCATGCCGGGGATCGACTTGTCGCAGCCGGCGAGCAGCACGGAGCCGTCGAGGCGCTCGGCCTGCATGACCGTCTCGACGGAGTCGGCGATGACCTCGCGGGACACGAGCGAGAAGTGCATGCCCTCGTGGCCCATGGAGATGCCGTCGGAGACGGAGACGGTGCCGAACTGCAGCGGGTAGCCGCCGCCGGAGTGCACGCCCTCCTTCGCCGCCTGCGCGAGACGCGCGAGCGAGAGGTTGCAGGGGGTGATCTCGTTCCAGGAGCTCGCGATGCCGATCTGCGGCTTCTCCCAGTCGGCATCGCCCATGCCGACGGCGCGGAGCATCCCGCGGCTGGTCATGGCTTCGATGCCGTCGGTCACAGTGCGCGAGCGCGGCTTCGGGTCGTACGCGGTGGACATGCAGCGAGTCTACGACCGCTGGGATGCCGCCTTTCCCATGGTGACGCCCGAGGGACGCCCGGCGCGCGGCGACGTCGCGCCGCGGCCGGACTCAGCCCTGCTCGGCACGCAGGTCGGCGAGGAGATCGAGCAGCGTCGCGACGTCGTCGACCGACTTCAGCCGGTGCCAGGCGAGCGACTTGCCGACGCCGACCTTGACACCGACGTCGTCGGACTCCAGTGCCGCGAAGGCATCCTCGTCGGTGACGTCGTCGCCCACGTAGAGCACCGCGTCGGCGCCGATGTGCTGGCGGAGCCGGCGCACCGCGTCGCCCTTGTCGGCCGGGCGCACGGCGAACTCGAGCACGTTCTTGCCGTCGCGGACCGTCAAGTGCGGCAGTGCCTCGTGCAGCCGGTTGCGCGCCTCCCGCTGGAGGGCGGCGCCCTCGGCGGGCGGCATCTGCCGCGTGTGCAGTGCGACGCCCGCGGGCTTGCGCTCGGCCCGCGCCCCCTCGACGCCGTCCGCGAGCTCGTCGACGATGCGCTGGAGCTCGGCGAGGTCGGCCAGCTCGGCGTCGAGCAGGTCGAGCGTCGGGCCCTGGTCGTCGAGCTGCAGCTCGACGCCGTGCGAGCCGGAGAGCAGCACGCCGGGCGCGGGGTCGGCGACGCGGCGCAGGCTCTCGAGCGCGCGCCCGGACACGAGCGCGACCCGGGTGTCGGGCAGCTCGGCGAGGCGCTCGATCGCGGCGACGGCGGCCGGGGTGGGCCGCGCGTCCTCGGGGTCGTCGACGTGCGGCGAGAGCGTGCCGTCGAAGTCGAGCGCGACGAGGAGGCGTTCCGCGCCCGCGAGGCGCTGCGCGGCCTCCTGCAGCGGTTCGCTGACGCCGGCGGGGATGACGCCCGCGCCGGTGAGCGCCTCGAGGAACGACGCCGACCAGCGCGCGACATCGTGCTCCGTCACGCGGCGCCGCAGCGCCCGCATCCGCCGCGCCCGCTCCTTCTTCGGCATCTCGACGGCCTCGATGATGGCGTCCTTGAGGCCCTCGATGTCGTGCGGGTTCACGAGCACGGCCTGCTTGAGCTCGTCGCTCGCGCCGGCGAACTCGGAGAGCACGAGCGCGCCGTCGTTGTCGAAGCGGCAGGCGACGTACTCCTTGGCGACGAGGTTCATGCCGTCGCGGAGCGCGGTGACGAGCATGACGTCGGCGGCCAGGTAGAGGGCCGCCATCTCCTCGCGGGGGTACCCGTGGTGGAGGTAGGCGACGGCCTGGTGACCGATGGTCGACTGGTCGCCGTTCAGGCGGCCCACCGTCAGTTCGATCTCGTCGCGGAGCTGCATGTAGGTCTCGACCCGCTCGCGCGACGGGCTCGCGACCTGGATGAGCGTCGCGTGCTCGACTTCGAGCCGCCCCTCGTTGAGCAGCTCGCCGAACGCCTTCAGGCGGTGCCGGATGCCCTTCGTGTAGTCGAGCCGGTCGACGCCGAGGAGGATCGTCTCGGGGTTGCCGAGGCTCTCGCGGATCTGCCGCGCGCGCTCCTGCACGTCGGGTCGGCGGGCGAGCGACTCGAACGCGTTCGCGTCGATCGAGATCGGGAAGGCGCGATGGATGACGCGGCGCACGCCGCCCGCACCGTCGGGCACCTCGATGACGTTGCCGCGGGTCGTGTAGCCGAACAGGCGGCGCACCGCGCGGCCGAAGTTGCCGGCGTCGGCCGTGCGCTGGAACCCGATGACGTCGGCGCCGAGCAGCCCGTCGATGACCTGGCGCCGCCACGGCAGCTGCGAGTAGATGCCGTAGGCGGGGAACGGGATGTGGTCGAAGAAGCCGATCACGAGGTCAGGGCGCGCCTCGCGCAGCATCTTCGGCACGAGCTGCAGCTGGTAGTCCTGCACCCACACGACGGCGCCGCGCGAGGCGACGCGGGCCGCGGCCTCGGCGAAGCGCCGGTTCACACGGACGTACGCGTCCCACCATTCGCGGTGGAAGCTCGGCGGCGCGATGACGTCGTGGTAGAGCGGCCAGAGGGTGTCGTTGGAGAAGCCCTCGTAGTAGTCCTGCACCTCGTCCTCGGACAGCGGGACGGGCACGAGCGTGATGCCGTCGTGCTCGAAGGGGTCGAACTCCTGGTCGGCGACCCCGGCCCAGCCGATCCAGGCGCCGCCCGCTTCGCGCATGACGGGTTCGAGGGCGGTCACGAGCCCGCCGGGCGAGACCTTCCAGCCGTCTGCGCCGTGCTCGTCGACCACATGGTCCACGGGCAGTCGGTTCGACACCACGATGAAGTCGTAGGCGGCGTCGAGATAGAGGTCTTCATGCTCGTTCGGCATCGTCGGCCGAGTCCCCTCCGGCGCAGGATCTCAGAGTCCCTGGCCTTGCTCTGCGTCGGTCCAGGCTATCGCCCCGGCCCGTCGTGCCGCCGACCCTTGCCCCGCGGGCGCCGACGCGCTATCGCGCGCTCGTCGCCCCGGTCGCCGCATCCGTTCGCCATGCGTTCGCCGTGGATCTCGACTCGGAGCGGTGCGGCACGGGTAGGCTCGGTGATCTGATGATTCCCGTCGGCATGAGCACCACGTGCGTCTATCCGCTCGAGCCGGAACCCGCGTTCCGGCTCGCGAAGCTGGCCGGATTCGACGGCCTCGAGATCATGGTCACGAACGAGCCGACGACCCAGGATGCCCGCATCCTGCGCGAGCTCAGCGAGGCCTACGACCTCCCGGTCCTCTCGATCCACGCCCCCGTCCTGCTCCTGACGCACTTCGTCTGGGGCCGGGATCCCGAGATCAAGCTCCAGCGCACGGCCGAGCTCGCGCGCGACACGGGCGCCAGCACCGTCGTGGTGCACCCGCCGTTCCGCTGGCAGGCGGGCTACGCCACGCAGTTCCTCGACATCGTGCGGCGCATCTCGACCGACTCCGGCGTCGAGATCGCCGTCGAGAACATGTTCCCGTGGCGTGCGGCGGGCAAGAACCTCAAGGCCTACTCCCCCGGTTGGGACCCCCGGGTCATGGACTGCGACGCCGTCACCCTCGACTGCTCGCACGCCGCCCTCTCGGGCGTGAACAGCATGGACTTCGTGCGCGACCTCGGGTCGAGGCTGCGCCACATCCACCTCTGCGACGGCTCCGGGCCGATCGGCGAGGGGCAGATCTTCGACGAGCACCTGCTGCCCGGCCACGGCAACGAACCCGTCGCCGAAGTGCTCGAGACGCTCGCCGCCCGCGGCTGGGACGGCCAGATCGTCGCCGAGATCAACACCCGCAAGGCCAAGAGCGAGGCCGAGCGCCTCGACCTGCTGCGCGAGACCGTCGAGTTCGCCCGCCGCCACACCGCGGCCGCGCGGGCGCCGCAGCGTCCGTCGGCCTACGCGACCGACTCGCTGCGCCCCGGCGCCGCGGAGTAGCTGCCGCTCCGCTGGTCGAGTCGGCGCGCCAGCGCCGTATCGAGCCCCCGCAGGATGCGGCTCCCGGCCCAGGAGGTCGGCTTGCGGGGTCTCGAGACGCTCCTGCGTCGCTCCTCGACCGACGAGACGGCGCGCAGCGCCGCGGAGTAGCTGCCGCTCCGCTGGTCGAGTAGGCGCGCCAGCGCCGTATCGAGACCCCGCAGTATGCGGCGCCCGGTCCGGGAGGTCGGCTTGCGGGGTCTCGAGACGCTCCTGCGTCGCTCCTCGACCGACGAGACGGCCGGCTTGCGGGGTCTCGAGACGCTCCTACGTCGCTCCTCGACCGACGAGACAGTCGGCTTGCGGGGTCTCGAGACGCGACTGCGTCGCTCCTCGACCGACGGAAGTCGCCCGCAGCGCCGCAAGTCGACTGCCCGGAGGATTTGTCCCCGGCTCGTGTGCGGTCGGGAGACTTCCTCGCCGTCGCGAGGTGTCGCGGATCGCTTGCATTCGTGTCGCGTATCGCCGACCCGCGTGATCGCAGAACGCGACAGCGCGAGAACGCGGAACTCCTCGGCCGGCCGCGCCCCGCCGTCGCCGGCCTATTCGGCCAGGGGCGCGAATGCGAGCGAGCGGATGCCGCGCTGCCGGGAGACCGCGAGCAGCGTGCCGACCGCGCCGATCGCCCCGAAGAGCACGAGCACGAGCGCCGGGCCCGCGACCGCGGCGCCGCCCGTGCCGGCGATGATCGCCTGCATCCCCGCGACGCCCCACGTGAGCGGCAGCAACGGGCTGATCGCCTGGAACGGGCCCGACACGATCTCGATCGGGTAGAGCCCGCCCGCGCTCGTGAGCTGCACGGTGACGAGCAGCAGCGAGGCGATGAGGCCGAACTTGCCGAGCGCCGTGCGGAGGAGCACGTGCAGCGCCGTGAACGAGAGGGCTGTGAGCATCGCGAACGGCAGCGTCGCGCCGACGGCCGACCACGGCACGCCCATCGCGAGGTGCAGCAGCGCGGTGACGACGACGGCCTGTCCGAGGCCGACGAGCCCGGCGCGCAGCAGCGCGCGGCCCGCGATGCGGCCGGTCGACGCCGTCGACGCGAGGGCGGCGGCGGTCACCGGACGGTACGCGAGCACGAGGGCGAGTGCGCCGAGCCAGAGGCCGACGGGCACGAAGAGCATCCCGATGACCTCGCCGAGCGAGCCGATCTCATTGTCGCGCTCGGTCGTCGCGCCCACCGGGTCGGCGAGGACGGCGGCCGTCTCGTCGTTCAAGGAGTCGAGTGCCTTCGCACTCTCCGCGCCGTCGGCGAGGCCGTCGGCGAGCTGCGTCGCCCCGCCCTCGAGCTCGCCCGCGCCGTCGGCGGCGTCCTGCGCGCCCGTCGCGAGGGTGTCGAGTCCGCCCGCGAGCTCGGCCGTGCCGCCCGCGAGGCCGGAGGCGCCCGACTCGAGCGCGACGGAACCGGAGGCGAGCTGCCCGGCACCGGCAGCGAACGCGGCAACGCCGTCGCGGATGCCGGGCGAGCCCGCGGACACCTCGGCGAGGCCCCCGCTCAGCTGGGAGACCGCGCCCTTCACGCCGCCGAGCGTGGAACGGGTCTGCGTCGCCAGCGTCGTGCCGGCCGCCTGCAGCTGGTCGACGCCGGTGCGCGCGGCGGCGACCTGGTCGGCGATCTCCTGCAACTCGGGGTACTCGGCGACGAGATCGCGGTTGGCCGCGATCCAGGCGTCGAACTCGTCGGCGGCGGGGCCGACGTACGTCTCGACCTGGGCGAGCCCGCCGTTGATCGTGCCGGTGTACTGCTCGACGCCGCTCGAGAGCGCGTCGAGCCCGCCGGTCGCCGGATCGTTGACGCCGGCATCCAGCTGCGCGAGCCCCGCGGCGATGCCGTCGACGCCGCCCGTGTACTCGGCGACGCCCGGCGCGTAGGCCGACAGTCCGGCCGAGAGCCGGTCGACGCCGTCGGTGTACTGCGAGATGCCGCCCGAGAGCTGCGTCGCGCCCGATGAGAGGGCGTCGGCGCCGTCGGCGGACTGCACGGCGCCGTCGGCGAGCTGCCCCAGCCCGTCGGCGACCTGCGTGACGCCGCTCGAGAGTTGCGCGGCGCCGTCGGCCGCGTCGCCGAGCTGCCCGCCGAGCGCGGCGAGGTTGCCGTAGAAGCCCTGCAGGTAGGTCTCGGTGAGCTGCTGGCCGAAGGCCGCCGTCATCGACGTGCCGATCGACTGCACGACCGACCCGGCGAGGTAGCCGTGCGCGTCGTCGGTGCGGATCGAGAGGTCGGCGCGCTGCGGCTCCGCCCCCGACATCGAGAGCACCGACTCCGAGAAGTCGGCGGGGATCGTCAGCACCGCGTACGCCGTGCCGTCCTCGAGCGCCTCGGCTGCGCCCGCGTCGTTCGAGATCGTCCAGTCGAAGCCCGCGGCCTCGTCGTCCGACGCGCCGGTGAGCTCGGTCACGAGGAGACGTCCGGCGAGCACCGGGGTCTCGTTGCCGTCGGCGTCGGTCGTGGTCTGCATGACGTCGTTGTTGACGACGATCGCGGGGATGCGCTGCGTCGTCCCGGCGCCGCCGAGCGCGCCCGAGACGAACCCGGCGACCGCGAGCGGCACGAGGAGCACGAGCGCGAGCAGGGCGATGAGGCGACCGCGACGGCCGCCGGGGGTGCGGCCGAGCAGGCGTTCGAAGCGGGGGTTCATCGGGCTTCCTCTCCGGTGTTCGCCGCGGCGGGTTCGGCCGGGGCGACGGGGGCGACGGCGGGTGCGGGGCTCGCCGCCCCGGTGAGCACGAGGGGCGCATCGTGCGCCTCGGCGGGCGCGGGGACGACGACGTCCGCGGCGGCGGCGCCCGCGGGCACGAGCAGCACGACGGGCACGTCCTCGGCGATAATGCCGAGCATCGACGCGAGACGGTCGATGCCGGGGGCCGCTGCGTCGCCGGCGTCGACGACGAGCATCCCGGGCTCCTCGGCGAGCGCGGCGGCCGCGATCACGGCGGCGCGCGAGAGGGGGTCGAGCGCGGCGAGCGGCGCATCCGGGAGGATGGCGCGATCGTCGGCGGCGAGCCGGGCGCGACCCAGCATCCGTTCGATGGCCGCGGGCGCCGGGGCGAGCCGCCAGACCGGCGCGGCGGCGTCGAGGCGGGCTGCGACGACCTCCCCGGCGGTGACCCCGGCCCCGGCCGAGCCGCTGAGCTCGGCGACGGCGACACGGCGCAGCACGGCGCGCGCGTCGCTCGGGAGCGGGCGGCCGAGCACCTGGGCGCGACCGGCGACGAGGGGCAGTCGACCGGCGAGGGTCGCGGCGAGGATACGCCGTTCGGCGGCATCCGCGCCGAGCACGAGCGTGCCGCCGGGCAGTTCGAGGTCGACGGGCCCGAAGCGGGCGTCCTCGCGGCCGAACTCCGCGCCCTCGAGCGTGAGGGCCGCATCGCGGGAATGCGCCCAACGGGCATCCTCGAGATGACGGCGCAGGCCCGCGCCCTCGATGTCGACATCGGGCAGGATGCGGCCGAGCCACCTCGGCAGCCACCAGGCGCCGCGGCCGGCGAGCGCCATCGCGGCCGGCACGAGCGTCATGCGCACGAGGAAGGCGTCGAAGGCGACGCCGACTGCGAGCGCGAAGGCGATGCCCTTGATCGGGCCCGCGCCCTCCGGCACGAATGCGGCGAAGACGAAGAACATGATGAGCGCGGCGGCGGTGACGACGCGGGCGGAGTGCTGGAAGCCGTGGCGCACCGCGCGGTCGGGATCGCGCGAGTGCACGAACTCCTCGCGCATGCCGGAGACGAGGAACACTTCGTAGTCCATCGCGAGGCCGAACAGCACGGCCATGAGCAGGATCGGCAGGAACGAGAGGATCGGCCCGGGCTCCAGATGCAGCACGTCGGCGAACCAGCCCCACTGGAAGGCGGCGACGGTCGCGCCGATCGCGCCGAACGCGGAGAGCAGGAAGCCGACGGCGGCCTTGATCGGCACGAACACCGACCGGAACACCATCATGAGCAGGATGACCGAGAGCCCGACGACGATGAGGGCGAAGGGCACGATCGCCTCGTCGAGCCGGTTGGAGATGTCGATCGCGACGGCGGTGTAGCCGGTCACGGCGAGCGGGATGCCGTACTCGTCCTCGAGCGACGGGGCGAGTTCGCGCAGGTCCTCGACGATCGCCTTCGTCTCGGTCGAGTTCGGCGCCGACTCCGGGATGACCTGGAAGACCGCGGTGTCGACGGCCGGGTTCGGCAGTCCCTGGCCCACGTACACGAGGCCGTCGACCTGCTCGAGGTCGCTGCGGATCGACGCGAGGTCGCCGATCGGATCGGTCGACTGCGTGATGTCGGCGGTGATGATGAGCGGCCCGTTGTAGCCGGGGCCGAAGCCCTCGTCGATGAGGTCGTACGCCTCGCGGGGGCTCGAGCCGGCCTCGCCGTTGGAGAGCGGGAGGTTCAGGTCGAGGTCGAGCGCGGGCAGCGCGGCGGTGCCGAGCACGCCGACGACGAGCACGAGCGGCACGACGGGGGCCTTGAGCACGAGGTCGACCCAGCGGCGTCCCATGGTCTTCTTCGGGGCGTCGTCGTCCGCGAGCGCGCGCCTGGCGGCGCGGCTGCCGGGCTTCGGGGTGAGGCGTCCCTTCGCGAGGCCGAGGATCGCCGGGAGCAGGGTCACGGCGCCGAGCACGGCGATCGCGACGGCGAACGCGGCGCCCACGCCCATGACCGAGAGGAACGGGATGCCCACGACGAGCAGTCCGAGCAGTGCGATGACGACGGTGAGGCCGGCGAAGACGACCGCGCCGCCCGAGGTGGCGACAGCCTCGGCCGCCGATTCCTCGGGGTCGGCGCCGCGCGCGAGCTGGTTGCGGTGGCGCGACACGATGAACAGGGCGTAGTCGATGCCGACCGCGAGGCCGATCATGACGGCGAGCATCGGCGCCGTCGAGGAGACCGTGGTGAAGGCCGCGGCGATCGAGAGCACGCCGAAGCTCGCGCCGACGCCGACGATGGCCGTCAGGAGCGGCATCCCGGCGGCCAGCAGCGAGCCGAACGTGACGATGAGCACGACGGCGGCGAACACGACGCCGAAGACCTCGGTGACGGTGAGGCCGAAGGTCGTCTCCTGGAAGACGTCGCCGCCGTAGGCGACCACGAGACCGGCGTCCTCGGCGACCGGCGCGGTGGCCTGGACGGCCGCGATGACCTCCGGGGTGACGTCGGTGCCCTTGCCGTCGAACTGCACCTGCACGTAGGCGGTGCGTCCGTCGGCCGAGATCTGGTCGCCCGCGTACTCGTCGAAGGGGCTCAGCACGTTCGCGACCCCGTCGACGTCGCGCAGCTCGTCGGCGAGCTCCTCGATGGCGCCCGCGTACGGCTCGTCCTCGACGTCGGCGCCCTCGGGCGCCTGCACGACGGCTTTGGCCGACGCGCCCGCGGTCTCGGGGAAGACGGCGGCGAGCTGGTCGATCGCCTCCTGCGACTCGGTGCCGGGGATCGTGAACGACTCCTGGAGCTGGCCGCCGAGCGCGATGCCGCCCCCGAGCAGGCCCGCGAGGATCACGACCCACGCGACGATGACGAGCCGCGCACGGCGGTAGGCGAAGCGGCCGAGGCGGTGGAGGAGCTGAGCCATGGGGAGCTTTCGGTTCGAGGCGGAGTTCGCGGCGAGGGCCGGGAGTCGGGGGTGTCCGCGCGTCAGCCGAGCGGGCGCGCGGCCGGGGCGAGCAGTTCGGCGAGGATGTCGACGAGGGCGGTCCGCGCCTCGGCGTCGCCGTCCTCGGGCTCGAGGGTGCCGCCGAGGATCGTGCGGCCGGCGACGAGGGTGTACGCGGCCCCGGCGAGCGCGACGCCGAAGCGCAGCTGCTCGGCGATCGACGCGTCCTCGGAGCAGATCTCGAGCGCGAGCCGCGCGATGACGGCCATCGCCCGGTCGACCACGGGGACGTCCGCGAGCGACTGGCCCTGGTTGACGATGAGGACGACCTCGAGCCGGTGGGCGAAGAGGTAGTCGACGAAGCGCTCGACGAACTCGCGCGGGTCGACGCCGGCGCCGCGCCGCGGGAAGGTGTCGACCAGAGCGGCCAGGTCGTCGACCGCGGCGGAGAGGGCCGCGTTCAGGAGCCCCTCCTTCGAGCCGAAGTGGTAGAGCACGTTGGATTTCGCGTAGCCGGCGCGATCGGCGATCTGCTGCAGGCTCGTCGCGTGGTAGCCGTCGACGGCGAACTGCTCGAGCGCGACGACGAGCAGTTCGGCGCGGGCTTGGGCGCGCGGGGCGGCATCCGTGTCGGAGGGCATGCTCGGACGCTAGTTGACCGATCGGTCAGCCCCTGTCCGATCGGTCAGATTCCCGGGATGCTCCCAGGCACGTGTCACCGGGCGGTAGCGTTACTGGTATGCGCAAGTACCTGTTCTCCGGAGCCGTGCTCAGCGCGATCTTCAGCGGCATCGGCATCGTGCGATCGACGGTCTCCGGACCGCGAGACTGGCGGCTCCTGCTGACCTGGGTCGCGTGGGCCGCGAGCCTCGCCGTCGCGATCGGCACCGTCGCGGAAGACAGCCGAGCGCAGTTGCCCGCCGGCGACGACGACTGACCCGAGTCCCGCCGCCCGACGACGTCGCCCGACGTCGCAGAACCGGCATCCGGAGCCCGACCCGGATGCCCGCACCGCCGCCCTGACCGGCCTGCACCGCCCGAACCCCAGCACCGCCCTCCCGAACGCTCCCCCAGCACGAAAGCCCCACCATGTTCCGCCGATTCCGCCGCAGGAAGCCCGTCGCCCTCGCCCCCGTCGCCCCGCCGGTCGAACCCGCACCGGCCCCGATCGCCGACCTGACCGGGGAGCAGATCTTCGATCAGCTCTATGCGCGCCTCCAGCGCTTCGTCGGCGTCGGCGGCGAGTGGACGCTCGTGCGCCGCGGCGAGGGCGACACCGACTCGATCTTCCAGACGATGGTGACGCACCAGATCGCCGCCGAGCTCACCCGCGGGGTCCTCGTCGAGCGCGACCTCGCCGCCGAGCCCGTCGGCGTCGAGCCCATCGCCATGAGCTGGATCCCCGCGCCGCTCATGCTGTGGGCCGAGCCGGCCGCCGAGTCGACGATCGAAACCTCGCTGCTCGAGGCCTCGCTGGTCGAGACCTCGCTGGTCGAGGCCTCGCTGGTCGAGTAGGCGCTCCAGCGCCGTATCGAGACCTCGCAAGCCGACTCACCGGGCCCCCATGCGCGTCGCTACTCGACCGAACGGACCCGGTCCAAAATCGGACCCCCGATTTTGGAGCGCGACGGCCGCGCGGCACCCCCGCGGTTTCCTAGCGTTGCCTCCATGCCTCGGATCACCGCCCGCGACCTCGCCCTCATCGCCGCCTTCGCGGCGCTCATCGCCGCGCTCACGATGCCCGGTGCCCTCGAACTGCCGGGCGGCGTGCCCATCACCCTCCAGACCCTCGGCGTCATGCTCGCCGGGGCGATCCTCGGCGCCCGCAACGGCGCGCTCGCCGTCACGGTCTACGTCGTCCTCGGCCTCATCGGCCTGCCGATCCTCGCCGGGGCGACCGGCGGCCTCGGGGTGCTCGTCGGCCCGACGGGCGGCTTCCTCGTCGGGTTCATCCCCGGCGCCCTCGTCATCGGCTGGCTGACCCAGCGCCTCCTGCCGAAGTACCGGCTGCTGCCGGCCCTCGCCGCGACCGCCGCGGGCGGCATCCTCGTCGTCTACCTCGTCGGCGTGCCGTGGTTCCTCGCCGTGACGGGCATGCCGCTCGGGGGCGCGCTCGGCCTCGCGGTGCTGCCGTTCCTCCCGGGCGACGTCATCAAGGTCGTCGTGACGGTGCTCGTCGCCGCAGCGGTGCACCGCGCCCGCCCCGGCTTCCTCGCCGCGAAGCCGTGGCCGTGGGCGGCCCGCCGTGCCGCTGCCGTCGCCGCGGTGCCCGTCGCCGCCGCGACCCTGGATGCCGCCCCCGCGGCGGCGGACGAGGCCGGCTCGCACTGATGGCACGACTCCGTTTCGAGGGCGTCGGCGTGCGCTTCGGCGACGCCCGCGTCCTCGACGGGATCGACCTCGACCTGACCGAACGGCGCATCGGCGTCGTCGGTGCGAACGGCTCGGGCAAGTCCACGCTCGCGCGCCTGATCAACGGGCTCGTCTCCCCGACGAGCGGCCGCCTGCTCGTCGACGACCTCGACGTCGCCCGCGAGGGCCGTGCGGTGCGGCGTCGGGTCGGCTTCGTCTTCACGAACCCCGACAGCCAGATCGTCATGCCGACCGTGCGGGAGGACGTCGCGTTCACCCTGCGCCCGCGGAAGCTGCCGAAGGCCGAGACCTCGGCGCGCGTCGACGCGGTGCTGGACCGCCTCGGCATCGCGCACCTCGCCGACCGGCCCGCCCACCACCTCTCCGGCGGCCAGAAGCAGCTGCTCGCCCTCGCGGCGGTGCTCGTCGGCGAGCCCGACGTGCTCGTCGCCGACGAGCCGACGACCCTCCTCGACGCCCGCAACGCCCGCGAGATCGCGGCCCGCTTCGCCGAACTCCCGCAGCAGGTGCTGCTCGTCACGCACCAGCTCGGCCTCGTCGCCGACTTCGACCGAGTGCTCGTCGTCGACGCCGGCCGCATCGTCGCCGACGACGAGCCCGGCCCGGCGCTCGCGTTCTACGAGCGGCTGCTCGACGCCGAGGATGCCGCATCGGGCGGCCGGCCGTGATCGGCGGCGTCGCGGCCGGCCCCGGCCGCATCCCGGCCCTCGTCAAGCTCGGCGTGCTCGCGGTGTTCGTCTCCTCGCTCGTCGCGCTGCACTCCCCCGTCGCCCTCGCGATCGCCCTCGCCGGGGTGCTCGCGCTCGCGGGCATCCTCATCGCCCTGCGCCGGTTCGGGTGGCGCGCCTTCGCCGCCCAGCTCGGCCCCGTGCTCTGGCTCGTCGTGCCGGCCGCGGCGCTCAACGCGTGGCTCGCCGGCCCCGAGGCGGCGGCCGTGCTCGCGCTGCGCGTGCTGGCCGCGGTCGGTGCAGCCGGCATCTTCACCCTCTCGACGCCCGTGCCCGAGCTGCTGGACGCCATCGGCAGCCTCCTGCGGCCGTTCCGGCGCTGGGTCGACGCCGACCGTGTGGGACTCGTCCTCGCCCTCACCATCCGCTCCGTGCCGCTCGTCGCGGGCCTCGTCGGGGCCGTCCGTGAGGCCCGGAAGGCCCGCGGCGTCGAACGATCGCTGCGGGCGCTCGCAGTGCCCGTCGTGCTCCGCACGATCCAGACGGCGGAGGAGCTCGGCGAGGCGCTCATCGCCCGCGGTGCCGACGACGGACCGTCCGAGGAGCGCGTTAGCCTGGGCCGGTGACCGACTCCCCCTGGCTGGACTCCGTCCACGCCGACGACCTCGCACTCGCCCTCGAACTCGCCGGTCTCGCCGACGCCGTCTCCCTCGGACGCTTCCGGGCGGTCGACCTCGCGATCGAGACGAAGCCCGACCGCACCCCCGTCACGGAGGCCGACCTCGCGGTCGAGCGGGCGATTCGCGAACGGCTCGCGAACGAGCGTCCCGCCGACGGCGTGCTCGGCGAGGAGTTCGGCATCGCCGGCTCGGCCACCCGGCAGTGGATCATCGACCCCATCGACGGCACCGCGAACTTCCTGCGCGGCATCCCCGTCTGGTCGACCCTCATCGCCCTCGCCGTCGACGGCGTGCCCGTCGTCGGCGTCGTCACGGCACCCGCGATGGGCCGGCGCTGGTGGGCCGCCGCGGGCTCGGGGGCGTGGACGCTCGCCTCCGCCGCCGAATCGGGCGCCGCCGCGGGCGAGGATGCCTCGCTCCCGCGCCGCATCGCCGTCTCGAAGGTCGCCGCGCTCGAGGATGCCTGGCTGAGCTTCCAGTCCCTCGGCCAGTGGCGCGATGCCGGCTACCTCGACCGGCTGCTGCGCCTCGGCGAGCGGGTCTGGCGCGACCGCGCCTTCGGCGACATGTGGTCGTACATGCTCGTCGCCGAGGGGCTCATCGACGTCACGGGCGAGTTCGACGTCAAGCCCTACGACCTCGCCGCGGTCATCCCGATCGTCGAGGAGGCCGGCGGCCGCTTCACCTCCGTCACCGGCGAGCCCGGCCCGTGGTCGGGCAACTCGCTCGCCACCAACGGCCACCTGCACGACGAGGTGCTCGACCTGCTCGCCGACTGACAGGGCCGCGCGGCCGCACCGCGTCGGCCCTCGGCCGCGCGCTGCGCGGTACGCGCTGCCCTGCGTCGCGCAGTGTCTCGGTGTGCGCGCGGTGAGCCTCGTACCCGCCCGCGCCTCCCGGCTGCTCCGCCCGGCTGCACCGTCCGAAGCCCCCGCACTGCCCCGAACAGCCTGAACCGCCCGTACCGCCCGCAACACCCCTGGAGGACCCGCCCGATGATGGGGATCAGCCACGCGACGAGCGGCGCCGCCGCCTGGGTCGCCGTCACCGCCGCCGTGCCGATCGCGACCGGCTGGTACCCGCTCGACCCGCTCGCCGTCGTGATCGGGTCGTTCGTCTGCGCGGGCGCCGCCCTGCTGCCCGACGCCGACCATCATTCCGGCACGATCGCCTACTCGGTGCCGGTGCTCGGCAAGCTCGCCACCCGCACGATCGGCGCGCTCACGGGCGGCCACCGGAAGGGAGCGCACACGCCGACCGCGGTGCTCGTCGCCGTGCTGCTCGCCCTGCTCCTCGGACTCATCGTCCTGCCGACCGAGGACTACGGCGACCTCGCCGTCGGCGCCGCGATGGGCGCCGCCGCCCTCATCGCGTTCGGCCTGAAGGCGCGCGATTTCGTGCGCAACTGGCCGGCGGCGTGGTTCGTCGGCGGCGCCGCGGGCGCGGCGGTCATGTTCGCCGCGCCCGAGCAGTTCGGCTGGTTCCCCCTCGCCGTGGGCATCGGCTACGGCGTGCATCTCGCGGGCGACTTCCTGACGACCGGCGGCCTGCCCGGCGCCCTCTGGCCCTGGCTGCCGAAGCCGCCGGAGCGTTGGAAGGACACCCCCGTCCTGAACGACCTGTGGCTGCCGAGCGGCTACCTCGCGCTGCCGGTGCTCGGCGACACCGGATCCTTCCGCGAGAAGCTCCTGACGACCGCACTCGCGGCCTACACGGTCGTCGTGCTCCTCGTCGCGCTCGCGCAGCTCCTCGGCATTCCCGTGCCCGGCGTCGACCCCGTCGGCGGCTGAGTCGAGGACGGCACCCGATCGACCGATGACGCCCCCCCTGCGGCATCGATCAGGAATCGAGAAGCGGCGCGGCGACGCCCCGTCGTAGCCTGACGAACGTAGCCCGGGAGACCGCCCGGAACCGGAAGGAGCAGGACCATGACCGACACCCGCGACACCAAGACCGGATTCAGCGACGAGGAGCGCGCGGCGATGCAGCAGCGCGCCGACGAGCTGCGCACGACGAAGGGACTGAAGGGCGCCGCGAAGCTCGCGAAGGAGCTCGAGGCCTGCGTCGAGGCGATCGACTCGCTGGACGGCGTCGACAAGGAGGCTGCGGTGCTGCTCAATCGCATCGTCGCCGAGGAAGCCCCCGACCTCGCACCGAAGACGTTCTACGGCTTCCCGGCGTACGCGAGCGACGGCAAGGTCGTCGTCTTCTACCAGCCGGCCTCGAAGTTCAAGACGCGCTACGGCACGTTCACCTTCGACGAGCCCGCCGCCCTGGACGACGGCGACATGTGGGCCGTGTCCTTCGCCGTCCTCGCGGTGACCGACGGCGTCGAGTCGCGGCTCCGCGAACTCGTCAAGCGCGCCGTCTCCTGATCGGTCGCCGTCCGCCGACGCGACGCATGCCGCAGTCGGCGCCGGCCGTCAGTCGCGAGCGCGCTCCTCGAGCGCGGCGAGGAGCCCCGACTCGTCGGCGTCGGCGAGACCGGCGCGATCCCGCAGCGCGGAGGGTTCGAGGGACTCCCGGTGCGCGAGCGCGTCGCGCAGCGTGTCCACGAGCGGACGCAGTTCCAGTCCTCCGGCGAGCGCCCGGTCGATCGACCGGGCGTTCATCCCGTACCAGTCCCGGTCGACCAGCCAGAGCGGCAGCGAGCGCGGTCCGGCCCATTCCGCGACGCCGTGCTCCTGCAACCAGGCCTCCGGCGCCGGGATCGGCAGCGCGTCGGAGCCCGCGGCGACCCGTGCCGCGGCGAGGTGCGCGGGGAACGCCTCGGGACGTCCCTGCGCGTTGCAGACGCCGCTCAGGCCGTCCTCGATCGCCCGCAGCATCCAGGCGACGAGGTCGCGCACGTCGAGCACCGCCGTTGGCAGGTCGGGGGCGTCGGGCACGAGGATGCGGCCCTGCTCCGCCGGGTGGGCGAATCGCCAGGGCCAGTAGTCGGTGCGCCCGCTCGGATCGCCGGGCCCGCCGAGGAGCCCCGGCCGCACGATGAACGAGCGCTCGCGCCCGAACGCGCCGAGCACCGCGGCCTCGCAGGCCGCCTTGGCGCTGCCGTAGTCCTCCGGCGACGCCATCCGGTCGGCGACGAGCGCCGGCAGCAGCGCCGCGTCCTCGTCGGCGCCGAGTTCGGCCTGCGAGGCGTACGCGCTGCACGAGGAGACGAACACGAAGCGCCCGGCGACGGGTTCGAGGTCGCGCACCGCGCGGCGCACCTGTCCGGGCTGGCGGGCGACGTCGACTACGGCATCCCATCGCTCGCGGGAGACGGCGGCCAGAGCGTCGTCCTGCTCGCGATCGGCACCCACGAAACGGGTGCCAGCGGGGACCTCGCCCGCCTCGCCGCGAGCGACGCACGTCACCTCGTGCCCGCGTTCCAGCGCGCCTGCCGCGATCAGTCCGCCGAGCCACGCCGTTCCACCGAGCACCAGGATCCTCATGCACTCACCGTGCCAGGCGTCACCGCCGCGCGCTGCCGGTTCCGCCGACAGCAGACCGGGCGACGATCGCCGGGCGCGGCGAGGCGGCCGCCGAATGCCGACCGGGGAACGACGAAGGCCCCGCAGCTTCCGCTGCGGGGCCTTCCGTGGTGCACCCCCAGGGACTTGAACCCTGAACCCACTGATTAAGAGTCAGTTGCTCTGCCGATTGAGCTAGAGGTGCATGGTTTCTTCTCGGCTTTGCAGCCGTTCCGAACCGAGAGACAACATTAGCAGCCGCGCTGCCGTTTGACCAATCGAGGGCCGAAGCCCCGGAATTCCGGGCGTGTCGCGGCCGTGTTCGACTGCGCTCCCGGCGGTCGGACGACGTCGGGCCGCTCCGCGTGGGCGGAGCGGCCCGACGGGCGACTCGCGTGCGATGCCGGCTGAGTGGTGGAGATGGGGGGAATTGAACCCCCGTCCATCGCTGTGGTCATGCGTCTTCTCCGGGCGCATCCTGTGCAAGCGTTCTGCTCGGCCCCGACCTTTGCCACAGGCACCTAAGTCGACAGGCCCAGTCTGAAAAAGTCCCTCGCACCGCTCAGACGACGGTACGAAGCAAGATCCCTAAATGACGCCGGGAACCGAGACGGGATCGCGCTCGGGCCGACGGACTATCGGACTCGCTTAGGCAGCGAGGGCGAAGTCGGACTGCTTCTTATTGGCAGTTATTTGTTCCCGGGGAGCGTTCACGAGATAACCCCGGATCCTCGGCCCGCTTCCCGCAGTCGCGCAGACGATGTCGAAACCGATCATCCCCATGCGTCGCCTGCCGGCGAGCCGTCATCGCACACTGTTGAGTTGCCAACCCGCACCCTCTCGGACGCGGCCTTTCAGACTACAACGGAACGCGCTCGATCGCCATTCCCGACCAGTTTCGGCAGCCCTGCGCGACGGCTGCCGGTGCGAGCGTTGTTCACACATCGGAAACCAAACCGCCGATCGCCGTACGTACCGTCAGGACATGGGAATCGGATCGGGATCGGTGCGGGTCGACCCGTTCATCGGCACGGGCGTCACGGCGCTGCCGCCGCAGACCGGGCTCGCCGCGACGTGGTGGTGGCCGAAGCCCCAGGTCGGCAACACCCACCCCGGTGCGACCTATCCGCTCGGCATGGTCTCGGCCTGCGCGTACTCGGGCGCCTACCCCACCGGCTACGGCCGATTCGATCTCTCCACCGAGGGCGTGCCCCCGACGATCCACGACGAGAACGTCGCGAGCGGCTTCACCCACTTCCAGCAGTCCGGCACGGGCGCGATCCGCAAGTACTACAACTACTTCCGCGTCACGCCGATGCTCGAACCCCTCGACGTGCTCGGTCGCTCGTGGGAGCTCGACGACGAGGTCGCCGAGCCCGGCTACTACGCGGCATCCCTCGATTCGGGCGTGCGCGCCGAGCTCACCGTCGGCCCGAAGTCGGCCGTGCACCGCTACACCTTCCCCGAGCACAAGAACGCCCGCATCGTCATCGACTTCTCCCTCGGCGGGCTCTCCATCCCCTTCGGCTCGACGATCCCGCTGCGCGCCCACCTCGAGTCGGTCGGCCCCGGCGTCGCGCAGGGCGAGATCACCGTCGAGGGGGCCTCGCTCGCGGTCTACATCGAGTGCGCGGGGGCGGATGACTGGCGCCAGATGCTCTGGTACGACCGGCGGCTCATGCCGGGCGGCACGCGGCTCGACTTCGACCACATCCGGCCGACGACCCTGCGGCCCTTCGGCCTCATGTGGGCGGGCTCCTCCCCCGCGGGCAAGCAGGTCGAGCTCCGCATGGGCTTCTCGCTGCGCGGTGTCGAGCAGGCCCGCGCGAACCTCCTCCGCGACCTCGCGGGCGGCGCCTTCGACGATCGGGCCGCCGCGACCGCCAAGGTCTGGAAGAAGCAGCTGAAGGCCGTGCGCGTCGAGACCGACGACGAAGACCGGCGCACGGTCTTCCAGACGGCTCTGTACCACTCGCTCATCAAGCCGTGCCTCGCCAACGACGAGAGCCCGTTCTGGCCGACCCGCGGCCCCTTCGTCTTCGACCTCTCGACGATGTGGGACATCTACAAGACCCAGCTGCCGCTCCTCGCGGCGATCGCGCCGGAGCAGGCCGTCGAGCTCGCCAATGCGCTCCTCACGATCTGCGAGGAGGAGGGCAACTTCCCGATCGGCTATCGCATGGCGCGGGGCTCCGACCGCTTCTCGCGGCAGGGTTCGGCGCTCGCGCACACGTTCCTCGCCGACCTCTGCCAGGCGGGCGTGACGGGCATCGACTGGGAGGGCGCGCTCGTGCACATGCACAACGACCTCCGCCGCACGTACGGCGAGGACTTCCTGCTGCACGGCTTCGCCGAGCCGATCAGCCACACCCTCGACCTCGCGTTCGGCTACTGGTGCACGGCGAAGGTGGCCCGGCACGTCGGCGACCTCGCCCTCGCGCGCGAGTTCGAGGCGCTCGCCGGCAACTGGGTGCACGCGTTCGACCCGGCGACCGGGCTGCTGCGCGACTCGACCTTCTACGAGGGCACGAAGCACAACTACAGCTTCCGGCTGCTGCACGACATGGCGGGCCGCATCGAGCTCGCGGGCGGCGACGACGCCTTCGTCGGGATGCTCGACCGCTTCTTCGGGTACGGCGCGGAGCCCGTCCGCCAGCCCGGCGTCGCGCCGTCGGCTGCGGAGCTCGCCGAGGGCTACGCGCTGGGGCGCTTCGAGGGGCTCAACAACGAGCCCGACATGGAGGCGCCCTGGGCGTACCACTTCGCCGGCCGGCCGGACCGCACCGCCGAGGTCGTGCACGCCGCCGTCCACCAGCAGTTCGGCCTCGGGCCGGGCGGCCTGCCCGGCAACGACGACTCCGGCGGCCTGTCGTCGTGGTACGTCTGGGCCTGCCTCGGGCTGTTCCCCGTGGCCGGGCAGCAGCTCTTCCTGCTCAGCCCGCCGGCGTTCGCCACGTCCGAACTCCGCTTCGGCGGCGCGACCCTGCGCATCGATACCACCGGCTTCGAGGAGCCGGTCCCGGGCGGCGGAGTGCAGTACATTCAGTCCGTCTTCCTGAACGGCGAGCGCATCGACCGTTCCTGGTTGCCCGGGGAGGAGCTCCGCCGCGGCGGCCGCCTCCTCGTCGAGCTCGGCCCCGAGCCGAGCGACTGGGGACGGGAGGGTCGACCGCCGTCGGCCTCCACGTCCGCCGATTCCACCCCGCCTCCCCCGCGGAGCTGAACCACCACGCGAAGGAGACCGCCATGAGCGCACCACGCAACCGACTCGTCATCGTCAACCGAGCCGACCCCGTCATCTGCGGGCACTCGGTCGAAGGCCGCAACCTCGCGGAGGCCGCGCTGCAGCGCGGCTTCGACGAGGTGCGCATCGTGACCTGGCCCATCGAACGCCTCGAGACCAGCGGCCTGCCGTTGAAGCCCCTCGACCACCTCCTGCCCTACAGCGAGGGCATCTTCGTCGAGCGGCCGGAACCGGTCGGCGATTACAAGGTGCCGGACGGCCGCTACACCGCGGGCATCGTCGGACGGCTCGTCGAGCTCTTCACCGACGGCGTGCCGACGGTGTGCCTCTCGCTCTACCTCAGCCCCCACACGACGGCAGTCGCCGAGGCCGTGCGCACGGCGTGGGCCACGGGCCTGCCGGTCAACGTCACGACGATCGCCGAGGCCGTCGGATCCGACGTCACGAACGTCGTGAAGTCCTGTCTCGACGCCGATCGGTTCGGCGCCGCCGCCCACGTGCTCTCGAGCTACCTCTCGCAGGACCACTGCGTCGCCGTGAGCGAGTACACGCGGCAGCTCATCGTCGAGGCCGCGGCCGAGATCGACGTGCGGCACGGCACGGCGTTCGCGGAGCAGGCGGAGCGGCGCATCCGCGTCTCCTACCCCGCGATCGACACCTCCCAGTACCTCGGTCTCGCGGACGAGGACATCGAGGAGACGCTCGCCGCCCGCGGGCTCGTGCGCGACGGCTACGTGCTCTTCCTCTCGCGCCTCCAGAACGCGAAGGGCGTCGACGACCTCATCGTCGGGTTCGAGCGCTCGAAGGCCCACGAGGGACTCCAGCTGGTCATCGCCGGTCGCGGCCCCGAGGCCGACAACCTCCGGGCGCAGGCGGCCGCCTCCCCCGTCGCCGACCGCATCCGCTTCCTCGACGACGTCGACGACGCCGAGAAGCCGAAGCTCATGGCCGGATGCGCCGTCTACGCACTCCCGACGAAGCCGAAGCCCGAGTTCGTCGAGACCTTCGGCATCGCCCTCGCTGAGAAGATGCTCGCGGGCGGCGGCCCGGTCATCACGACCCTCGCCGGCGGCGTCGGCGAGGCCGTCGGCGACCACGCGATGATCGTGCCCGTCGGCGACCCCGACGCGATCGCCGCGGCGATCGACGAGGCCGTGCTCGGGATGCCCCGCGCGGAGCGCGAGCGGCGGGCGGTGGCGGCCCGCGAGTGGGCGCTCCAGTTCGATCGGCTCAACGTCTTCGACCGGCTCTTCGACGGGGTGCTGCCCGAGCGGGCGGTGACGAGCGGCTGACGAGCACCGCCCGGGGGTAGGGTGCACGCATGCCAGATCCCCGCGAGGTCCTGATCAGCGTCGACGGTCGCGCGCACGGGCGTCGGCCGCCGACGCAGGGCACGGTGTCGGTGATCGTGTCGGTCGATGGACCGGACCGCGAACCGGCCGTCGAGGCGGCGCTGCGCACCCACGGCGCGCTCGCGGCGGAACTCCGGTCACTGGCGGTCGTCGCCGACTCGCCGCTCATCCGCTGGTCGGCCGAGAACGTCGTGGTGACGGCCGACCGCCCCTGGAACCGCGACGGCGAGCGGCTCGCGCTCGTGTATCGGGCTTCGGCCTCGCTGTCGGCGACGTTCTCCGACTTCGGCGCGCTCGGCGAGTGGCTCGCACGGGCCGTCGTCCTCGACGGCGTGAACGTCGGCGGCGTGGACTGGGCGCTGGACGAGCGCGCGTACGCCGAGCTCGTCGAGGAGGTGCGCCGGGGCGCGGTCGCCGACGCGGTCGCGAAGGCGCGGGTCTACGCCGACGCGCTGGAGCTCGACTCGGTCATGCCGGTGGAGCTCTCGGAGGACCCGCACGCGGGAGCCGTGCCGATGCGGCTGGCGTCCGCGATGGCCGTCGGTTCCGGCGACGGCGGAACCGTGCCGACCCTCGAACCGGCCGACGTCGACGTGGAGGCCCGCGTCGAACTGCGCTTCCGCGCCCGCTGAGCGTTCCGGTTCGGCCGATCCGCCCGCGCCGCCGATTCCGCCCGCGCTGCCCCCTATTCGACGAGCACGTCGCGCAGCCGGGCGAACTCCGCCTCGGCGAGGCCGTGCGCGAGCAGCCAGTCGCGCACCGAGCCGTGCTCGGCCTCGACCAGCGCGATCGCGGACTCGATCGCCTCGGGCGGGCTGCCGCCCATGAGGGTGCGCAGCGCGGGGCTGTCGGGCACGCCGCGCTCGCCGATGCGGGCGACCATGGTGTCGAGCCAGGTGCCCGCGAGGTTCTCCTCGGAGATCGCGTAGTCCTCGACGACCAGCGTGTGCGGCACGCCGACCGCGAGCAGCGACATCGCGACGACGACGCCCGTGCGGTCCTTGCCGGCGGTGCAGTGCACGAGCGTCGCCCGCCCGCCGCCGTCCGCGACTCGGCGCACGCCCTCGACGACGAGACCGGCGTGCTTCGTGACCATGCGGGCGTAGAGCGCCTCGAGCGTGATGATGCCGGCGCCCTGCTGCGAAGCGCCGGAGCCCTCGAAGATCGGCAGCTTCACCTCGTCGAGGCCGAGGCCGGCGACGTCGTCGGGCATGAGGTCGACCTCGTAGCCGTCGCGGAGGTCGACGACGGTACCGACGCCGAGTCCGGCGAGCTCGGCGCGGCCGTCCTCGCCGAGCGAGTGCAGCCCGTCGGAGCGGAAGAGCACGCCCGCGCGGATGCGGCCGCCCTCGGCGTCGTAGCCGCCCGGGTCGCGGAAGTTCACCGTGCCGGGCACGGGGATGCGACGCGCGCGGCTCACCGGCTCACTCCCCGAGGTGGCGGCGGCTCGAGATCGCGCGGTCGGCCTCGCGCTTGTCCTGCTTCTCGCGGAGCGCCTGGCGCTTGTCGTACTCGCGCTTGCCCTTGGCGACGGCGAGCTCGACCTTGGCGCGGCCCTCGCTGAAGTAGATCTGCAGCGGGATGAGGGTGTAGCCGCCGTCCTTGGTGCGGTGGCTGATCTTCACGATCTCCTGGCGGTGCAGGAGCAGCTTGCGCTTGCGGCGCGGCGCGTGGTTGTTCCACGTGCCCTCGGTGTACTCGGGGATGTGCACCGCGTCGAGCCACATCTCGCCGCGCTCGTCGATGAAGGCGTAGCCGTCGACGAGCGACGCGCGCCCCTCGCGCAGCGACTTCACCTCGGTGCCGGTGAGCACCATGCCCGCCTCGTAGGTGTCCTCGATGAGGTAGTCGTGACGCGCCTTGCGGTTGGTCGCGACGACCTTCGATCCGCGTTCCTTCGGCACGGCGCGCTCCTTCTGCATCCGATGATCATGGCGATCGCCCGGCCAGGCCGGGCGAGCCGTTCAGTCTACCCGACGCGCGCGGGCACCTCGCCCCGCGGCCCGAAGGCGTCCGGGCGGCTCAGACGCGCAGGTAGCGGGCGATCGCGATCGCGGCCGAGATGCCGGCGAGCACGATGCCGACGGCGACGAGGAGCGGCACGACGAGCAGCGCATCCGAGAGATCGACGAAGCTCGTGAGCGCCAGGCGTTCGGCGAGGTAGCCCTGCACGAAGAACTGCACGACGCCGACGACCGCGGCTCCCGCGAGCAGCGAGCCGAGCAGCGCCGCGAACACGCCCTCGAGGATGAACGGCGTCTGGATGAACCGGTTCGAGGCGCCGACGAGCCGCATGATCGCGAGCTCCTTGCGCCGCGAGTACGCCGAGAGCCGGATGGTCGTCGCGATGAGCAGCACGGCGGCGACGAGCATGACGGCCGCGATGGCGACGGCCGTGTAGCTCGAGGCGTTGAGCACCGAGAAGATCTGGTCGAGGTAGCGCTGCTGGTCGACGACGGACTCGACGCCCGCCTGCCCGGCGAACGCCTCGACGAGCACGTCGGACTCCGACGGGTCGGTCAGGCGCACCCAGAACGTCTCGTTGAGCACGTCCGGCGTGACGTACTCGGCGGCGGGCGTGCCGGCGAACTGGTCCTGGAACTTCTCGTAGGCCGCGTCGTGGTCCTCGAAGTAGTACTCGTCGACGTACGGGGCGAGCGTGTCCGACTCGAGGATGCCCTCGACGGCGGCGCGCTGCTCCTCCGTCACCTCGCCGGCCTCGCAGCCGACGACCTGCGAGTAGTCGGTACAGAGGTAGACGGCGACCTGCGCGCGGTCGTACCAGTACGTCTTCATGGCGTCGATCTGCAGCTGCAGCAGCGCGGCGGTGCCGACGAAGGTCAGCGAGACGAACGTGACGAGCACGACGGCGACGACCATCGAGACGTTGCGGCGGAGGCCTCCGGCGGCCTCCTGGAGGACCAGGGCGAATCTCATCGGGTGGGACCGACTTCCTGCTCGTCGTCGCCGGGTTTCGAGCCGCCCGGCGCGCGCAGGCCGAGCCGTTCGGCGAGCGTCAGGTGCTCGGGCAGTTCGGGCACGGCCTCGGCGGCTGCGGGGATGGCGGGCGTGGCGCCCGTCGACGGATGCTGGATCGGCACGGCCGCGGTCGCCGCCTGCGTGATGCGGGCGGCCTCCTCGGTGACGTCGTCGGTGGCCTCCGGCTCGACGTAGAGCGGCGGCGCTTCACGGAGGTCGATCGCCTCGACCTTCGGTGCGGCCGCGGCGGGAACGGGGACGGGGATCGCGGCGACGGGGATCTCGCCGGTCGCGACCGACTCGACCGCGGCCGTCGACTCCTCGTCGACCTCGGCCTCCTCGTCGGGGTCCGGCACGGCGGCCTCGGCCGACTCGTCGCCCGCGATCGCGGCGGCGGAGAGCGCGTCGACGGCGTCCGGGTGGTACCCGGCGTGCGCCTCGTCGCGCACGACCTCGCCCGCGGAGAGCTCGATGACGCGGCGGCGCATCTCGTTGACGATGCCGGCCTCGTGGGTGGCCATGACGATCGTCGTGCCGCCCTCGTTGATGCGGGCGAGCAGGGCCATGATGCCCGCGCTCGTGACGGGGTCGAGGTTGCCCGTGGGCTCGTCGGCGAGCAGGATCGCGGGCTTGTTGACGATCGCGCGCGCGATGGCCACGCGCTGCTGCTCGCCGCCGGAGAGCTCGCCCGGCATCCGCTTCTCCTTGCCTTCGAGCCCGACGAGCTTCAGCGTCTCGGGTACCGCGGACCGGATGAACCCCCGCGACTTGCCGATGACGCGCAGCGAGAACGCGACGTTGTCGTAGACCGTCTTGCCCTGCAGCAGCCGGAAGTCCTGGAAGACCACGCCGATCGCGCGCCGGAAGTACGGCACCTTGCGGCTCGACACCTTCGCGAGCTCCTGGCCCAGCACGAAGACCTCGCCCGTCGTGGGCCGCTCCTCCTTGAGGATGAGCCGGAGGAAGCTGGACTTGCCCGAGCCCGAGGCGCCGACGAGGAAGACGAACTCTCCGCGGCGGATCTCGACGTCCACCCCGTCGAGGGCCGGAAGTTTCTGGCCGGGGTAGGACTTGGAGACGGACTCGAAGCGGATCATCGCGTTCGAGGATATGCAGGTGTCGCGCATTCGTCACGACCGACGCGCGACGGTGCCGGAAGCCCCGAGAGTTCATCGGCGATTCGCCGGGCGCTGCTATGTTCCGGCCATGAATCCGCCGGATGCCGCACCCGCACGGTAGCCGCGGGCCGCGGGTCCGACGCCGCACGAAACGTCGCACCGGCCCGCGAGGAAGTGCCGACCGGCGCTTAGCTCGCTTCGGCCTGCTGCTGCTTGCGCCAGCGGATGCCCGCGGCGATGAGGCCGTCGAGGTCGCCGTCGAAGACGACGGCCGGGTTGCCGACCTCGTAACCGGTGCGCAGGTCCTTGACGAGCTGCTGTCCGTAGAGGAAGTAGGAGCGCATCTGGTCGCCCCAGCTCGCGGTGATGGTGCCGGCGAGCTCCTTCTTCTTCGCCGCTTCCTCTTCCTTCTTCAGGAGCAGGAGTCGCGTCTGGAGGACGCGCATGGCGGCCGCGCGGTTCTGGATCTGCGACTTCTCGTTCTGCATCGAGACGACGATGCCCGACGGGATGTGCGTGAGGCGCACGGCGGAGTCGGTCGTGTTGACCGACTGGCCGCCGGGGCCGGAGGAGCGGAACACGTCGACGCGGATGTCGTTCTCGGGGATGTCGACCTCGACGGCCTCCTCCATCACCGGGATGACCTCGACCGCGGCGAACGAGGTCTGGCGCTTGTCGGCGGAGCCGAAGGGGCTGATGCGCGCGAGGCGGTGCGTGCCGGCCTCGACCGAGAGCGTGCCGTAGGCGTAGGGCACGTCGACCTCGAACGTGGCCGACTTGATGCCGGCGCCCTCCGCGTAGGAGGTGTCCATGACCTTGACGGGGTACTTGTGGCGCTCGGCCCAGCGCAGGTACATGCGCATGAGCATCTCGGCGAAGTCGGTGGCGTCGTCGCCGCCGGCGCCGGAGCGGATGGTGACGACCGCGCCCCGCGGGTCGTACTCGCCGTCGAGGAGCGTCTGCACCTCGAGCTGGCCGATGGTCTCGGTGAGGGCGGCGAGCTCGGTGCGCGCCTCCTCCGCGGAGTCCTCGTCGTCCATCTCGAGCGCGAGCTCGACGAGCACGTCGAGGTCGTCGAGACGGGACTCCACGTCCAGGACGCGCTTGAGGTCGGCCTGGTGGTGGCTGAGGGCGCTCGTGACCTTCTGGGCGGCCGCGGGGTCGTCCCACAGGTCTGGCGCACCGGCCTGCTCGCTGAGCTCCGCGATCTCGCGCTCGAGCTTGTCGACGTCGACGACGGCGCGGATGTCGTTGAAAGTGGATCGCAGTTCGGCGAGTTCGCCGGAGATGTCCAGATTGATCATGGCGTCCTCCAGCCTACCGGGGCGGGCCGTGACCGCGCTGTGCGCGGCGTCCGGCGCCTCAGCGCACGAGCGCCCACCAGATCAGCAGCATCGTGACGAGGAAGCCGACGGCGTAGTTGATGGCGATGAACGCCCGCCAGCCGCGGTTCGCGCGGCCGGAGTCGGCGTCGCTCACGCTCCGGTACGGCCAGACCGCGACGAGGTAGGGCAGCACGAGGAGCGCGGCGAGCGGCCCGGGCCACTCGGTGGCGAGCATGAGGATGCCCGCCGCGATCCAGCATCCGATCGCGAAGCGCACCGTGGCGCGCGCCCCGAGCACCGTCGCGATGGAGCCGATGCCCGCCCCGCGGTCGGGTTCGACGTCCTGCACGGCGCCGAACGCGTGGGCGGCGACGCCCCAGAGGAAGAAGGCCGACAACAGGGCGACGAGCGGCCACGTCGGGCTCGCCCCGGCGAGCGCGAGGCCCACGACGGCGGGGCCGACGAAGTGGATGCTCGAGGAGACGGAGTCGAGGAACGGGCGCTCCTTGAAGCGGAGGCCGGGCGCCGAGTAGGCGACGACGTCGAAGCACACGACGGCGAGCGCGATCCAGGCGGCCGGGCCGCCCACCGCGACCAGGAACACGAGGAACGGCAGGCAGACGAGCGCCGAGATCCAGAGCACCGCGCGGTGCCGGCTCGGGTCGAGCAGTGCGCCCTCGACGCCGCCCTTGCGCGGGTTGGCGAGGTCGGAGGCGTAGTCGAAGACGTCGTTGATGCCGTACATCGCAAGGTTGTAGGGCACGAGGAAGAACACGGTGCCGACGACGAGCACGGCGTCGATGCGTCCGGTCGTCAGCAGGTAGGCGGCCGCGAACGGGAAGGCCGTGTTGATCCAGCTGATCGGCCGGCTGCTGATGAGCAGGGCGGCCGCGAGCGAGGGCCGGTGGGCGGCGAGCGCGGTCATCCTCGCTCCCCCGATGCGCTCTCGGCGACGTCGACGGCGACGGCGGGGGCGCGGCGCCGCAGCAGGTCGAACACGGCCGGCAGCAGCAGCACCCCGGCGATCGGGTAGAGGAAGTCCTCGATCGGCGCGAGCCAGAGGCGCAGCCCGGTGACGGCCTCGGGCCGGTAGTCGGTGAGCGCCGCGGCGACCATGAGGGAGTCGAAGACGGTCGTGAGCACGACGAGCGCGAGCGCGGCGAGGAGGATCGCGGTCGCGCGACGGCGGCGGCGCGCGGCATCCTCGGGTCGCAGGCGCCGGTCGCGCCACCGCTCGAGCGCGAAGACGATCGCGGCGATCGCGAGGAACGGCAGCGAGATGAGGATGCCCGTCATCGTCGGGCCTCCTGCGCGACGGGCTCGGTCGCGGCGCGGTGCCGGGGGGTCCGCCCGCCGAGGGCGAGCAGACGTTCGGCGCCCGCGACGGCGAGGAGGCAGAGGTAGCAGAGCCCGACGAGGAACCCGATCTCCTCGAGGGGGAACTCGGGTGCGAGCCGGATGCCCGAGAGGTACGCGCTGTCGCCGATGCCGAAGACGCCGGCGAGGATGCCCGCGACGTCCCAGAGCACGAAGAACACGGTGCCGATCGCGATCGTCGCGATGGCCGCGACCGGATGCGGCGGCACGACGAGCCGGAACCGCACGTCGATGAGGGCGAAGCACGCGATGACGACGAGCAGGCACGCGAGGTAGAGGAAGCTCACCGCGCCACCCCATCGCCTCGGACGCCGGCCGGTTCCTGCTCCCGCACCGCCGCGGCCTCGGGCGAGAACGCCGGCACCGGCAGCGGCGCGGTCAGGGGTTCGGCCGAGGTGTCGCCGCGCAGCGATTTCACGACGAGCTCGGCGCTGATGAGGCACATCGGCAGCCCGATGCCCGGCACGGCGTCGCCGCCCGCGAACAGCAGGCCGTCGACGCGCCGGGAGGCGGTGCGGCCGCGGAAGAACGCACTCTGCGCGAGCGTGTGCGCGGGGCCGAGGGCGCTGCCGTCGGTCGAGCCGAAGTCGCGCTCGAAGTCGGCCGGTCCGATCGTGCGGCGCAGCACCACCCGTTCGGCGAGGTCCGGGATGCCGGCCCACTCCGCGATCTGGGCGATCGCCCGGTCGGCGACCGCCTCGACGGCGGGGTCGCCGTCGCCGTCGCGACCGCCCGCCCCGATCGACGGGTCGGCCGGCACGGGGACGAGCACGAACAGGTTCTCGTGCCCCTCCGGCGCGACGGACGGGTCGGTCGCGCTCGGCTTGCAGATGTAGAGGGAGGCCGGATCCGGAACCGCCGTGGGGGCGTCGAAGATCCGCCGGAACCCGGCCTCCCAGTCCCGTGCGAACAGCAGCGTGTGGTGCGCCAGCTCGGGCGCACCCCCCTTCACGCCGAGGAGCACCAGGACGGCACCGGGGCCCGAAACCCGGCGCGCTCGGGCCGCCGGGCGGCGCTCGGCCAGCTCCGGCGGCAGCAGTCGTTCGGCGACCAGGTTGAGGTCGCAGGCGGCGACGACGACGTCGGCCGGTTCGACGTGCTCGACGCCGAACACGTCGGCCCAGCGCACGCCGCTCACTCGGGCGCGCACCCCGCGGCGGGCATCCGCCCGGGCATCCGCCATCTCGATCGCGACGGCGCGCGCGCCGGTGCGGATCTTCGCGCCCTCGCGCGTCGCGTGCCGTTCGACGGCCGCGATGACCTCGGCGAAGCCGCCCATGGGGTAGCGCACGCCCTGGTCGAGGTCGAGCGCGCTCATGAGGTGGTACATCGACGGGGCGCGGTACGGCGAGGTGCCGAGGAACACCGCCGGGTAGCCGAGGATCTGGCGCAGGCGCAGGTCGCGGAAGCGCGAGCCGATGAACGAGTCGAGCGGCTGGAAGAGGAGGCGCAGCAGCCGCGGGAGGCGGCGCAGCACCGCGGGGTCGACGAGCGGGCGCAGCGACTCGTGCGTCGACGAGAGGAAGTGGGCGCGCGCGAGCCGTTCGGTCTCGGCGGCGGAATCGAGGTAGTCCGACAGCGCGGCGCCCGCCCCCGGCTCGATCTCCTCGAACACGGCCTCGTTGCGCTCGCGCTCGGCGTGCAGGTCGACCGGCGCCTGCCCCTCGGAGTACACGCGGTAGCCGGGTTCGAGCGTGCGGAGGTCGAGCTCCTCGTCGGCGGACGAACCGAGCAGGCGGAAGAAGTGGTCGAACACCTCGGGCATGAGGTACCACGACGGCCCGGTGTCGAAGCGGAAGCCGTCGGCCGCCCAGCTGCCCGCGCGGCCGCCGACCGTGTCGTTCTGCTCGAGCACCGTGACCTCGTAGCCCTCGCGCGCGA
Organism: Agromyces seonyuensis; assembly: GCF_009789225.1. Taxonomy (GTDB): domain Bacteria; phylum Actinomycetota; class Actinomycetes; order Actinomycetales; family Microbacteriaceae; genus Agromyces; species Agromyces seonyuensis. The sequence continues at coordinate 5,104 of NZ_WSTA01000022.1, read as the reverse complement.
GCAGCGCCGCCGACGCGAGGCCCGAGATGCCGCCGCCGATGACGACGGCGCGCTGGGTGGCGGGTTCGATCATCGCGAGCCTCCCGGTGCGAGTCGGGCCTTGGCGAGCACCGCGACCTTGCCGGCCGCGCCGACGCGGACGCGGCGCTGGAGCAGTTCGTCGGCGCTCGTTCCGCGCAGCCGGTCGGCCAGCGCGGCGAAGAGCCCGTGCGCCGTCGCGACGGCCGTGCGGCTCCCCTTGGGCAGCAACGGGATCGCCGCGGCGGCCGCGGCGAGGTCGGCGTCGATCTCGGCGAGGCACGCGGCCTTGTCGGCTTCGCCGAAGGATGCCTCGGCGGCCGGGCAGGACTCGTCGGCGCTCGGCAGGTAGCGGCGGCCGAGCAGTTCGCGGTCGGCGGCGAGGTCGCGGAGGAAGTTGACCTTCTGGAACGCCGCCCCGAGGCGGATCGCCCCGGATTCGAGGATCTCCCGCGTCGCGGCATCCGGAGCGGCGGGCTTGCGCCCGTCCGCGTCGCGCTCGCCGAGGAAGACGGCGAGGCACATGAGCCCGACGACCTCGGCGGAGCCGTGGATGTACTCGCGGTACTCGGCGTCGGTCGGCGCCTCGAGTTCGAGGTCGGCGCGCATGGAGGCGAAGAACGGCGCGGTGAGCCGTCGGTCGATGCCGTGGGCGCGGGCGGTGACGGCGAACGCGTGCACGATCGGGTTCGTGCTGAAGCCCGTCGCGACGGCTCGGTTCGTCTCCGCCTCGAACTCGTCGAGCCGGCCCCGGATCTCCCAGGGCTCGAGTCCGGCCGCCGCGGCCGCCCCGTCGACGATCTCGTCGGCGACGCGGACCAGTCCGTAGACGTTGCGGATGTGGGGCCGCAGCGGCGGCGCGAGCAGTTTCGTCGCGAGCCCGAACGACGTCGAGTAGCCGGCGATGACGGCGGCCGCGCTCTGCTCGGCGGTGCGCGTGTAGAGGTCGAGGCCCGTCGTGGCGGGCGTCTCGTGCAACTGGATGACGCTCATGCCGCGCGCTCCCCCGCTTCGCGGGCGATGCGCCCGAGGGAGGCGACGAGCTCGCCCGGCAGCTCGCCGTCGCGGAGTCGCTCTCGCGCACCGGCGATGAGGCGGTCGATCCGCTCCTCGACGTGCGTGCGGGCGCCCGAACCTTCGAGGATGCTCCGGGCGCGGGCCGCCTCGACCGGGCCGAAGCCGGGCGTCGCGAGCACGGCATCCAGTTCGTCGCCGGCGTGCTCGCGCGCCCACGCGACGAGCGGCGTCGACTTGCCGCTCGCGAGGTCGGCGAGCGTGCTCTTGCCCGTGGCCCGCTCGTCGCCGAAGACGCCGAGCAGGTCGTCGCGGAGCTGGAACGCCGTGCCGACGTCGCGGCCGTAGTCGGCGAGCGCCGCGACGGCGTCGTGGCCGGCCCCGGCGAGCACGGCCCCGGCGACCAGCGGCGCCTCGAACGTGTAGACGGCCGTCTTCTGCTCGGCCATCCGGAGGGAGGCTGCGAGGGAGGGCATTTCCGCGCCCGTTTCGAAGGCGACGTCGCTCGCCTCCCCCGCAGCCGTCGTGCGGACGCACTCGTCGAGCGCGTCCAGCAGGCGGATGCGTCGGGCCGCATCGAGATCGAGTCGGGCGATGAGATGCTGCGCCCCGTGCAGCAGGAGGTCGCCGGCGAGGATCGCGGCGGCACGGCCCCAGCGCTCGGCGCCCGCCGCGTCGGTGCCCTCGGATGCCTCCTCGGCGAGCCGCCCGACGAGGTTCGGCCGCCCGCGCCGCACGGTGTCGCCGTCGATGACGTCGTCGTGCAGGAGGAAGGCGGTGTGCAGCAGTTCGTAGGCGGCGGCGGTCTCGATCGCGGCCGCCCGGTGCGACGCGCCGCCGCCGAGTCCGTGGAAGGCGGCGAGCACGAGCCGGGGCCGCAGCTTCTTGCCGCCGCGGGTCTCGAGGCGGGCGGCCGCCCAGAGGGAGGTGACGGCGGGACCGGCCGCGCCGGCATGCGGCGTTCGCTCGTCGAACCAGCGCTCGAGCCGGTCGAGCACGGCGACGAGGTCGACCTCGATCGTTTCGGCCGCACCTGTCAGCGTGCGGGGCGCGGGTGCGAGCAGGGTCACGCGCTCACCGCCTCGAGCCGCGCTGCGGTCGGGTCCACGCGGCGCCCGGTGCCGCCGAGGAACGGGAGGAGCTCAGCCTGGAGCACGAGCCACGGGCTGAACGCCCACGGCGTGCGGCGGATCGCCTCGCCGAGCTGCACCGGGTCGGCCCAGACGTGCTCGACGACCTCGGCCGGGTTCGGCACGACGGGGCCGGCTGCGCGGGCGAGGTAGACGGGGCAGACCTCGTGCTCGACGATGCCCGCGGCGTCGACGGCGCGGTAGCGGAAGAGCGGCACGGCGAGCTCGAGGCCGGTGAGCACGAGCCCGAGTTCGTGATCGGCGTGACGGCGCACGGCCGCGGGGATCGGCTCGGCGGGGCGCGGATGCCCGCAGAAGGAGTTCGTCCAGACGCCGGGCCAGGCCTGCTTCTCGAGCGAGCGCCGCGTGACGAGCACGCGCCCCTCGTCGTCGAGCACGTGGCACGAGAAGGCCAGGTGCAGCGGCGTCTCGGCACCGTGGATCTCGGACTTGCGGGCCACCCCGATCGGCTCGCCGTCGGCGTCGAGCAGCACGACCTGGTCGGCTCCGTCATCGTGAAGTTCGTGCATCGCGGACTCCTCGCTTCGTCGTCGCCCGTCCCTCGTTCGGACGGGATCGTGGACATTCACTAACTGAGTGAGATAGCAAGTTAGCATGCATTTTTCGACGCGACTACACTGTCGGACATGGTGGACGAGCGCACTCAATCGCGCCGCGTCGGCGACGCCATGCTCGACCCGAGAGTGATCGATCCGGGCCAGGAGGTCGTCGACTACGCGGCGCTGTCCGACGACGAGATCGCGGAGATCGTGCTGCTCCTGACGGCCATCCGGACCTGGCGCGAGCACGAGCAGCGGCTCATGCTCGAGTCCCGCGACCACATGCAGCTCAACGAGTCCGACATGAAGGCGCTGCGCTTCCTCGTCGCCGCGAAGGGGCAGGGCCGCCTCGTGACCCCCGGCATGATCACCGAGCACCTCGGCATCTCGTCGGCGGCCACCACGAAGCTGCTCGACCGGCTCGAGTACGCCGGCCACATCGCGCGCGCGCCGCACCCGAGCGACCGCCGCGCGCTCGCCATCACGATCACGCAGTCGACCCACGAGCAGGTGCGCGACACCGTCGGCCGCACGCACGCCCGACGCTTCGCCGCGGCCGCCCGCCTCACCTCCGCCGAGCGCGACGTCGTGACGCGCTTCCTCGGCGACCTCTCCGGCATCGAACCCGAGCCCGGCCCGGCCGACGCCCTCACCGGCGCCATTCCGCTGCCCATCCCGGCCGTCCCCCCGACCGCATCGCCCGACTCCCCCGCGACAGGAGGCCCCCGACCGTGAGCGAACCCGAACTCAGCGATCGCGAGATCGCCGAACGCATCCGCGCGCTCGAAGCCGCCGACGGCGGCGGCCGCGACTTCGACGTGCTGAACTCGCAGCTCGCCGAGAGCGAGCGCCGCACCCGCCCGGCCGCGCCGACCGGCTCCGGCCCGCGCGACTACGCGATGCCTCCGGAGGACGACGAGGACGACGACGGCCCGCTGCACCCGTACCGCAGCCAGATGCTCCGCGCCGTCTCGATCGTGGCGATCATCGCCCTCGGCGTCGCAACCCTCGGCACGACCCTCGCGATCCTCTTCGGCTGACTCGGCCTCGGCGACGCCGAGCCGGCGTCAGTGCAGGATGCTCCGCGCCTCCGTCTCGACCTCGAGGTGCGCGGACACGGGGATCCACCCGTTCGTGAACGGCGCGTGCCAGACCGCCGAGAGGCGGATGCGCGCCGACGCGCCGTCGGGCGAGTCCGCCACCACGATCCGCACCGCGTGGAGACCGTGGTCGGCGTCGGCGAGGTAGTCGGCCGCGGCCGCGCGCACGGCGGTGTCGTCGAGGGCGGGCGAGCCTGCACCGTCGACGCCGACGACGAGGTCGGACGCCTCGAACGACTCGGCCGCGGCGAGCGCGGCGCCGTCGGCGAGGGTCAGCAGGCGCTTGCGCTCGAGCTGCAGCGACGTCACCGCGACGACGATGAGCACCAGCACGAGGGCGAGCACCCCGTAGCCGAGCATCAGCGGCAGTGTCGAGCCCGTCTCCTCGTCACGACCGCGGCGGAGGGCAGCCGCGGCGCGGAGCATCCGTGGGCTCATCGGCCGGCTCCGAACCGCGACATCGTCTGCGTCGCCGTGCCCCGTACCGGCACCGCGAGCGCCTGATCGAGGCCGAGCACCGCGGGCACGCCGGCGAGCGGCACCACCGTCTCGACGCTGACGCGGACGCGCGTGCCGGAGGCCCGGCAGTCGCCGTTGCAGTCGAACTCGACGGGCAGCGCCTCGGGATCGAGGCCGGCGTCTGACTTGGCCGCAGGTCCTCGTCGGCTGCGTGATCGTACTCACTGTGCTCACCTGGCCCTTTCGGTCGTCGGCATCATCCAGAAGGGCGCGATCAAGCGCCGCCAGAGGCCGTTGAGCACCAGTTCCAGAGCAACTCGGGCGCGACCTTTCGCGACGCTGTCGACCGCATCGAGGCGAAACCGACGGAGCTCGTAGAGGCTATTTGCGGAAGCGACAAGGCGGTCGACGACCGGCTGACCTCGATAGAGGTTCACACACGCGTAGCTGAGCCTCAGCTCCGCGGAATATCGAGGGCCTTCTTCATGGCGACGACCACACGGCGCCTGGCCTCCTCGAACAACTCCATGTCGCCCCTGTTCTCGAGCGCCTCGGACATCGCCTCGCGAACGGCCGTCGGGCCGACGATGTGGAGCGCCGGGGTCTGCTGCACGGGTAGGTGACATCTGAGTTGGCTTGCCTTCAGGGTGAGCCTGGAAGGATGTTTCCGTGCCCAAGCCTTACCCGTCCGAGTTCCGTGATGACGTCGTGCGCGTCGCCCGTAATCGTGAGTCCGGTGTCACGATCGAGCAGGTCGCGAAGGGCTTCGGGATCCACCCGATGACGCTGCAGGGCTGGCTCCGGCGCGCGGATGTCGAGGAAG
>NZ_WSTA01000021.1 GCF_009789225.1 Agromyces seonyuensis | reverse complement strand
CCCGGCCCCGGCGGCCGAGCCCGCTCCCGCTCCCGCACCCGCGGCGGCCGAGGAGGGCGGCGGCGCCGTGCTCGTCGGCCACGGCACGTCGGGCCTGCCGGAGTCGCGTCGCCGTCGACGCCACCCCGAGGCATCCGTCGCCCACGATCGGTTCGCCCCTGCCGTGCCCGACGCCCCGGAGCCGGCCGTCGCGCCCGCTGCGGCGTCCGACGCGCTCGCCGCCGCGGTGGCGCAGGCCGTCCCGGCGCGCACGACGCAGGGCTCGGCCGGCTACCCCGTGCTCGCGAAGCCGCCGATCCGCAAGCTCGCGAAGGACCTCGGCGTCGAGCTCGCGCGCGTCAGCCCGACGGGCGAGCGCGGCGAGGTCACCCGCGAAGACGTCATCCGCGAGGCGAACCAGGCGAGCGTGTTCCGCAACATCACGACGCCGGACGTGCCGTCCGGGCGCGAGGAACGCATCCCGGTCAAGGGCGTGCGCAAGGCGATCGCGCAGGCGATGGTGTCGAGCGCGTACTCGGCGCCGCACGTGTCGGTGTTCGTCGACGTGGATGCCACGCGCACGATGGAGTACGTCAAGCGGCTGAAGGCCTCGCCCGACTACGCGACCGTCAAGGTGTCGCCGCTGCTCGTCATGGCGAAGGCGATCATCTGGGCCGTGCGCCGCAACCCGAGCGTCAACGCGCAGTGGACCGACTCGGAGATCATCGTCAAGCACTACGTGAACCTCGGCGTCGCCGCCGCGACGCCGCGCGGCCTCATCGTGCCGAACGTGAAAGACGCGCAGTCGATGTCGATGGTCGAGCTCGCGACGGCGCTCGAGCAGCTCACGCTCACGGCGCGCGAGGGCCGCACGCAGCCCGCCGAGATGCAGCACGGCACGATCACCGTGACGAACATCGGCGTCTTCGGCATGGACACGGGCACGCCGATCCTGAACCCGGGCGAGGTCGCGATCGTCGCGCTCGGCACGATCAAGCAGAAGCCGTGGGTCGTCGACGGCGAGGTGCGGCCGCGCTTCGTCACGACCGTCGGCGCGAGCTTCGACCACCGCGTCGTCGACGGCGACGTCGCGTCGCGGTTCCTGGCCGACGTGGCGTCGATCATCGAGGAGCCCGCACTGCTGCTCGAGTGACGGGTCGACCGGGCGTCGTTCCGGTGAGATTGACAATCGTTCTCATTTAGAACTAGGTTGGGGGACATGAACCCGCAGCCCGAGCACGCCCGCCGTCCTTCCCGACCCCGAACGGGGCGCGTCGCGAAGACGGGCGCGGTCGCCGCGCTCGGCGTCGCCGGAGTGCTCGTGCTCGCCGGGTGCGCCGGCGGGCCCGCCGCGGGCGACGACGGCTCGCTGCAGATCGTCGCTACGACCACGCAGGTCGGCGACTTCACGAGCGAGCTCGTGGGGGACCAGGCCGGGATCACCCAGCTCATCCAGCCGGGCCAGTCGGCGCACTCGTTCGACCCGTCCGCCGCCCAGCTCGCGGCGCTCGCCTCCGCCGACGCGCTCGTCGTCAACGGGGCCGGACTCGAGACCTGGATCGACGACGCGACCTCGGCGAGCGGCTTCGACGGCGTGCTCATCGACGCCTCGACGGGCATCGAGCTCGCCGAGACGGGGGAGTCCGACCACGATCACGACCACGCCGAGGAGGTCGGCCACGAGGGCGAGTCGGACGACGCGCACGCCGAGGACGACCACGACCACGCCGAGGGCAACCCGCACATCTGGACGAGCATCGAGAACGCCGAGACGATGGTCGGCAACATCGCCGGCGGGCTCGGCGACCTCGACGGCATCGACGCCGCCGCGCTCGAGACGGCGAGGGCCGACTACCTCGGCCTGCTCGACGACCTCGACTCCTGGGCGGATGCCGCGATCGACCCCGTGCCCGTCGCCGAGCGCCTGCTGGTGACCAACCACGACGCCTTCACGTACTTCGTCGACGAGTTCGACATCACCTTCGTCGGCAGCGTCATCCCGAGCTTCGACGACAACGCCGAGCCGTCGGCCGCGCAGATCGACGCGCTCGTCGCCGCGATCGAGCAGACCGGTGTCCAGGCCGTGTTCTCCGAGACGTCCATCTCGCCCGCGACCGCCGAGACCATCGCGACCGAGGCCGGCGTTGCCGTGTACTCGGGCCCCGACGCCCTCTACGGCGACTCGCTCGGCGAGCCCGGCTCGGACGGCGCGACGTACCTCGCGTCGCAGATCCACAACATCACGCAGATCGTCGGATCGTGGGGCGCGAGCGTCCCGGCGCTGCCCGATTCGCTGGCAGGATGACCGCATGAGCGGAGCTTCGGACGAGCGCGTCCCCGAGGCGGCGACCGGTTCGGTCGCCGCCGTCGGCGTGCCCGCGGTCCGGCCCGTCGGCGAAGCCGGACCGACGGGCTCCCTCGGCGCACTGGCGCACGGCGCCGATCTCGACCCGGACTGCGTGCACGGCCGCGACTTCGCGTCGGCGCCGGTCGTGCTGCGGCTCCGCGACGCCGCGTTCCGGCATCCGGGCGGCGCCGGCATCGGCGACCTGCACTTCGACGTGCACGAGGGGGAGGCCGTCGCCCTCATCGGCCCGAACGGCGCCGGCAAATCGACGCTCATCACGGGCATCCTCGGGCTCGTCCCGCTCGTCGCCGGCGCCATGGATGCCGGGGCCGAGGGCACGCGCACCGACCACGGGCACGTGGGCTACCTCCCCCAGACGGCCGACGTCGACCTCGGCTTCCCCATCACGCTCGAGCAGGTCGTCATGCAGGGGCGCTACCGGCGTCTCGGGTGGTTCCGCTGGCCGGGCAAGTGCGACCGGCAGGTCGTGCGCGACGCGATCGCCGCCGTCGACCTCGCCGAGCACGCGACGACGCCGTTCGGGGCGCTCTCGGGCGGGCAGCGGCAACGCGGCTTCATCGCCCGCGCCTTCGCGGCCGAGCCCCGGCTGCTGCTGCTCGACGAGCCGTTCAACGGCCTCGACCGTCCCAACCGCGAGGCGCTGCTGCGCACCATCCGCTTCCTCACCGCGCGCGGCGTCGCGGTGATCGTCTCCACCCACGACCTCGACCTCGCCCGCGAGGCGTGCGACTCGGTGCTGCTGCTCAACGGCAGCCAGTTCGCGTTCGGCCCGACCGCGACGACCCTCACGCTCGGCAACGTGCAGCGCTGCTTCGAGGACGTCGGCGTCGAGCTCGACGAGCACACCCTCGTCGTGCCCGACCACCACGGGCAGTGAGCGCGATGACGATCGGCGACGCCCTGTTCGGCGCGTTCCAGCTCCCGTTCCTGGCGCGGGCGCTCGTCGTGCTGCTCGGCCTCTCGTTCGCGGCGGGCATCGTCGGGGTGCTCGTGAACCTGCGCCGCCTCGAGTTCATCAGCGACGGACTCTCCCACGCCGTCTTCCCCGGCCTCGCGATCGGCTTCGCCGTGGCGGGCACCGCGGGCCTGCTGCCGGGGGCGGCGATCGCCGCGCTCATCGCGGCGGGCATCCTGAGCTGGCTCGGGCGCTCGCGCACGGGGTCCGACGCGTCCATCGCGATCGTGCTGACCGCGACGTTCTCCGTCGGCGTGATCGTCGTCTCGCTCGGCACCGACTACGCGGGCGAGCTCGAGTCGCTGCTGTTCGGCCGGGTGCTGACCGTGACGGATGCCGAGCTGCCGGGCATCCTCGCCATCGCCGGGATCGCCGTCGTGCTCGTGCTGCTCACCCTCAAACAGCAGGTCATGCGGGCATTCGATCCGCTCGCCGCGCGCGCGGCGGGCCTGCGCATCACCGTGCTCGACCTCGTGCTCAACGTCGCCATCGCGCTCGTCGTCGTCGCGGCGGCATCCGCGATCGGCAGTCTGCTCGTGCTCGCCCTGCTCATCGTGCCGGGTGCGGTCGCGCGCCTCGTCACCGCGCGGCTGTGGTGGCTCTTCCCCGTGGCCGCGGGCTTCGGGATGCTCGCGTCCTGGCTCGGACTCGCGGCGAACTACGCCGTGTCCGTCGGCGGCGGGGTGAACCTGCCCGCCGGGGCGACTGTGGTCGCCGTCTTCGTGCTCGGGTACCTGCTGGTGCTCGCCCTGCGCGCGGCGTTCGGCGGCGACACGGCGCCGGATGCCGCGGCGCGCGAGACCGCATCTCGGTCGCGGGTCGCCCGGGAGGCGGTGCGCTGATGGGGTACTTCGCACAGGCGCTGCTCGCCGCCGTGCTCATCGGCGCCGGATCGGGGCTCGTCGGCACGCTCGTCGTGCTGCGCCGCCGCACGTTCTTCGCCCAGGCGCTCACGCACGCGACCTTCCCCGGCGCCGTCGCCGCGGCGGCGCTCGGCATCGCGATCCCGCTCGGCGCGGCGATCGCGGCCGTCGGCATCGTCGCCGCCATGCAGGCGCTCGCGCGCATCCGGTCGCAGGGTCCCGACGTCGCCGCGGGCATCGTGCTGACCGGCGGGTTCGCGCTGGGCGTGCTGCTGCAGGCGCTGCTGCCGGTCCCCGTGCACGCGGAGTCGTTCCTCGTCGGATCGATCCTCACGGTGTCGACGGGCGACGTCTGGCTCGCCGGGGCGCTGCTCGTCGTCGCGATCGCCGTGTTCCTGCTCTTCGGCAAGGAGATCGCCTTCTCGACGTTCGACCCGGTCGGCTTCCGCGCCGCGGGCTACCGGGCCCGCGGCATCGAGGTGCTCGTGCTCGCGCTCATCGCGACGGCCGTCGTGAGCGCGCTGCCCGCGGTCGGCGCCATCCTCGCGATCGCGCTGCTCGCCGCACCGGCCGCCGCCGCGCAGCGGCTGATGCGCACGTTCCGCGGCGTCGCGATCGTCGCCCCGCTCATCGGGGCCGGCGCCGGCGTGCTCGGCGTGCTGTGCTCGCGCTGGTTCGCCATCGCGGCCGGCCCGGCGATCGCGTTGATCGCCGCGGCGGTGTTCGCCATCGCACTCGTCGTCGAGCGGGCCCGCGGGTCGCGCCGCGCGCGGGCATCGGGCATCCCCGACGCCGACCGCTCCACCCCGTCCATCCGAACCCCCCAGGAGGCGTGACCATGACGCCGGATCTCGAGAACACCGCTCCGCGGACCGCCGTGCAGCGCACCACGAAGCAGCGCGAGGCCGTCCGAGAGGCGCTCGCCGACACCGAGGGCTTCGTGAGCGCGCAGGCCCTGCACTCGCAGCTGCAGCGGGCCGGTTCGACGGTGGGGCTCGCCACGGTCTACCGCGCCCTCGGCACCCTCGCGGCCGCGGGCGACGCCGACACGCTGCAGTCGCCCGAGGGCGAGGCGCTCTACCGCGCGTGCTCCACGGGGCACCACCACCACCTCATCTGCCGCAACTGCGGGCTCACGGTCGAGATCTCGGCGGACTCGGTCGAGTCGTGGGCGCAGCAGGTCGCCGCGGAGCACGGCTTCACGCGAGCGGCGCACGTCGTCGACGTCTTCGGCCTGTGCGCGGAGTGCTCGGCCGACGGTCGGCGGCCGGTCGAGTAAGGGCGAAGGCCCGGTCGAGGTCGTGCGGGCGGTCTCGATACGCGGCTTCGCCGCTACTCGACCAACGGGCGGCTTCGCCGCTACTCGACCAGCGGGGGTTGGCCGGTGGGGCAGCGTAACCTGAACGACAGGTGTCGCCGAACTGGGAGTATGAAATGCCTGATCAGCACGATTTCCCAACGCTCGGTTTGAGACCCGTCGTCGAACCTGTATAGCGTGGAGGAACGGCCCGCGAGGGCCGCACCCGCCCAGTCCGCGCCCGCCGCGCGAGGTCTCGAACGAGCCCGAACGCGACGGTCGTATGGTTCGGCGGCACGGTTCCGGGCACCGAATGCCCGGGACGACGAACGTTCGTATCGCCCGATCGACCACAGCAATTCGATCGGGCTCGAGGCGGCGTTCCGAGTGCCGTCAACCCGGTCGTGACCCGAGCGTCGTCGTGCATCACGAGCATCGCGAGCGCGCCCTTCGGCGTGCCCGGTGTCCGTCGACGGCGCGGGAGCACACATGTCCGCAACCGCACTGACCGACCCGGCCGCGCCCGTCGCGTCCGCCGTCCATCCCGACCCCTCCGCCGCACCGCCGTCGGGGGAGGCACCCGCCCTCGAAGTCCGGGGACTCACCAAGTTCTTCGGCCGCAAGCCCGACCAGGCCCTCGAGCGGCTCCGGGCCGGCGCGAGCCGCACCGAACTCGCCCAACTGGGCACCGCCGCCGTGATCGACGCCGACTTCGAGGTGCGCCGCGGCGAGATCTTCGTCGTCATGGGTCTCTCCGGCTCCGGCAAATCGACGCTCATCCGCATGCTCAACGGCCTGCAGGAGCCCACCGCCGGCAGCGTCCGGGTGATGGGGGAGCAGCTCACCGGCGTCTCCGCGAAGCGGGTGCGCGCCATCCGCAGCGAGCACGTCTCGATGGTCTTCCAGCACTTCGCGCTGCTGCCGCACCGAACGGTGCGCGACAACGCCGCCTACGGGCTCGAGATCCAGGGCGTGCCGCCGGCGGCGCGCCGGGAGCGCGCCGAGCGCGTGCTCGAGACCGTCGGCCTCGGCGGCTGGGGCGACAAGCTCCCGTCCGAGCTCTCGGGCGGCATGCAGCAGCGCGTCGGGCTGGCCCGCGCGCTCGCCGCCGACACCGACATCCTGCTCATGGACGAGGCGTTCTCCGCCCTCGACCCCCTGATCCGGCGCGAGATGCAGGAGCAGCTCGTCGAGCTCCAGCAGGAGCTCGGCAAGACGATCGTGTTCATCACGCACGACCTCAACGAGGCGATGTTCCTCGGCGACCGCATCGCCGTCATGCGCGACGGCCGCATCGTGCAGCTCGGCACCGCCGAGGAGATCCTCACCGATCCCGCCGACGACTACGTCGCGCAGTTCGTCGCCGACGTCGACCGCGCCCGCGTGCTCACCGCCGCCAACGTCATGCAGGCGCCGCGCGCCGTCGTGGCGCAGTCGGCCGGACCGCGCGCCGCGCTCCGCACGATGCTCGAGCAGGAGACCTCGAGCGCGCTCGTCGTCACCGGCGGCCGCAAGCTCGTCGGCGTCGTGCACGACCGCGACGTGCTGCGGCTCGTGCAGCGCGGCGAACGCTCGCTCGACTCCGCGATCCGGACCGACGTGCCGCGCATCGCGCCCGACGTGCACCTCGCGGAGCTCTTTGCGACGAGTGTCGAGCACGAGGCGCCCATCGCGGTCGTCGACGAGCGCGAGCGCCTCGTCGGCGTCGTGCCGCGGGTCACCCTGCTCGCGGCCCTCGGCAACGTCACGACCGAGACGGGCGAGCTGCCCGTGGCCGTTCCGCCGGTGACCGTGCCCGTCGAGGTCATCCAGGCCACGCTCGCCGGCGCCGAGGCGGCGCTCGCCGACGCACGACGAGCCGGAACCGAGGATGCCCGTGAGGACGGCGACCTGCCGCCCGCGGCCGCCGCGACGAACGGAGGGATCGCCTGATGGACGGCTTCCGCATCCCCGTCGGCGACTGGGCCGAGGCCGTCGTCGAGTTCCTGACCGACACGCTCGGCGGCTTCTTCGCCGTCATCCGCACGATCTTCGACGGCTTCTACGACGGCCTCGAGGCCGTGCTCACGGTCCCGCCGTTCTGGATCGTCATCCTGGCGCTCGCCGCCGTCGCGTGGCTCGCGAAGGGTTGGAAGTTCGCGGTCGGCACGGCCGTCGGGCTGCTCGTGATCGTCGGCGTCGACCAGTGGGAGAACGCGATGTCGACGCTCGCTCTCGTGCTCGTCGCCTCGCTCGTGGCGATCGCGATCGCGATCCCCGTGGGCATCCTCGCCGCCCGATCGGACGCCGCCTCGCGCGTCATCCGGCCGATCCTCGACTTCATGCAGACGATGCCCGCGATGGTCTACCTGATCCCCGCGCTCATCCTCTTCCGCGTCGGCGTCGTGCCCGGCATCATCGCGACGATCGTGTTCGCGATGGCGCCCGGCGTTCGCCTCACCGAGCTCGGCATCCGCGGCGTCGACCGCGAGGTCGTCGAGGCCGGCCAGGCCTTCGGCTCCTCGCCCGGCCGGATCCTCCGTCAGATCCAGCTGCCGCTCGCGATGCCCTCGATCATGGCCGGCGTCAACCAGGTCATCATGCTCGCCCTCTCGATGGTCGTCATCGCCGGCATGGTCGGCGCGGGCGGACTCGGCGGCCAGGTCGTGCAGTCACTCGGACGCATCGACGTCGCCCTCGGATTCGAGGCCGGCCTCTCGGTCGTCATCCTCGCGATCATCCTCGACCGCGCGACCGGCGCGTTCGGCAACGGCTGGACCGCGCCCTGGACGCGCCGGAAGGCGGCGTCGAAGCAGGATGTGGCGCCCTCGCCGGTGCCCGAGCGCGAACCGGCGCTGGTCGCCTAGCGGCGCATCCTCGCCGGTCGAGGAGCGACAGATCCCGCCGGTCGAGTAGCGACGGAGGAGCGTATCGAGACCCGACTGCGCCGGTCGAGTAGCGACGGAGGAGCGTATCGAGACCCGACTGCGCCGGTCGAGTAGCGACGGAGGAGCGTATCGAGACCCGACTGCGCCGGTCGAGTAGCGACGAAGGAGCGTATCGAGACCCCCGAGGGGACCTCGCGAAGTCTCGATACGGCGCCGGCGCGCCTACTCGACCGACGGGTGGGACGCGGCGCCGGCGCCCCGACTCGACCGGCGAACCCCAAACGTCCGCGGACAACCGCGGCGACACCCGATCACCCGCGCCACAGCACGCGGGGACGAAAGGAACACCCATGCAGCGCACCAAGCGCACCCTGTTCGCCGGCATCGCGACCGCCGGCATCGCGGCCCTCACCCTCGCGGGCTGCTCGTCGACCGAGGCCGAGGCCCTCGACAACGGCGACCGCCAGGACCTCACCATCGCCGTGTTCAACGGCTGGGACGAGGGCATCGCGGCCTCCGAGCTGTGGAAGGCGATCCTCGAGGAGCAGGGCTACGACGTCACCCTCGAGTACGCCGACCCCGCGCCCGCCTACTCGGGCCTGACGACCGACGACTACGACGTCGTGCTCGACACCTGGCTGCCCATCACGCACGCCGACTACATCGAGCAGTACGGCGACGACATGGTCGACCTCGGCGCCTGGAACGAGGATGCCGCCCTCACCATCGCGGTCAACGAGGATGCTCCGATCGACTCCCTCGCCGAACTCGCCGACAACGCCGACCTCTTCGGCAACCAGCTCGTCGGCATCGAGTCCGGCTCCGGCCTCAACCGGGTCACGACGGAGAGCGTCATCCCGGCCTACGGCCTCGAGGACCTGGAGTACACGACCTCGTCGACGCCGGCGATGCTCAGCGAGCTGAAGGCCGCGACGGATGCCGGCGAGAACGTCGCCGTCACCCTCTGGACCCCGCACTGGGCCTACGACGCGTTCCCCATCAAGACGCTCGAGGACCCGGAGGGCGCCCTCGGCGACGCCGAGAGCATCCACTCGTTCGGCTCGAAGAGCTTCACCGAGGACTTCCCGACGCTGAGCGGCTGGCTCGAGGACTTCACGATGGACTCCGACCTGCTCTACTCGCTCGAGAACGCCATGTTCAACGAGTACGACGGCGACGACTACGGCCCCGTGGTCGCCGACTGGATCGCCGACAACCAGGAGTACGTCGACTCGCTCACGAGCTGAGTCCGGCTCCCCGAAGCGGCGGGCGGCGGTTCCCTGGGCGGGGCCGTCGCCCGCTTTCGTGCTCGTCGGTCGAGTAGCGACGCAGGAGCGTATCGAGACCTCGTGAGCTCTCCTCGCGGGCCGGGAGCGGCATCCTGCGAGGTCTCGATACGCTTCGCTACTCGACCAGCGGGTTCACGCCGAGGTCGCTCGCGAGCGTCCAGGCGGCGAGCGCCGTGCTGCCGGCGATGACCACGATGAAGACGAACAGCCAGACGAACGAGGGGATGCCCGTGCGGCGCGCGAGCAGCCAGGCGTCGGAGCTCTGCAGGTCGCGGCGACGCGCGTGCACGGCGAGCACGGCCCCGAGCCCGCGCCACGCGCCCACCAGGAGGGCCAGCCCGACGGCGAGCAGCGACCACGCCTGCCACTCCGGGGTCGCGAACAGCAGCAGGGCGACGCTCGCCGCGAGCGAGCCGACGACGATGCCGAGGCCGACCGCGTTGCGGATCACGAGCAGCGAGAGCACGAGCGCGACCGCGATGATCGCGAGCGCCGGCGCCTGCCAGCCCTGCGTGACCGCCCACATCAGCAGCGTCCCGACGATCGCGGGCGCGGGATAGCCCGCGATCCCGCTGAGCACGTGCCCGCGCACGCCGGCGCTCAGCATCTCGCCCGACTGGTCGGCGCGGATGCGGATGCCGCGCACGACACGTCCCGTGAGCAGCGCAGCCGACGCGTGGCCGAGCTCGTGCACGAGCGTCGTGACGAGGCCGAACCAGCGCCACGTCGCGCGGGGGATGCTGAGGGCGGCCGCGGCGACGACGATGACGGCGATCACGGTCCAGGACAGGGCGACGGGCGTCGTCGGGGCGACGAGCGCCCACAGATCGGGGGAGTCGGGCACCAGAGCATCCTGCCCGATCCGGCGGGACCGTCGGACATCGCGCGCTCGCCCGAAGCGTGTTCGCAGCGACGGGCCGGGCGGAACCCTCGGACCGCATCCGTCCCGGCGCCGCCGCGCCTGGTGTAGCTTTCGGCGCGTCGCGACCCCGCACCGGGGTCGCGCGAGTTCGCGGCCCGGGGGGAACCATGAACGAAGACGAAGCACTGACGCCCTTGTTCGCTCGGATCGGCGAAACGGGGACGGCGAGATACACGCGGATGCCCGACGGCGAGCTGCTCGCCGAGACCGCGTACCGCATCGTGCGCGACGAGACGATGCTCGACGGGAACGCGCGGCTCAACCTCGCCACATTCGTCGGCACGTGGATGGACGAGCACGCCGACCGGCTGTACCACGACTCGTTCGACAAGAACATGATCGACAAGGACGAGTACCCGGCGACGGCGGCGATCGAGGAGTACTGCTGGCGCATCCTCGCCGACCTCTGGAGCGTCCCCGACCCGTCCGACGTCATCGGCACCTCCACCATCGGCTCCTCGGAGGCCTGCATGCTCGGCGGGCTCGCGCTGAAGCGCCGCTGGCGGGCCGCCCGCGTCGCGGCCGGCAAGCCGGCAGACAAGCCGAACCTCATCATGAGCAGCGCCGTGCAGGTGTGCTGGGAGAAGTTCTGCAACTACTTCGACGTGGAGATGCGCTTGATCCCCACGACCGACGAGCATCCGATCATGGACGGCACCGGACTGGAGGACGTCGTCGACGAGAACACCATCGGCGTCGTCGTGCTCATGGGCGTCACCTACACGGGCGCGTACGAGCCCGTGGCCGAGATCGGCCGCATCCTCGACGGCATCCAGGAGCGCACCGGTCTCGACATCCCGATCCACGTCGACGGCGCCTCCGGCGCGATGATCGCGCCGTTCCTGCAGCCCGAGCTCGAGTGGGACTTCCGCGTGCCGCGCGTGCAGTCGATCAACACGTCCGGGCACAAGTACGGGCTCGTCTACCCCGGCGTCGGCTGGGTGGTGTGGCGCAACACGGCGGCGCTGCCCGAGGAGCTCGTGTTCAAGGTCAGCTACCTCGGCGGCGAGATGCCGACGCTCGCGTTGAACTTCTCTCGACCCGGCGCGCAGGTGCTGCTGCAGTACTACCGGTTCGTCCGGCTCGGGCGCATCGGGTTCACGGCGATCCAGCTCGCCTCCCAGCGCGTCGCCCAGTTCCTCTCGAAGGGCGTCAGCGAACTCGCACCGTACGAGCTGCTCACCGACGGCAGCGACATCCCCGTCTTCGCGTGGCGCATCAAACCGGGCTACACCGACAAGTGGGACCTGCATCACCTCTCCGAGCGGCTGCGCATCCGCGGGTGGCTCGTGCCCGCCTATCCGCTCTCGGGCGAGCAGACGGACCAGACGGTCATGCGCATCGTCTGCCGCAACGGCCTCAGCCGCGACCTCGCCGAGGACCTGCTGCGCGACATCCGCACGGAGACGGCCTACCTCGACGAGCTCGAGCAGCCCATGCCGGAGGCGGGCATCAAGACCACCTTCCACCACTGAGACGGAGCGCGGATGCCTCGCGTCGTCGCGCGGACCACTCGACTGCGTCGCGAGGCCTGGGGCTTCGCGACCGGGTCGTGCTGCTTCTTCGTGGCCGCGCTGCCGTGGTTCGCCGCGTGGGCGGGGCCGGTCGGAGCGGGCTGGGTGTTCTTCGTCGGCTCGATCCTCTTCACGGCGGCCGGGTTCGTGCAGCTGAGCCTCAGCGGTCGGCGACCGCCGCGACCCGGCACCGAGCCCGCCGACCGTGCCGATTGGTTCGCCGCGGCCGTGCAGTTCGTCGGCACCCTTTGCTTCAACGTCAGCACCGGCGTCGCGCTCGCGGCGGCGATCGCCGATCCGACCCGCCTCGGCGCGGGCTGGCGGCCGGATGCGGTCGGCTCGATCGCCTTCCTCGTCGCGAGCGCGCTGGCCGTGGTGGCCACGCGGGACCGGGGGAGGCTCTGGGATCCGGATGCCCGCACGTGGCACGGCACCTGGCTGAATCTGCTCGGCTCGATCGCGTTCGGCGTCTCGGCGGTCGGCGCCTACGTCGTGCCGACGACCGACACCCTGCTCAGCGCGTTCTGGGCGAACCTCGGGACGCTCATCGGCGCGCTGTGCTTCCTGGCGGCCGCGCTGCTCTCGCGGCGGGCCGCGGAATGACCGGGCGGATCGGCGTCCGGGCGGGCCTGGTGAAACCCTGAGGGGATTCTCGTCGCAGCGCCGCCTCTGGTAGGCTCTCCCTTTGGCTGGGCGCTTCCACCGTCCAGACCGTGGACATTCCCCGTATCTAGCCGAGTCGTTCGAAGCGACGAGGGTGGGGCGTGTCCGCCGACAAGTGATCTTGGGAGGAGCCGTCCGGCTCCTCGGTACTAGGAGGAAAGACCAATGGCAGCAGTGTGCCAGGTGACTGGAGCCGTTCCCGGCTTCGGCCACGCGATCTCGCACTCGCACCGTCGCACGAAGCGTCGGTTCGACCCGAACATCCAGAAGAAGACGTACTACGTGCCGTCGCTTCGCCGTAACGTGACCCTGACGCTGTCCGCCAAGGGCATCAAGGTGATCGACGCGCGCGGCATCGAGTCCGTCGTCAAGGACCTTCTCGCACGTGGGGTGAAGCTCTAATGGCTAAAGCGCAGGACATCCGACCGATCATCAAGCTTCGGTCGACCGCCGGCACGGGCTTCACGTACGTGACGAAGAAGAACCGCCGCAACAACCCCGACCGACTCGTGCTGAAGAAGTACGACCCGGTGATCCGCAAGCACGTCGACTTCCGAGAGGAGCGTTGATCCATGGCTAAGAAGAGCAAGATCGCGCGCAACAACCAGCGCCAGGAGATCGTCGACCGCTACGCGGCCAAGCGCCTCGAACTCAAGAAGGCGCTCATTGACCCCAACGGGACCGACGAGTCCCGCGAGGCGGCCCGCAACGGCCTCCAGAAGCTCCCCCGCAACGCGTCGCCGGTCCGCCTGCGCTCGCGCGACGCCATCGACGGCCGCCCCCGCGGTGTGCTCTCGAAGTACGGCATCTCGCGTGTCCGCTTCCGCGACATGGCGCACCGCGGCGAGCTGCCCGGCATCACCAAGTCGAGCTGGTAAGCACGCAGCAGCGTCCGAAGGGGCGCCGGTCGGATTCTTCCGACCGGCGCCCCTTCGCCGTTTCCGGGCCCGGTGTCGGAACCGACACGGGTGCCGGTGTTCGCGGGCGGCGGACACGCGGTGGCGAATGCCCTCGGAACGCCGGAAATCCGCGTGTTTCCGCGCATCTCTGTTACATTCGAGGCGGCCGTTCGGCCAGGGGGATGCGGGGCGGAATACCCGCGCCGCTCAACAAGGAATTGCTGAACAAGCAGTGAAAGGTCCGAGGAGGACACTCAATGGCTGACAAGTCGCTGAACAAGACCGAGCTCGTCGCGAAGATCGCGGCCTCGACCGGTCAGAGCCAGGCCACCGTCGACGCCGTGCTCGGCGGTCTCTTCGCCGAGCTCGCCGACGCCGTCGGCTCGGGCACGAAGGTCTCGATCCCGGGCTGGCTCGCCGTCGAGCGCACGTCGCGCGCCGCGCGCACCGGTCGCAACCCGCAGACCGGCGCGACCATCGAGATCCCGGCCGGTTTCTCGGTCAAGGTCTCGGCCGGCTCGAAGCTCAAGGCCGCCGCGAAGTAATCTCGCCACGCCCGGACGGGGCGCTCGGACTGCGGTCCGGGCGCCCCGTTCCGCGTCCACTGCTGGTCGAGTAGCGAAGCGTATCGAGACCTGATGAGCCGGCGTCGCGGTGCTCTCGCTACGCTTCGCGTCTCACCCGCTGGTCGAGTAGCGAAGCGTATCGAGACCCGATGAGCTGACGTCGCGGTGCTCTCGTTACGCTCCTTCGTCGCCACTCGACCAACGGTCCGCACGGTCGACCTCGAGGGGCGCCGACTCGACCGACGGAAACCCGGTACGACCGCTCGGCCAGGGAACACGCAGGCTGCGGGCGCATAGGCTTGGCCGGTGCCCCGATCCGTCCGTGTGCTCGGCCCTGCCCTGCTCGCCCTCGTCGCCCTCGCCGTCCTCGTCGGCGGACTGGTGTTCGGCGGCGGCGCGGCACCGCTCCCCTTGCAGGACCCGGGCCCCGTCGTGCGCTGGGGACTCCCGGTCGCGAAGCTCGGCGTCAATCTCGGCGCCGCGGGCATGCTCGGGGCGATCCTCCTCGCGGTCTTCGCACTCAGCCCGAAGAAGGAGCGGGAGTACGGCCTGGCGCTCGACGTCGCCGCCGGCTCCGCCGGACTCCTCACAGTGAGCGCGGCCTCGGTCGGCTTCTTGAACTTCCTGCTCGTGACGGGCAAGACCGTCACGTTCGACTCGACCTTCGGCTCCTCGCTCGGCGTCTTCCTCACCGAGATCGAGCTCGGCCGCGCGTGGCTGCTCGTCACGCTCGGCGCCGCCGCCGTGACGGTGCTCGCGTTCGCGGTGCGCAACCAGGTCGCGGTGCTCTTCCTCGGCGTCCTCGCCGTCGCGACCCTCGTCCCGATGGTGCAGCAGGGCCACGCCGCCTCCGCAGGCAGCCACAACGCGGCGATCGCCGCCCTCGGCCTGCACATCGTGTTCGCGGCCGTCTGGCTCGGCGGGCTCGTCACCATCGTCATCCTGCAGCGGCAACTGGATGCCCGGCGCCTCGCCGTCGTCATGGCCCGCTACTCGTCCGTCGCGATCGTCTGCTTCGTGGTCGTCGCGATCTCGGGGTACGCGAGCGCCGCGATCAACGTCGGCGCGTGGGATCGGCTCGGCACCGACTACGGGATCATCGTCATCGGCAAGGTGCTCGCCCTCGTCTCGCTCGGGCTCTTCGGCGCGCTCTGGCGCACGCGGCTCATCCGGCGCCTCGACCGTGTCGCCGCGGACCCGGCGAAACGGGCATCCGGCCTCGGCACGTTCTGGACGATCATCGTCGCCGAGCTCGCGTTCATGGGCATCGCGTCCGGCCTCGCGGCGGCCCTCGGTCGCACCGCGAGCCCCGTGTCCGACGACACGATCGCTGCGACGACGACGCCCGCCGAGATCCTCACCGGCTCCCCGCTCCCCCCGTGGCCGGACTGGTACCGCTACTTCACCGAGTGGGACCTCGACCTCATCTGGCTGCTCGCGGCCGGTTTCGGCATCTTCTTCTACGTCGCGGGCGTCATCCGCCTCCGCCGGCGCGGCGACAAGTGGCCGATCTACCGCACGGTGCTCTGGGTCGCAGGCCTCCTGCTCCTCGTCTACATCACGGGCGGCGGCGTCAACGTCTATCAGGACGTCCTCTTCTCCGCGCACATGGGCGCGCACATGGCGCTCACGATGGCGGTGCCGGTGCTCCTCGTGCCGGGTGCGCCCGTGACGCTCGCGGCGCGGGCCATCCGCAAACGCGACGACGGTTCGCGGGGCGGCCGCGAATGGATCCTGTGGGCGGTGCACACGAAGTTCGCCCAGGTGGTGGCGAACCCGATCGTCGCAGCCGTCGTCTTCGTCGGCTCGCTCTGGGTCTTCTACTACACGCCGCTCTTCCGCTGGACGATGGTCGACCACATCGGCCACGAGTGGATGATCGTGCACTTCCTCATCTCGGGGTACCTCTTCGTGCAGTCGCTCATCGGCATCGACCCGGTGCCCTACCGGCTGCCCTACCCGTTCCGGCTGCTGCTCCTGCTCATCACGATGGCGGCGCACGCTTTCTTCGGCCTCGCGATCATGATGGCGGAGGGCCTGCTGCTCGCCGACTGGTACGGCGCGATGGGGTGGGGCACGGATGCCCTCGTCGACCAGCAGCTCGGCGGCGGCATCGCCTGGTCGATCGGCGAGATCCCCACCCTGGCGCTCGCGATCACGGTCGCGATCCAGTGGTCGCGGGCCGACGAGAAGGAGACGAAGCGCCGCGACCGGCACGCCGACCGCACCGGCGAGGCCGAGCTCGAGGCCTACAACGCGCAGCTGGCCGCCGTGGCCGAGCGCGACGCGCGCCGCGGGGACTGACGCCGCCGCAGCCGGAGCCTCACTGCAGCTGCACCTCGATGCCGCCGTCGGCGTTGATCGTCGCACTCAGCGCGAGATCGAACGGGTGGTCGGACTCCTGCTGCTCGGTGGTGCCGTCGAAGAGCGACTGCACGAGCACCGAGAGATGCGCGACCCCCTCGGTCGGCGGCATCACGAAGGCATCCTCCCCGGCAGTGAGGGTGACCGTGGGCATGGAGGCGATGGTCCACGTCGGATCGCCGATGACGCGGTCGTCGATCTGTGCGCCGAACGGGCATCCGGTGGGTTGGAGCACCTGCTGCGAGGTGCACTCGTCGACGAGGTACGCCTCGACCTGCTCCTGCACGCGATCGACGAACTCGGGGGTCGGCTGCAGGTCGAGGGCGACCGCCCCCTTCGTCGCGGGCTCCGCGGTGTACTCCTCGTCGTTCGCGGAGACGAGCGTCGTGGACGACTCGAAGACGTAGCCGGCGGGGGCGACGACGAGGTACGGGGCGCTCTGCGTGAACGCCGCGAGGTCCTCACCCGTCTTCGCCGCGCGGGCGTCGAGCGTGAGGTCGCCGACCTCGAAGGAGTAGCCGTGCTGCACGTCGACCTGGACGACCGCGAGCGGGCTGACCGCGAACGCCCAGCGGTGCAGCACGCCGTAGAGGGGGTCGATGGGCTGCACGAGGAAGGAGTTCTCGAGGATGCTGTCGCCGATGCGGTACGAGACCGACACCGTGTGGGTGCCGTCGTCGTTCGCGACGTCGTCGACGATCTCGACGTCCTCGGGCGCCTCGGCGACCACGCCGGAACGCAGCATCGCGCGGGAGGTGTCGGCGGGCACGCCGAGGGCCTCGAGTTGCGACGTCGTGACGTCGACGCCGGGCGTCGCGACCGCGGCCGCGATGTCGTCGCGGGCGATGGCGGAGAGGTAGCGGTCGACGAACTGGCCGGCGCCGTAGACCGTGCGGTTGAGCGCCCAGAACGAGGCGAAGAACGCGCCGACGAGGAGCGCCGCGAGGAGGGCCCAGCCGATGATCGCGGGCGCGCGCCGCGTTCTCGTCCGTTCCCTCGTCCCCACCCGGCCAGTGTACGGATCCAGCCGGTTACAGTGGCTTCCGTGTCGGGATCGGTGGCGCTCAGTCGCGAGCAGCAGGCGGTGTTCGACGCGATCGAACGCACCCGGGAGCACGTGTTCGTCACGGGCCGCGCCGGTACGGGCAAGTCGACCCTGCTGAACCACCTGAACTGGAACACGGCCAAGCAGATCGTCATCTGCGCACCGACCGGCGTCGCCGCCCTGAACGTCGGCGGCCAGACGATCCACTCGCTCTTCCGACTGCCGATCGGGGTCATCGCCGACCACGTGCTCGAGCAGAACGACGCGACCCGCAAGCTGCTGAACGCGATGGACACCCTCGTCGTCGACGAGGTCTCGATGGTGAGCGCCGATCTCATGGATGCCATGGACCGCGCACTGCGGCAGGCCCGCCAGAAGCCCGACATCCCGTTCGGCGGCGTGCAGGTGGTGCTGTTCGGCGACCCGTACCAGCTCGCCCCCGTGCCGCCGCGCGACCCGCACGAGCGCGCCTACTACACCGACACCTACCGCTCGATGTGGTTCTTCGACGCGAAGGTGTGGAACGAGGCGTCCCTGCGGATCTTCGAGCTCGGCGAGATCCACCGCCAGTCCGACGAGCAGTTCAAGCACATCCTCAACGCGGTGCGCCACGGCCAGGTCGACGCGGAGATCGGCGGCATCCTCAACGGCATCGGCGCGCGGCGCCCGATCCCCGAGGACGGCGCGATCACGCTCGCGACGCGCAACGACGCCGTCAACCGCATCAACGCGGCGCGACTCGCCCGGCTCCCCGGCCTCTCCAAATCCAACGAAGCCGAAGTCAACGGCGACTTCATCGGCCGCTCGTACCCGGCCGACGAACGGCTCGAGCTGAAGGTCGGCGCGCAGGTCATGTTCCTGCGCAACGACGTCGCGGTGACGGGCGAGGGCCCGCGCTGGGTCAACGGCACGATCGGCACCGTGGTGAAGCTCAAGCGCGAGGTGCTCGTCGACGTCGACGGCGAGATCCACGAGGTCGAGCCGGCCACCTGGGAGCAGTACAAGTACCGCTGGGACCCGGGCGCCAAGAAGCTCGAGAAGGAGATCGTCGCCGAATTCATCCAGTTCCCGCTGCGGCTCGCCTGGGCGGTCACGATCCACAAGGCGCAGGGCGCGAGCTATGACACGGCCGTCATCGACCTCGGCGCCCGGGTCTTCAGCCCCGGCCAGACCTACGTCGCGCTCTCCCGGTTGACGAGTCTGGGCGGGCTCTATCTCGCACGCCCGATGCGGCCGAGCGACATCATCGTCGACGAGCACGTCGAGCGGTTCATGGCCGGCGCCGAGCGGGAGATCGCGCCCCGCTGAGCCGTCCCGGTCGGTCCTGGCGGCGCCTCCTGGACACGCCGGTTCTGCGGGTTACACTCGCAGGACAACGCACGCGATCAGCGAGGGGGGCTTCGTGGCGGACCGCCTGGGGGGCGGCGCGCGCGCGGGCGGCGGTTTCGTCGTCCTCGTCGCCGCACTCATCTCACTCGTCCTCGTGGGCTGCACGTTCGGGCCGCCGCCGAAGGACGTGGACGCGCGTTACGACCAGGTGCAGGGCCGGTTCGCCGGCGACCTGCCCGACCAGCTCCAGGGGCTGCTCGACGCAGGGGTGCGACTGAGCGGCTCGAGCGGGGGGATCGCCGGCGTCTGGGTGCCCTGGGCCGGCGAATGGAAGTCGGCGAGCGGCACCGTGAGCTTCGACGAGGGCGCCGCGCCGGTCACGCCCGACATGGGATTCCGCGCGACGACCGCGACGGGCCTCATCACCTGCACGATGCTGATGAAGGCCGTCGACGACGACATCCTCGCGCTCGACGAGCCCGTCGCGGAGGTGGTCTCGGGGCTGCCGAACGTCGGCGACATCACGCTCGGGCAGCTCTGCCAGGGCACGTCGGGCCTGCAGGACTACTACGCCGATCTGAAGGGCAACTTCCTCGGCAACCCGGAGCGGCGCTGGTCGAACGTCGAGCTCGTCTCCGACGCGCTCGCGTCGTCGCGCACGGGCGAGCCGGGTGCACGGTGGAGCTACTCCCGGGCCGCGATCCTGCTCGTCGCGCTCGCGCTCCAGGAGTCCACGGGCAAGAGCTGGTCGACGCTCGCCGACGAGTGGGTGTTCGAGCCGCTCGAACTCGAGGCCACGCGCTTGCCGGGCGACGACGAACTCGAGCCCGCCGGGGTGCTCGGCGGCTACGCCACTCCTGGCGGCGACTGCGCCGTCGTCACCGACCTGCGCTCGCAGTCGCCGACGATCGGGGGTGCCGCGAGCGGGGCGATCACCGACCTCGACGACCTCCGCGTCATGACCCAGGTGTTCGCGCAGTCCTCCCTGCTCTCCGACGAGTCGGCCGCAGCGCAGTGGGCGACGACGGTGTCGATGGGCGACGTCGGCTGGCAGCAGTACGCGATCGGCGCGGAGACCTACGGGCCGCTGCGCGGCACGACGGGGGAGCAGCTCGGCACGCTCACCGCCGCCTACAGCGACCCGGAGTCCGGCCTCACGGTCGTCGTCACGCTCAACAATGCGACCTCCGGTCCGAAGTTCGTGCGCGAGCTCGCGTTCGCGCTCGTCTCGCTCGCCTCGAAGGCGGCGCCCGCCGAAGGGCGGACGGCGCCGGCGGTCGGCCTGCCGTTCGCCCTCGACCAGACCAAGGCGCACCTCAACTCCTACGCGAAGTGCCCGCTCCCCGAACCGGCCGGCTGAGCCCCGCGTCCACGGCGGCCGTTCGGCCGGCTGATCCGCTCACACGGTCGGCCGGATGTTGAAGTTGTCGCGGAAGACGTTCTCGGGGTCGTATTCCGCCTTGAGCGCCCGCAAGCGCTGCAAGGTCGGCGCCGGCCAGGCGGATTCGACGGCCGCGAGGTCGCGGCGGGTGTCGAACGAGAGGTAGAGCCCGTCGAAGTAGCGCGCGAAGTGCGACCAGTGGGCATCCAGCCGGGCCGCGTTCGAGCCGATCGCCGAGGCGGCGAAATTCGCCGAACGGTTCGCGTACGCGGTCGCGTCGTCGGGCACGTCCGCGACGGCGCCGCCGACGCTGCGGAGCTGGAAGAAGTGGGTCGCCCCGCTGCGCACGAGCTCGGCGAAGCGCTCGGCGAGCTCGGGGGTGAGGTGGGTGATGAGCGCCGAGCGGGAGACGGGGTCGCCCTGCCCTTGGTGCGGTCCGGCGGCGGCGTTCGAGATGACCTGCCGGTAGGTGGTCAGCGCGACCGACTGGTCGACGAGCGGCGCGATCTCGGCGAACGGCTGCAGCGCGGCGAGGATCTCGTCGGCATCGCCGGAGTCGACGACCGCCATGACCTGCGCGTAGAGCGGCTGGCCGCGACGCGGAGCGCCGAGCAGCACCTGGCTCGTGAGGATGCGCGGCGCCGCCTCGACCGCGGCGCCGTACGCCACGAGGAACTCCGCGGTGTCGTCCGCGTCGAAGACGAGCTGGGCGAAGCCCACCTCCCCGACCTCGTCGGCCTCGAACTCGAACGAGGTCGCGATGCCGAAGTTCGCCCCGGCGCCCCGCACGGCCCAGAAGAGGTCCGGATGCTCGTCCTCGGAGACCCGGACGAGGGTGCCGTCGGCGAGGAGCACGTCGGCAGCGCGGAGCTTGTCGATCGTCAGGCCGTGCTCGCGGGCGAGCCAGCCGATGCCGCCGGCCGTCGCGAGGCCGCCGACGCCGACCCCGCCGTAGTCGCCGGAGGAGAGCGCCCAGCCGTAGGGGGCGAGGGCCGCGGCGACGTCCATCCATCTGGCGCCCGGTCCGATACGGACGAGCCGGCGCGACTCGTCGATCACCTCGATCGAGTCGAGCGCGCCGAGGTCGATGACGATGCCGCCGTCGTTGGTCGAGCGGCCGGAGATGCCGTGACCGCCCGAGCGGATGCTGAGGGGGACGGTCTCGAGCACGTCCTGGGCGCGCGCGAAGGCGAGCGCCTCGCGGAGCCCGTCGACGTCGTCGGGCCGCAGCACGAGGCCGGGCGATCCGCCGCGCATGTACGTGCTGCGTACGTCGGCGTAGCCGAAGTCGCCCGGTTCGACGGCGCGCTCGGCGAGCCGCGGGGGGATGGACTCGTAGTCGATACCCGGCCGCCGGGCGGCGAGCGCCGAGTTCGAGCGCACGGCCCCGGTCTCGGTGCCGGCCGTGCGCCGTTCGGCGGCGACGGCGTCGCGCAGCGCAGGGGCGACCTCCTCGGCGAAGACCTGCATGGCCCGCGGGTCGTCGCCGGCGAGGATGAACGTCGAGACGCCGTGCTCCACCGCCAGGGGCAGCAACTCCTCGACCCACTGCGCGGGCGGCCCGTCGAGCAGTCCGCCGCGGCGCTCGCCGAAGCGCCCGCCGACGTTGAGCAGGCGCCGGATCTCCCGGGGGTCGCGGCCGGCCTTGACGGCGGCCCCGTCGATCGTGCGGTTGGCGGGGGCGAGCCCGTCGACGCCGAGGTAGCCGAGCGAGGGCAGCCAGCCGTCGGCCTTGCGGCCGATGAGGCGAAGCATCCGGGGCTTGAGGGCGCCGACCCAGATCGGGATGTCGTGGGCGGGCGCGGGGCCGCGCTTCGCCCCCTTCGTCTGGTAGTGCTCGCCCGGGTAGGTGAAGCCGCCGCGCTCGCCGGCGGACCAGATGCCCTGGATGACGTCGATCGCCTCGTCGAGGGCTTCGACGCCCTGACCCGGAGTGCGCGTCGGCCCGCCGAGGCTCACGACCGCGTCGTTGAAGCCGCCGGTGCCGAGGCCGAGCTCGAAGCGGCCGTCGCTCAGCAGATCGAGGCTCGCGCTCGCGCGGGCGAGGACGCCGGGCGGGCGGAGCGCGAGGTTCAGGACGTTGCCCGAGACGTGGATGCGCTCGGTGCGCGCGGCCACCCAGCTCAGCAGCGTCCACGTGTCGAGGAACGCCGGCTGGTACGGGTGGTCCTGGAACGTGGCGAGGTCGAAACCCACGTGCTCGGCATGCTGCGCGAGCCGGACGGGCTGGTCCGGGTCGGCGTTGACGGGGGTGATGAACGTGCCGAAGCGGAGGTCGTGGCCGTAGTCGGGCATGTCTCGATCCTCCCCCCGAGGTCTGCACAGGAAAAGTACCGCGTGAGCGGCTTACGATACGTGAGTGACTGACCAGTGGATGCATATCGACGACGAAGCGTGCCGACGCTTCCAATCGTCCGTCGAGACCGTCGGCCGGCGCTGGAGCTCCGGCATCCTGCTCGCCCTCGCCCGCGGCGCGAACCGGTTCAGCGAGATCGTCGCCGCCGTCGACGGGCTGAGCGACCGCATGGCGGCCGTCCGGCTGCGCGAGCTCGAGGCCGCGGCCCTCGTCATCCGCACCGTCGTGCCGACGACCCCGGTGCAGGTGCGCTACGCCCTGACACCGCGAGGCCGCTCGCTCATGGCCGCGATGACGCCCCTCGTGCGCTGGGGCATCGAGGACGCGGAGACCGACGCGGCCGGGTTCGAGGAAGACGAGCGCCGCACGGCCTGACGGGGCGTCGCGACGCGCCGGATCACGATTCGGCGGCGTGTCCCCGCCGCACGGGCGGGAACGGCTTAGCGTGGAGCATGGGCCGCACACCGGGGAACGCACCGAGATCGACCGTCGTCGCACTCGTCGGCGCCGACCGCGAGCGGCTGCTCGCCGGCCTCGACGATCTGCCCGCGCTGCTGGCGCTCTCGCTCCGCGAAACGGATCCGGCAGTCGCCGCGCACCTGCTCTCGGGCGCCCGGACGCCCTACGTCGTGCACGACGCCGATCCGCTCGAGCACGTCGCCGCCGCCTGGGTCGAGCTCTACGACGAGCGCTCGACGCTCGGGGTGCTCGAAGCGGAGGTCGAGGATGTACTCGGGCGCTTCGCCGCCGGCGAGGCCGTCATGCCCGACTACTACGTCGTCGCGGGACCGCAGGACCTGCCCGGCACCTGGAAGCACTGGTGGCTCGGCGCCCTCGCGCACCGCGCCCCCGAACGGGTCCTGCCCGTCGAGCCGACGCTGCCCGCGCTGCGAGCGCAGCTGAAATCCCTGCCCGCATCGCGCTCGTGGCCCGAACCCGCCGACTGGCTGCCGCGGCTGCCCTTCGACGTCCCCGATCGCGTCGGCCTCCACGACCCGCCCGGCGCCTGAACGGCGGGTCGTTAGGATGCTCCGGTGACTGCAGTGCACCGGACCGCGACGGACTACGCGCACTCGATCGTCGCCTCGGGCGACCCCCTCGACCAGCGCGCGCTCGAAGCAGCGCAGTTCGCGAGCCGACCTGAGCCCGCCGCCGCCCTCGCAGCAGCCACCGAAGCGCTCGATCGGGAGCCGCCGCGCCACGACCTCGCGCTCGGGGTCCTCGAGGTCGTCGTCGACTTCCTGCCGGTCCTGATCCCCGGCGTCCTCTTCGTCGCCGGCACGTTCGACGGCCCCGTCCCGGCCGGCGCCCTCATCGCGGTCGCCGCGCTGAGCCTCGTCGTCGCGGTGCGCCGGGTGCTCCAGTGGCGACGTGCCGACTGGCACGGTTCGCCGCGCGAAGGCGTCCTCGCCGCGGTCGGCGCCGGCTTCGGCGCGCTCACCGTCGTGCTGACCGCGCTCACGGTCCCGACGACCCCCGTGTCCGGTGCACTCGCGGCGATCGCCGCTGCGCTCATGACGATCGCAGAGGTCGTCGCGTTCGTCGTCATCCGGCGCCGATCCGCCGCCGCACCGACCCCGCCCACCGCAGCCGACGCCCTCCGCGCCTCGCTCGCGGCGCTGTCCGACCGCGACCGCGCCGACCTGGCGGCGGACCTCGAGCGCGCGACGGGCATCCTCGCCGAGCACGGCGTCATCGACGAAGCCGAGCGCTCCGACCTGCTCGCCGCACCCCTCGGCGGGCTCGCCCGCCGGGCGTGGGCCCTCGAAGTCCAGGCCCGCCGAGCCGCGCTCGGATAAGACCGCACGGCGCGGTGTGGACGGCGCGAGCCACCGCCTCGCCGTTCGCGATAGTGTCGCGGAGCGTTTGCCGTCCGGCGAACGCAGCAGAGAGGATGCCGATGGCCGACGTGCTGATCCGGTACGACGCGTTGAACGAGCTCAACGGGTCGCTCAAGCAGATCATCGTCGAGTTCGAACGCGCCGGCGATCGCTCGTCCGCGCTCGAGGACGCCATCGACCGGCCGTACGGCAAGGGCCGGCTGCGCGACGAGGCATCCTCGTTCGAATCCGGCTGGGACGACCGGCGCAGCGCGCTCACCGAAGACCTCCGCACCATCCAGGAACGGGTCCAGAAGGTGCTTACCGGCTGGGCGGACTTCGACGACCGGGCCTCCCGCAGTCTCTCGGTCTCGGTGGACGAGGTCTCGACCCTCCCGTCGGCGAAGTAACCGCCATGGATCGGTCACCGGGCGGGCATGAGATCTCCGTCGTCCTCGGCGACGCAGCCGCCATCCGCACGCGCGGGCGCGACATCGTCGACTTCGGCGAGCAGATGACGGGTGCGGCCGGCGTGCTGCGGGCCATGGCCGACGGCGCGGCGGCGCAGGAAGGCCTCTCGATCGAGCAGGTCGTCGAGGTCATCGGCGAGATCGACCGCGAACTCGCGCTCGCCGCCGAGCGGTACCGGCCCTCCGGCGCCGCGCTCGTCGTGTACGCCGACGTCCTCGCCGAGGTCCAGCGCGCGATGCGGCCCATCGTGGCGAGCTGCCAGACGGCGTGGGACGACTACGCCCGCGCCGAGCAGGCGAACACGCACGCGAAGCTCGCCCGGTTCGCCCCGATGTCGATCACGGTCGCCGCCGACCCGTCGGCGCGCGAGCTCGAGCAGCGCACCCGCGACGAGGACGCGGCGGACGCCCAGCGCGCCATGGACGACGCGCACGCCGACTTCGTCACGGCGGGCGTGCGATTCGACGGCGAGTACGAGACCTGGGCGAACGCCTTCGACCTCGCCGCCGATTCGATCCAGGACGCGACCGACGGCGGCATCAGCGACGGGTTCTGGGACGACGTCGACGGATTCGTCGAGGTCCTGCAGGTCGTGCTCACCTACGCGGGCGTCGTCCTGGCCATCGCGGCCTTCGTCATCGGCGGGCCGATCATCGCCGCGATCGGCGCCGTCGTCGCCATCGCCGCGCTCATCGCGACGACGTACCAGTGGCGTCGCGGCGACGCCGAACTCTGGGAAGTGGGCGTCGCCGTGATCGGCGTCATCCCGTTCGGCAGCATCGCGAAGTTCTCCGGGGGCTTCAAGTCGGGAGCGGTCGCCATGCTCGACGGCTTCACCGGCGGCCTCGGCACGGCCTCGGGCCGCACGACGCTGCGGCTGGCCGTCACCGGCTTCGACGACGTGTTCCAGACGTCGCGCGTGTTCGGCGCCGGGCGCTGGACGTCGCTCATGACCTCCTTCCGCGGCAGCTCGGGGCTCGACGACATCGCGGCGCGCCTCATGGGCATGGGCTTCGCCGACGAGGCGGCCGACGCGGCGACGAACGGCTGGGGCGCCGCCGGACTCGTCCTCGGCCACTACGGCTGGGTCGTGAA
Organism: Agromyces seonyuensis; assembly: GCF_009789225.1. Lineage (GTDB taxonomy): Bacteria > Actinomycetota > Actinomycetes > Actinomycetales > Microbacteriaceae > Agromyces > Agromyces seonyuensis. The sequence continues at coordinate 25,323 of NZ_WSTA01000021.1, read as the reverse complement.
TTCACCCGTGCAGCTCGGCAAGACGGTCTACGACTTCATCGCCGACCAGTCGGCGGATCGCCAGGTGGAGACGTGGGAAGGCCAGCTCGCCTCGTGACCGGCCGACCCTCCCTCCGCGACGAGCTCTCCGGCGGCGCGACGCCGACGCCCCCGTATGCGCTCATGCTCCCGTCGGGCTGGCGCGAGTTCGCGGCTTCCGCCGACGCCGAGCGGGAGCTCACGGGACTCGTCGCGAATCGCCTCCGCGGCGAGCACCGACCCGACCTGCTCGCCCGGTACCGCGCCATGTCGGGGCGGGCGTTCGCCGGGATGCGCGGCGCCGGCGTGGAGCGCGTCTACCTGCAGACCGAGGCCTGGGGCGACGGGCTCGTCGCGCCGATGTCGATCACGGTCGCGGTGCGGGTCGGACCGGAGGGCGGCAGCCTCGACGGGATCGTCGCCGACCTCGTCCGCCGCGGCGCGACGGCCCTTCGCGGTGATCAGCGCTTCATCCGCCACGTCCAGGACGCCGAGACGGCGCTCGGCGGCCAGACCGTGCGGCAGCGCACGATCTCCTACCTCACGCCCTTCCCGGATCGGCGCACGCACGCGCTGCAGTTCACGACCGTCCTGCTGCTCCCGGAGCCCGACGACGACGGGGCGAAGCCGCTCGAGCGCGGGTTCGAGGAGCTGAGCGACGCCATCGTGTCGACGTTCGCATGGAGGCCCGAGTGAGTCTCCGCTTCGACCTCGACGACCGGTTCTGGGCGGTCGTGCCGAACCGGTTCCCCTTCGGCGACCACCTGACGCCGGAGGCGTGGGCGGGCTCGATCGTCGCCCGCAACGCCGACTCGCGCGGCACGGCGGATCCCGCCGTCGACGTGCGGGCCCACGACGTGGCGCGCGCCGCGCTCGAGGCCGTGTCGGGCGACGACGAGCCCGGGCTCCTGTTCTGGCCGACGCCGCGGCCGGCGGCGGCGCTGTTCCACCTCGAGATCGCCGACCCGTTGCCGTGGGGCACCGATCCGCTCACCGTGCTGCTCGGCGACCTGCCCCTCGGGCTGCCGCCCGCAGTCGAGGATCTGCACGTCCCCGGTCTCGGGCGCGGCATCGTCGTCCGGGCCGTGCTGCCCGCGGGGGCCGGCGAGCCCGCGGTCGCACTCCTCGGCGCCCTCATCGACACGCCCGCCTTGGCGATCCGCATCACGAGCGAGCCGACGACCACGACGATGGCGGGACTCGCGGATGCACCGCTGCGGGAACTCCTGCTGGGGCTCCGCTCGGTCCCCGAGCCCGAGGCCGAGCCCGAGGCCGAACCCGAGCCCGGGCGGCCTGCCGACCCCGGGGCCGCCGTCGACTGAGCGCCGGCCCGGGCGGTCAGCCGATACGCAGCACGAGCCCGGCGTCGTCTACCTCGACTCGTACGTCGCGGTAGTCCGCGATGCGGGCGAGCCCGATGGTCGCGTCGGACTCGTGGTCGCCGACCACGACGACCGTCGCCCCCGCCGCGAGCCCGGAGCGGATGCCCGCCTCGGCATCCTCGAAGACGATCGTGTCGGTCGGATCGACGCCGAGCAGCGCCGCGCCGCGCAGGTAGGGGTCGGGCGCCGGCTTGCCCGCCGACACCGAGCCGGCGTCCACCACCGTCGCCCCGAGCGGCAGCCCTGCCGCCTCCATGCGGATCCGGTAGAGCTCGGGCGTCGCGCTCGTCACGATCGCGAAGCGGTCGGAGGGGAGGCTCGCGAGCAGCGCACGAGCGCCCGGGACCTCGCGCACACCGCCGACGTCCTCGAGTTCCATCCGCTGGAATCGGTCGTGCAGGGCGTCGAGGTCGGAGCCCTCGGGCGCGAAGCGCGCGATCGTGTCCTCCATGCGCACCCCGTGGGCAGCGGCCAGGACGACCTCCGGGTCGAGCCCCTGGTCGACGGCGAACCCCGACCAGATCCGCACGACGACGTCGAGCGAGTCGACGAGCGTGCCGTCCATGTCGAAGAGGAGGCCTCGTGCGGTGAGCGTGATCGTCATCGGATCGATTCTGCCGGTCCACGAGCGGGCCCGGTAGCGCGGCTCCGTCACCGGGGCTGTGGATGACGAATCGGCCGTGCGCTCGCGTCCCGGTAGGGTCGTTCCGGGTCGGCACCGACCGACCCCGTCACCCGAAACGAGGAGCAGGTACATGGCTGATTTCAAGGCGTCCTACGGCGAGATGGAAGCGATGTCGGGCAAGCTCGACAGCGGTCGTGAGGAGATCGGCGACGTGCTGCGTCGTCTCAAGAGCGATGTGGACCGTCTGTTGGGCGACGACTTCAAGACGCAGCACGCGTCGGGCAAGTTCGGCGAGGGCTACACGGAGCTCACGAGCGGTCTGGAGAAGGCCATCGAGGGCATCTCCGACATGGCCGACTCGCTGCGCAAGATGCAGCAGGCCATCAAGGACACCGACTCGGCGCTCGCCGGCAACTGACGCCATACCGGTGCTCCGGCACCGACTGACTGACGGGAGGCGCCGGTGTCCGGCGGAGTCGAGATCCCCTACGACGTGCTCAACAGGCTGAACGGTTCGCTCAAGCAGATCATCGTCGAGTTCGACCGTGCGGGAGCGCGCGGCGATGCGCTCGAAGCGGCGATCGGACGACCCTTCGGCCGCGGCGGCCTGCGCGATGCGGCCGGCAAGTTCGAGTCGGCCTGGAACGACAAGCGGGACACCCTCCGCGAGAAGCTCGAGGAGATCCAGCAGAAGGTCGACCAGGTCGGCAGCGGCTGGGCCGATTGGGATGCCGACGCCTCGGCGCAGCTGCGCGTCGAGAGCGGCGACACCACCCGACTCCCGAAGGCGGTGTGAGCATGGATCGCAGTCCCGGCGGCCACGAGATCATCCGGCTCGAGGGCGAGGGCCACGCGCTGTACACGCGAGGCGAGCAGATGCGCCTGCTCGGCGTGCAGATGGTGGAGTCCGCGAGCCTGCTCAAAGCCATCGACGACGGTGCCGAGGGCAAGGGGTACTCGATCGACTCGGTGCGCGACAGCATCGGGGAGATCACCGAAGACCTCCGCAAGGCCGGGGTGCGCTACGAGCCGAGCGGCACGGTCATCCGCGACTACGGCTCGGCGCTCTCGCAGGTGCAGTACAAGATCAACACGATCGCGGCGAACTGCGAGACCCTCTGGAACGACTACCAGACGGCGCAGAACGACTATTCGGACGCTTACGGCAACGGCCTGCCGCCGAGCGGCGCCGACGATGCGGGAGCCGCCGATTGGCAGCGCGACGTCGACGACGCGCGCACCGCTCGCAGCACCGCGCTGACCGAGTTCCGCACGGAGGCCGCGCTCTACGACGAGCCGTACGACACCTGGGAGACGGCGTACGAGATCGCGCTCAACGGACTCCAGGACGCGAACGAGAACGGCGTGACCGACTCGACGCTCGACGACTGGATGCCGTTCATCGAGGGCGCGCTGGTCGTGCTCGCCATCGCCGGGGCGGTGCTCGCCGTCCTCGCGATCGTCGTCGGCGGGCCGATCATCGGCCTGCTCGCCGTGATCGCCGGCGTGCTGACGCTCGCGTTCACGATCGCCAAACGCGTGGGAGGCCGCGGCAACAACTGGGACATGGCGATGGCCATCGTCGGCGTCATCCCGTTCGGCAGCCTCACCAAGCTCGGCGGCCTCTTCAAGGGCGCGTCGTCGTGGGCGGAGGCCGGCGCCGGATTCTGGGGCAGCACGAAGGGCATCGCGAGCGGGTTCGGCGGCAACTTCTGGACCTTCTCGAAGGGCTTCGGCGCCGACATGGTCGGACTGACGGCCTTCCGCGAGGCCCGAGGGTTGAAGGACTTCGCCCAGTTCCTCGGACAGCCGGTCGTCAACTCGGCGGGCAACGCCACGCAGAGCGCGAGCGTCCTGCAGCGCATGGCGGACTTCGGCGACAGCGTCCGCGACGGCCAGAAGGGCATCCAGGCCGCTTGGTCCCGCGTGATCGCCGGCCCGAACGGTGCGGGCATCCGCACGATCGCGGAAGCGGCGGACGGCGCGGGCGCCGCAGTGATCAACCGCGTGAACGGCGCGCTCAACGGCACGGCCATCGAGGGCATCCTCGACACGTCGAAGCTCCAGATCGCCCTCAACGTGACCGACACGATCGCCAAGCCGGGCTACGGCGTGCTCGAGCTGCTCAACCAGGGCATCGACCTGGTCGTTCCGAGCGACGCCGACAACTGGGCCGTCCAGATGGCGACGCCGTGACCCTCGGCAACGTCGGGATCGCCTTCTCGCTCGAGTTCGAGTCGCAGGTCTGGCTGGAGGTGCCGATCGCGTCCGTCCGGGACTCCCTCGACGCACGTCGAGCCTGGTGCCTCGACGCCGCCGGTCGCTGGCAGGTCGACCCGGCCTGGGAGTACGACCAGACGGCGCTCGCGGCCGTGCTCGAGGCGCAGCTCGATCGTCTCGACCCCTCGAGCAACGCCTGGCTGCTCTACTGCCCCCGTGGCCTGCCGGCGGTCGCCGGGTTCGAGCTGCATCTCGACGCACCCCAGCCCGGGCTCGACGTCGAGCAGGAAGTGCGCGCGCTGCGCAGTCTCGTGCCGATCCGGCCGGAGGCCGTCGTCGCTCGCGGTCTCGGTGCCGGCTTCGCCTTCAGCCGCCAGCTCGAGCGGGTGAGCGAGGACGATCCCGGTGTGCGTGCCGAGCTCGGCGCGGTGTTCAACACGCCGGACGCGTTCGTGTTCGCGATCGCCCGAGGCGATGATCCGGCGTCGCTCGTCGCCATGGCACCCGATTTCTGGACCCTCGTGGAATCGATCGTGCTCGGATGACCGCCTCGCCCAACGACGTGCCCGACTTCCAGCTCGTGCTGCCGGACGGCTGGACCAGGATCCGGCCGGATCTCGCCGGCGAGCAGGAGGCGATCAAGCGCGCCTCGGCCGCCCTGCGGCGCTACGCGCGCCCCGACCTCGACTTCGAGTTCCGCCTGCTGCTGAAGAGCGCGTTCCGGCGACTCGAGGAGTCGCGGGCGGTGGCGCTCTTCGTGCCGACGGATCTGCCGGGCGACTCGGTCCTTCCGATGTCGATCACGGCCTCCGTGCTCGTCGACCCGGCCGGGGGAACCCTCGACGCCGCCGTGTCCGATCTGTTCCGCGGCGGCGCGACGATGCTCGGGGACGACACGTCCGTCGTCCGTTGGGAGCGTTCGGTCCGCGGTTCGGCCGAACTGCAGGGCGCCGACGTCGACCAGCTCAACTACCTGATCCCCATCCCCGGCTCGGGCCGGCGTCGCGGGCTGCTCTTCTCGACCTCGATCCTGCTCGACCCCGAGGCGTCGAGTGCGTCGGATGCCGACGCGGACGGCGTCGACGCGGTCGCGGGCATGCGACTGTTGAGCGACGCGATCATCGCCACCTTCGCGTGGCGCATTCCGGCAGGAGGCCGACATGACTGACCCGACCGCCTGGGCGAAGGGGATCTCGGCCGACGAGCCGCTCGACCGCGTGCTCTCGGGCATGGACTACGAGCTCCTCTCCGACCTGCCGAAGGTGCGCGTGGACGTCAGCGCCGCCCGTCACGACGTGCTCGAGGCGGTCGGGCGCGTCCCGGCCGGTCAACCGCTCCCGTCGGCGGTCGCCAGGCGGGTCGAGCGCGGCTTGGGGCGGGCGCGCCGCGCGGTCGCGAAGCTCGACGTCCCGCAGTTCGAGCGGCTGTCCGCCGACCGCGATGCCATGGTCGGCGTGCTCAGGCAGCGCGGGATCCTCGACGACGCCACGGCCGAGATCGTGCGCGAGGAGGCGCCCGGTGTCGGCGCGCTCGCGGTCGCAGCCGGCCCCGGGTTGCGACCCACCGAACTCGCGCGCCGCGACCCCGCCCCTCGTCCCCTCGCCGATCCGCCCTCGGGCGCTCCCGACCCGGGCGCGGTGTGGGGCATCGTGGTGCTGGCCCTCGCGCCGCTGCAGATCCTCTGGGCGGTCACGGGCATCCTCCCGTACGACGTCACGACGTGGCTCATCACGATCCCCGTCCCGATCGCCGCCGGCATCCTGGCAGGCAGCGGCCGACGCGCGCTCCGACGCGCGGATGCCGGCGACGGCCGGCTCCGGTTCGGCGGCCTGGTCGCCGTCGCCGGTCTCGCCGGCTTCACCATCCTCGTCACGCTCGCGTGCGGGTTCCTCGACTTCCCCGATGCGCTGCCGATCGCAGGGGCGCTGGCCGCCGGCCAACTGCTCGCCTACGTCCTCTGGATCGGGATGGCCGACATCGAGCGCAAGAAGGTGCCGCAGCGTCGACCCGTGCCCGAGGCGCGTCGGTAACGACGGCCCCGGGTCGGCGTCGACCGACGCGGTCCCGTGTTACGCGGTCCCGCGTTACGCGGTGACCGTGGTCCGCGCGGCGATCTGCTCGATGCGCACGGGCTCCCGCTCGGGGAGCACGAGCGGGTGCGCCCCGGCCATCTCCTCGATGACCCGCACGACCTGGCACGAGTAGCCGAACTCGTTGTCGTACCAGACGTAGAGCACGACGTCGGTGCCGTCGGCGATGGTCGCGAGCCCGTCGACGATGCCCGCACGGTTGGAGCCGACGAAGTCCGTCGAGACGACCTCGGCCGACTCGATGTAGTCGATCTGCTGGCGCAGCGGACTCGTGAGCGACACCTGGCGGAGGTAGCGGTTGAGCGTGTCCTTGTCGGTCGGGCGCTCGAGCTGGAGGTTGAGGATCGCGAGGGATACGTCGGGCGTGGGCACGCGGATCGCGGAGCCCGTGAGCTTGCCCTCGAGCTGCGGCAGCGCCTTGGCGACGGCCTTCGCTGCGCCCGTCTCGGCGATGACCATGTTGAGCACCGCCGAGCGGCCGCGGCGGTCGCCCTTGTGGAAGTTGTCGATGAGGTTCTGGTCGTTCGTGAACGAGTGCACCGTCTCGACGTGTCCGCGCACGACGCCGTATGCCTCGTCGATCGCCGCGAGCACGGGCGTGATCGCGTTCGTCGTGCACGAGGCCGCCGAGAGGATGCGGTCGTCGTCGGCGATCGCCGTGTGGTTGATGCCGTAGACGATGTTCTTCAGCGGCGACTTGCCGGGGGCCGTCAGCAGCACGCGCTGCACGCCCGTGGACCGGAGGTGCTGGGTGAGGCCGGCCTCGTCGCGCCAGCGGCCCGTGTTGTCGACGACGATCGCATCGTGGATGCCGTACGCGGTGTAGTCGATGTTCGCCGGGTCGTCGGAGTAGATGACCTGGATGAGGGTGCCGTTGGCGAGGATCGTGTTCGCCTCCTCGTCGATCTCGATCGTCCCGGGGAACGGACCGTGCACCGAGTCGCGGCGCAGCAGACTCGCGCGCTTCGCCAGGTCGTTCTCGGCGCCCTTGCGCACGACGATCGCGCGCAGGCGCAGGCCCTCGCCGTGGCCGGCGTGGGCGATGAGGATGCGGGCGAGCAGCCGCCCGATCCGCCCGAAGCCGTAGAGCACGACGTCGGCGCCCTGCGGGCGGGGCGATCCCTCGTCGACGAGGACGGGGGCGAGCTCGCTGCGGAGGAAGTCGACGAGGTCGGGTTCACCGGCATCCGCGTGTCGGGCGACGAGGCGGGCGAGGTCGACCGAGGCGGGCCCCGGCGCGACGACGCGCAGTGCCTCGAGCACGCGGACCGTGTCGTTCGGGTCGAGCACGACGTCGCCGGCCTGCCGGGCGAAGCGGTGCGCTTTGAGGATCTCGACGGGGGAGCGGTTGATGAGCCGACGGCCGTGGATCGAGGTGACGACGCCGAAGTCGCGGTAGAGGCCGCCGATGAGCGGGATCATCCGCTCGGCGAGCTCTTCGCGGGCGATCCAGTCCGTACGTCGCTGGGCGAACTCGTGGCTCACGGGTAGTCCTTCCGGCCGCGGCGCATCGCGGGCGCCACCGGCACCTGGTTCGAAAACTGAGGGGTGTTTGCGAGCATAGGTCGGCGAGCGCCCGTTTCACGCTGCAGCGGGGGTCGCGAAAGAGTGCAGAATCGCGGTTCTTTCGCTCCTGCGAAAACCGCCCCCGGTTCAGGCCGCCTGGCGCCGCGTGCGGCCCGGCGTCTCGCCGGTGAGGCGGGCGTAGGCGCGGCTGAACGCGGCCTCGGAGCCGTAGCCCGTCGCGGCCGCGACGTCGGCGACGCGGCGGCCCTGTGCGAGCATCCCGCGCGCGACGCGCATCCTCGTCGACGCGACGTACGCCATCGGCGGGACGCCGACGAGCTCGGTGAAGCGCGCCGCGAAGACGGTGCGCGAGAGGCGGGCGGCGCGCGCGAGCTCGGCGAGGCTCCACGCGCGACCGGGCTCGTGGTGGATCGCCGCGACGGCGGGGCCGAGCTCGGGGTCGCGCAGCGCGGCGAGCCACCCGGACGCCTCGTCGGGGCTCGTCGCGAGCCAGGAGCGCACGGCCTCGACGACGAGGACGTCGGCGAGGCGCGTGGCCACGGCGTCGCCGCCGGGCCGCGGATCCCGCAGTTCGGCGGCGAGGAGCGGGAGGAGGGCGGCGGTCACCGGACGCGCTTCCGCGTCGACGACGACGACCGGGGGAAGCACTCCGAGCATGTCCTGGACCGCGGAGGACTCGAACGCGACGATGCCGCAGAGCAGGGTGAGACTCGTGGGGACGTCGGCGGGGCCGACGTGCATCACGGAGAAGGACTCGCCGATCATCGTCTGGGGCAGCAGGTCGGCGCGGCCGAGCGCCGGGGCGCCGGGCGCCGTGCCGATGCGGTGGCCGATGCCGCGCGGGACGAGCGCGAGCGAGCCGGCGTCCAACCGCACGGGCGGCCGATCGTCGACCTCGAGCCACGCGGTGCCCGCCGCGACGATGTGGAAGCTCAGCGTCTCGGGGAACACCGGCATCGCGACGGCGCCGATCCCGGAGGCCTCGGTCCAGGAGTAGAACGCGCCGCGCATGCGCACGCGGTAGAGGGCGGCGGCGAGCGGATCGGTGCGCTCCCACGGGAGCACGAGGGGCGTCGGCATCGGGCATCCTTCCGGACGATCGATCATGAAAACGGTACTGGGGACGATAGAAGATCCGAGCCGAACGGGCGAGCATCTGAGGACACCTGGAAGCGAAGGAGCACTCTCATGGACACCATCGTCATCGGCGCCTCGAGCGGCACCGGCCGTGCCGTCGTCGACGCCCTCCTCGGACGCGGCCACCGCGTCACTGCGGTCTCCCGGCGGGCGACCGAACGCATCGCACCGCGGGAGGGCCTGACCGTCGTCGACGCCGACGCGACCGATCCCGCCGCCCTCGACCGGCTGCTGCCGGGCCACGACGCCATCGTGCTCACCGTGGGCATCACCGAGCCGCCCATGCGCGTGCGGCTGCGCGGACCGAAGGCCACGACGCTCGACGTGCGTTCGCGCGCCACCGCGGCGGTGCTCGACGCCGCGCGCCGGGCGGGCATCCGCCGCATCGTCGTGCAGTCCTCGTACGGCGTCGGCCAGTCGCGCGACAAGCTCGGCTTCGTCAACCGCCTCTACTTCGCACTGCTGCTCAAGCCCCAGATCTTCGACACCGAGGTGCAGGAGGGGATGCTGCGCGGTTCCGGCCTCGACTGGACGATCGTGCAGCCCGTCTTCCTCACCGACGAGCCGGGCGAGGAACGCTTCACCGCGACCGACGGACGCATCCGGGGGCACTCGGTCTCGCGCCGCGCGGTCGCGCAGTTGCATGCCGAGCTCGCGGAGTCCACGGACCTCGTGCACGAGAGCGTCGCCGTCTCCGGCTGAACCGCCTCCGTGGTCGAGTCGGCGTCAGCGCCGTATCGAGACCCCGCGAGGCGACCTCACCAGCTCTCGATGCCCCTTCGATCCTCGACCAGCGGGCGGCGCGGCCGCGTCAGTCCATCGAGATCGGCTGGAATGCGGCATCCTCGGTCGACCCGACCGGCGCCGCGAGCGTGCGGTAGCGATAGCGGGCGTCGAGCGCCGAGCGGTCGGGATGCCCGAACAAGTAGGACGCGACGACCCGGAACTCCGCGAGGCGGCCCGCGGGCACGCGGCTCTCGGAGAGGTCCGCGCCGCCGATGAGCGCGGCGGCCAGCGCGGTCCAGTAGACGCCGATGCCGCGGAACGAGCGGGCCGGCCGACCGGGCTCGACGTCGGTGAGCAGGATGCCGTGGGAGGCGCTCGAGCACGTGATGGCAAGGCGCCGGCCGAGTTCCGAATAGCCCGCGAACCCATCCTCGAGCTCGTCGTACTGCATCCACCCGGCGGCGCGGACGACGCTGCGCAGCTCGCGGCCGGACCCGGTGACGGTGCCGAAGGGCACGTCGAGCGCGGAGGTGATGAGCTGGTCGAGGAAGCGCGAGTCGCCGTCGTACTGGATGAAGCGGCCGATGTAGCCCTTCTCGGCGGCCCCGTCGGACGCCGGGGAGGGTCGGCCGAAGTCCTCGACGCGCTCGCGGATCTGGTCGAGGTTCGTGTCGGCCTGCTCGAGCAGCGCTGCGGAGAGGGCGAACAGCCGATCGACCTCGCGCGGCAGCTGCCGCGGGGACTTGTAGCGGAAGTCGTGCTCGAGCTCGCTCCACGTGTCGGAGAGGGCGGTGCGCAGCTGCACCTCGACGCGCCAGTCGTCTCCGTCGGCATCCGCGTCGGCGATCTCGCCGGGGATGCGGCCGACGAACTGCACGCTGCGATAGCCGAAGGCGTCGGGGGCGAGGAGGTCGCTCTTGTCCACCCAGGAGTCGTCGTCGACGACGAGCGCCTCGCGCACGACCTGCTCCATGCGGGCGAGGTCGCCCTCGAAGTTCGCGATGACGCGGATGCCGAGCACGTCGAGGACGGGTCGGTCGGGCTGGCGGCGCAGCTTCGCCTCGAAGGAGTCGCGGGCCTTCACCCGGCCGCTGACGTGGAAGTACTTGAACCCGGCCTCGTGGAGGCGGTCGGTGAACTCCTCGACGAGCTGCGCCTGGAGTCGCTCGTACCGCGGCAGCTCGCGCTCGTAGCGCTCGAGCTCCGCGTCGAGGTAGGCCTGGTCCCCGCGGTCATCCACGGCCCTCAGGCTACTCGCGCGCTCGCCGGGGCGGCGCGAGCCCGCGCGACCTGAGCCCGCGCGGCGCGAGCCCCGCGCGGCGAAGGGGGTACCGCCGGTACCCGTTCCGACCGGGACTCCCGCTCCGGGGCGCGTCGGCGTGGACTGGGTGTCGCCGGTGCAGCGAGATCCGCCCCGGCGCAACCGCCCGAGAGGAACCCATGCAGGCCACCTTCATGTACGGCGCCGGCGACGTCCGCGTCGAGACCGTCCCCGACCCCGTCATCCAGCACCCGACCGACGCCATCGTGCGCACCGTGCGCGCCTGCATCTGCGGCAGCGACCTGCACCCGTACCACTCGATGCCCCACGGTGCGCACGGCACCCCGATGGGCCACGAGCTCATCGGCATCGTCGAGGAGGTCGGCTCCGAGGTCGTCACGGTGAAGCCCGGCGACTTCGTGGTGGCCCCCTTCGCGTTCCAGGACAACACGTGCGCGTTCTGCCGCGAGGGTTTCCAGACGGCGTGCGTCCACGGCGGCTGGTACGGCAACCCCGAGGTCGGCGGCCTCCAGGCCGAACTCGCCCGCATCCCGCTCGCCGACGGCAGCCTCGTCACGGTGCCCGGCGTCGACCCGTCGGGCGCCGATGCGTCGCTCCTGGCATCCCTGCTCGCGCTCAGCGACGTCTACCTCACCGGGTACCACGCCGCGTTCATGGGCCGCGTCGAGCCGGGCAAGACGGTCACCGTCGTCGGCGACGGCGCGGTCGGGCTCTCGGCCGTGCTCGCCTCGCGCCGGCTCGGCGCCGAGCGCATCATCCTCATGGGCCGCCACGCCGCCCGCACCGACCTCGGCGTCGAGTGGGGCGCGACGGACGTCGTCGCCGAACGCGGCGACGAGGGCGTCGCGAAGGTGCTGGAGCTCACCGGCGGCGAGGGCAGCCATGTGGTGCTCGAGGCCGTCGGCCTGATGCCCGCCTACGAGCAGTCGTACGGGATCCTCCGCCCCGGCGGCGTGCTCTCCCGCGTCGGCGTGCCGCAGTACGAGTCGGCGCCCATCGGGTTCGGCTCGCTGTTCGGCAAGAACGCGACGCTCACCGGCGGCCCGGCGCCCGTACGCGCCTACCTCGAGCCGGCGATCGCGCAGGTGCTCGCGGGTGAGATCGACCCGGGTCGCGTCTTCGACCGCGTCATCGGCATCGACGAGGCGCCGGCCGGCTACGCGGCGATGGATGCCCGCGAGTCGCTGAAGACGATGATCCGATTCTGATCGCGGATGCTTCCCGCGGCGCTTCGCCGCGGGCATCCTGGCTCCGGAAGGGGAGACCGTGACCGAACTGCAGCCCAAGGGGCCGACGAACCGCGGCCCCGCCGAGTGGTTCACCGGCGACGTCTACTTCAACGCGTACTACCGCGGCACCGAGCCCTCGCGGGCGCGGCTGAACCTCGTGCGCTTCACGCCCGGCGCGCGTACCGCGTGGCACCGGCACGCGCTCGGCCAGACGCTGCACGTGACCGAGGGCCTCGGGTACGTGCAGTCGCGCGGCGAGGAGCTCATCGTGCTGCACCCCGGCGACACGGCCTACACGCCCGCCGGCGAGTGGCACTGGCACGGCGCGACCGCCGACCAGTTCATGTGCCACCTCGCCCTGTGGGAGGCGCCCGACCCCGACGGCGACGAGCCGGAGACGGTGTGGGGCGACCTGCTCACGGATGAGGAGTACCCGGGCTGAGCGAACTGCTCGAACGGAGGCCGGGCCCCCGTCGCGCCGCGGCGCCCGGCTTCCGTTTCCGCCGCCCCGGCCCGCGCGTCGGGTTGTAGCGTGATCGCATGCGGCGCACGACGACGGTGTGGATGACCGGAGGTCTCGGACTCATCGCGGCCGGCGTGCTCGGGATGCTGCGCGACAACCTCGTGGGCAGCGCCGGGGCGCCCGTGATCGCCGCCGCCGCCGAGATCCTCGCCGCCGCAGCGCTGCTGCTGTTCGCGATCGGCACGTCGCGGGAGTCGAGCGTGGTCGCGCGACGGCCGCTCGGCGTCATCGCCCTCGTCGTGCTCGCGCTCTGGCCGTTCGCGACGCAGTTCATCGGCCGGTTGCTGAGCCCGTCGGAGCCGATCGGCGACCTCGCGTGGAGCGTGTTCGGCGTCGCGTCGGTGCTCGTCCCCGCCGCGGCCGGCTTCATCGCGGCCGTGCAGATCGCCCGCGCCGACACGGTTCCGAGCCCGTGGAACCGGGCGCCGTTGTGGGTGTTCGGCCTGCACGTCGTGGCGTGGGTCGTGCCGCAGCTCCTCTTCGCCGCGGTCGGCGCCGACGACATCCAGGGCCTCGCCGGGTTGTTCCTGACGCTCGGGAAGCTCGCTTACCTGGCGGGCACCCTCGGCCTCGGCATCGTGGCCGTGCTGCTCGCGAATCGTCGGCGGACGACCACGGTTCCGGTGTTCCAGTCGGCGTCGACCGACCGCGACTGACGGAAATCGCGACGCGCTGCCGACCCGCGAGTCCAGCGGCGCGCGGGCCGATGGCGCTGCGAATATCGGGACATGCCCATACATGTCAACGCAGATAACTTCGTGCTCGCAGAGACGCACCGGATGATGCACGATCTTCAGCGCGACGCCGGCGGAGTCAATCGATTCGTGCACAACCGCGTTCCGGCGGCCGTCGATGCTCAGACGGTCATCCGGTTGAACCGGGACACGCTGTACAGCTTCGCGGTCGTCGACATCAGCGCCGGCGCGACGCTGACCCTCCCCGAGCCCGGGGAGCGGTATCTGTCGGCGATGGTGGTCAACGAGCACCACTACATCGATGCGATCTTCCATGGAGCCGGCGAGCATCGTCTGACCGTCGAGCAGTTCGGCACTCCGTACGTCGTGGTGGCGGTGCGGACACTGGTCGATCCCGCCGTCGAATCCGACCTCGCGGAGGTGGCGGCTTTGCAGGACGAGATCGGGCTCGAGGTCGGATCATCGAACCCCTTCGAGCTGCCCGACTACGACACCGCCGGCCTCGATGAGACCCGTGACGCCCTGCTCGCGCTCGCTCGGAATCTCACCGCCTTCGACCGCACGTTCGGCTCGCGTGATGACGTCGACCCGGTCCGGCACCTCATCGGCACCGCCGCCGGGTGGGGCGGGCTCCCCTCGATCGAGGCGACCTACCTCGGCGTCGACCCCCGACTGCCCGTCGGGCAGTACGAGTTGACCGTCGGCGAGGTTCCGGTCGACGGGTTCTGGTCGATCTCCGTGTACAACAGGGCCGGCTACTTCGAGCCGAACGACCGGGGCGCCTACTCGATCAACAGCATCACCGGGGTGCGGAACGAGGACGGCACGATCACCGTCCGTTTCGGCGACTACCCCGACGACGTCCCGAACGCCTTGCCGATCGTCGAGGGATGGAACTACCTCGTCCGGCTCTACCGACCCCACCCCGAGATCACCGACGGCCGCTGGAGCTTCCCGGCGCTCGCGCAGTAGGAAGGGTCGCGCGGTCAGCCCGGAGCGGACCTGGACGGGTCAGGCAGTCCTCGGCGCGAAGGCCGGTGCGACGGACGATTTCGTCGCCGAGTCCGCGGAGGAACGTCCCGTTCTCGCCTTGCGCCCATCGCTTGGCGACGGCGTTCGCCGGGTGCACGAGCAGATCCCCACGCGGGAGATCCTCGCATGGAGTGCTCAGGGCCGGCGGTCGCGGCCGCGGAGGAGCGCGGCCTGGACGAGCAGCACCACGGCCGCGCCCGCGATGGCGCAGAGCCAGCTGCGCAGATCCCAGAATCGGTGGAGGTCGATGCTGAAGAGCGCGATGCCGAGCCAGCCGCCGAGACACGAGCCGACGACGCCGAGCACGAGCGTGAGGAGCCAACCGCCGCCGTTCCCGGCCGGGCGGATCAGCATGGCGATCGCGCCGGCGATGAGGCCGAGGACCGCGAATGCGACGAACCCCATGGGATCCCCCTTACTCGACGATGAGCATGGCTCATTCAAGCACCGGGGCGCCCGGGGCGCCGCCCCGGGAACGGGGGGCTTACTCGACTGCGGCTCGGTCCTCGGCTGAGAACTCCGCCTCCTGCGTCGCCGCCCACGAGGCGAGCAGGCGCAGGCCGTCGGCCGACGGCGAGCCCTCGGGGGCCGAGTACACGTTGAGGTAGAGGCCGGGCTCGCTCGAGAGCTCCATCGACTCGAAGTTCAGGTCGAGGTCGCCGACGACCGGGTGGCGCAGGCGCTTCAGTCCGCTGCGGTGGAACTTCACGTCGCGGGATGCCCACTGCCGGCGGAAGTCATCGCTCTGCGTCGACAGCTCGCCGACGAGGCGGATGAGATCGGGGTCGTGCGGGTTGCGGCCGACTTCGAGCCGCAGCATCGCGGCGGCGTCGTGCAGGATGCGGTCGTGATCGCGCCAGAACGCGCGGGCCGCAGGGTTCAGGTAGGCGAAGCGCGTGGTGTTGACCGGCCGGTGCGGGTCGGCGTAGACGGGGGAGTAGAGCGCGCGGCCCATCCTGTTGGCGGCGATGATGTCGTGCCGGCCGTTGCGCACCCATGCCGGGGCGTCGGAGATGGCGTCGAGCACCTGCTGCACCGCCGGGCGCACGGCCGTCGCGGGCTTCGTGGCCCGCTTGCGCCCCGGCCCGGCCGCGCGGGCGAGATCGAAGAGGTACTCGCGTTCCGCGTCATCCAGTCGGAGGGCGTTCGCGAGTGCATCGAGCACGCTCTCGGAGGCACCGGCCAGGTTGCCGCGCTCCAGGCGCACGTAGTAGTCGACCGAGAGGCCGGCGAGCATCGCGACCTCCTCGCGACGCAGCCCGGTCACCCGGCGGTTGCCGCCGTAGACGGGCAGGCCGGCCTCCTCGGGGGTGATGCGCGCACGCCGCGAGCCGAGGAACTCGCGGGCCTCCGAGCGGATGTCTCCCATTCCTCCACGGTAGGCCGGGCGACCCCGCTGCCGGGAGGGTCTGCGCGTACCTGGCTCGCCCCGGCTTCCGGAACGCCCGGAAACGAGTGAAGCCCGGCGGGGTGACCGCCGGGCTTCATCGGAGCGGATGACGAGATTCGAACTCGCGACCCTCACCTTGGCAAGGTGATGCGCTACCACTGCGCCACATCCGCATGCCGCCCGTCGCCGGGCAACTCCGAAAGACTACCCGCCGCCGTGGCGGCGACGAAATCACGTCGCGGCCCGCGCGCGTCGCGCCGTGACCGGCGAACGCGCGGCTACTCGCGTTCGGGCACCTTCGCGCGCGCCCAGCGGGCGGGCAGGTTCGGGCCGTCCCAGACCTGGATGATGCCCCAGGCCGCCGCGGCGATCGGCACCGCCAGCACCGCGCCGAGGACGCCGCCGACGGCCGTGCCGACGGTCAGGGCGACGAGGATGACGAAGGCGTGCAGCTTCATCGAGCGCCCCATGAGCACGGGCTGGAGGAAGTTGCCCTCGAGCTGCTGGACGAGGATCACGACGCCGACGACGAAGAGCGCGTTGATCCAGCCGTTCGCGACGAGGGCGACGAGCGCTGCCAGGATGCCCGCGATCGTCGCACCGACGATCGGGATGAACGCGAGCAGGAACACGAGCACCGCGAGCGGGAGCGCGAGCGGCACCTGCAGGATGAGCAGGCCGATGAGGATGCCGACGGCGTCGACCGCCGCCACCGCCGCAGTGCCGCGGATGTACGAGCCGAACGTCGAGACCGTCTTATCGCCGATGCGGCGGGCCCGGCGGTAGTGGTCGCCGTGGAAGGGGCGCAGCAGGAACTCCCACATGCGCGGCCCGTCCTTCAGGAAGAAGAACAGGATGACGATCATCAGCACGAGGCCCGTGATGAAGCTCGCGACCGCGCCGACGCCCGCGACGGCGCCCGAGCCGAACTGGGCGCTCGTGAGGAAGCCGACGGCCTGGTCGATCCAGTCCTGGATCTGGTCGGGTTCGGGGAAGAACGGTAGGTCCTGCGCCCAGTGCACGAGGTCGTCGAATCCGTCGGAGGCCTGCGTCGCGAGATCGTCCCACTGATCCTGCACGGCCTCGACGATGAGCCAGGCGATGCCGCCGAGCACCACGAAGGTCGCGAGCAGCGCGAGGAGCGTCGCGAGGACGTCCGGAACGCCCCGGCGCCGCATCCACGCCATCACGGGGGCGAACGCGCTCGCCAGGATGAGGGCGAGCACGAGCGGGATCGTCACGATCGTGAGCGTCTGGATGAGCCAGATGATGCCCGCCGCGACCGCGACGACGACGATGATCTGGATGCTCCGGGTGGCCAGCCGGCCGAACCCGTCGGCCCACAGGCTCCACGGCGCGCGCGAGGCCTTGAGGCCGACGTTCGCGTCGAGGCGGACGGTCTTCGGGGTCGGTCGTCGGAACAGCGCCATGCCCAGACAGTAGGGCCTTCCGGCGACACCCGCCCGCGGCGACGGGCATCCTCTCGGCGAGTCGTCAGCCGGCGCCGCGACGCTCAGGCCCGCAGGCCCGGCGACCCCATGACCTTGGTCGGCGCGATGCGGATGACGACTCGGTTCGGGTTCTCGCGGGGCTGGCGGTAGCGGTTCGCGTAGAGCTCGACCGCGTGGGCGACGGCCGCGGGGTCGCGCTCGATCTCGGCGCGGCCGGCGATGCTCAGCCACGCGGGCCCGGCGACCTGCGCGACGGTGGCGCGGTCGTCCCGCTCGACGTTCACGACCTTCTGGCTGCCGTCGTTCGTGATGATGCGGACGTAACCGTCCTCGCCGAGCGTGAAGCCGACGGCGACGACGTGCACGCCGCCGTCGCGGCCCATCGTGGAGAGGGTCGCGAGGTGGTACTCGTCGAGGAAGGCACGGCCGGCGTCGGTGAGCTGCACGGGGGAGGTCATCCACCCATTCTCGACGGAACGCTTCGAGCAGGCCGAGCGCTTCGGGGCGACGGCGACCGGCGGTCCGCCCGGGGAGCCCGACGCCGTCGATGCGATGTCCCCCGGGTGCGGGGCAAATGGATGGAACCGGACCCCCGCCGCTCGTATGCTGTGAAGGCACCGGGCCGGCACCCGAGCCGTCCGCCCCGGAGCTGCTCGCCGCCCGCCCCCGGCGGCCAAGCCACGACAGGGAGAGTCCATGACGACCGACCACGCCCTCGACGGGCCGACCGTGACCGTGCAGATGCGCAACGACGGGTCCGCGGAAGTGCGCATCGACGACGAAATGCACATCGTGCTCGCCGATTCCGCCGAGCAGACGCTCGACGCAGTCAGCGCCCTCATCGCGATCGAGGCGGCCAAGGTCGGCCGACCGCTGCCGGTGATGACCTACGACCCGACCGGCACCTGGCCGATCATCGTCCACCCCGACGGCAAGGTCGTCGCCGACACGAGCGTCGAGGTCGCCGACCGGCCGCGTCCCGTCGACCTGACGCCCATGACCCCGCCCGCGCCAGCAGCCGAGGGCGCCCCGCAGCCCGCTCCGGCCGTGCAGCCGGTCGCCGCGCAGCCCCTTCAGCACTCCGTCGCCACGATGCGTTCGCGCCGTTCCTTCATCGAGGAGGAGCAGCAGTCCCAGCGGGCCACGCGCGGCTGGCGCGGCGCGATGAACAAGGTCGGCATGCGGGTCGCCCCGTCGGCCGCCGAGGCCGAGGAGCTCGAGGACCTCGCCCGGGTCAGCCGGCACTGGGCGGGCCCCCGCACCATCGCGATCGTCAACGGCAAGGGCGGGGCGGGCAAGACGCCCTCGACTGCCATGCTCTCGGCGATCTTCGCCCGCAACGGTGGCGCCGGCGTGCTCGCCTGGGACAACAACGAGACCCGCGGCACCCTCGGCTGGCGAACCGAGCAGGGCGCGCACGACGCGACGATCCACGAGCTGCTGCCGAACGCCGCGCACCTCATCGGCCCGATGGCGCGCGTCTCCGACCTCACCGCGTTCGTGCACCACCAGACCGAGGACCGCTACGACGTCCTGCGGTCGAACCCGAACGTCCTCGCCGAGAACCAGCGGCTGACCTCCGCCGAGTTCGACGCCGTGCACGCCGTCGCCGCGAAGTACTTCCGGCTCATCGTCATCGACTCCGGCAACGACGAGTCGGCCGAACGCTGGCGTCGCATGGTCGACCAGGCCGACCAGCTCGTCATCGCGACGACCGCGCAGGGCGAGCACGCCGAGGCCGGGGCGCTCCTTCTCGAGGCGCTGCGCTCGCGCGACGGCCGCGCCGCGCGCCTCGCGGACCAGGCCGTCGTGATCGTGTCCCAGTCCGACCGCCGTGCGGGCCTCGGCCCGGCCGAGCACATCGCCTCGGGCTTCCGGCCCATCGCCCGCAAGGCCGTCGTGATCCCCTACGACCCGGCCATGCGCGACGGCAAACTGCGCTTCGACCGCCTCGCGAAGCCGACCCGACGGGCCTGGCTGGCCGCCGCCGGGGCCGTCGCCGACGGGCTCTGATCGGCGTCGTTCCGCGGGTTTCCGGGGCACGCGCGGAAGCGTGCAGGAACGGCAACCTCAACGTGAATCCGTGACCCTCGATCGGGCGGGGGCCCGGCTCAGGCGAAGGCGCGGAGCGCCGCCCGCAGCTCGTCGACGGTCGCGGGCAGCTTCCCGAGCCGGGCGCCGGCCTCGAGGCGGGCGCGGGCCGCGATCGGCTCGAGCGCGGCGCCGGAGCCGGGCAGCGCCTCGACGTGCTCGGCGAACAGCACGCCGTCGCGGTGGGCGCCGAGCGACTCGTGGATCGCCTCGGCCGCGGCGGCGAGCCGGTCGGCGCGCTCGCCGAACCGCGACGCGGGCAATGCGGCGGCCGCCTCGGTCGCGTACCGCAGCCGCCGCGCCGCCTTCCGGAACCCGTGCAGGTCGTCGAGGCTCGCGGATGCCCCGAGCGCGGCATCCGCCCGATCGAGCGCTCGCTCGCCCTGCTGCACGAGACGCTCTCGCAACCCGTCCTCGATGGGCTGCCGCGCAACGGCGGTCCGGCCGGGCTCGAGCAGGAACGCCGCGAGTCGCCGCCGACGCCCTGCCGCCGCGGGTCCGATGCCGTGCCGCGCGAGCCGTGCGTGCTCGAAGGCCCGCGCCGAGCGTTCGTCGTCGACGAGCAGCACCCGTGCCTCGGGCGGGTCGTCCGCTGCGAGGTGGTGCTCCGCGAACTCGATGCGCACCTCGGCGTCCCGCACGTCGCCGAGCTCGCGGCCCCACGCCCGGTAGTCGGCGCGGAGCACGTCGACCCGCGCGCCGTCGAAGAACGGTCGGAACGCCGCGAGCGCGCTGCGCAGCCGCCGCACGGCCTTGCGGTGGGCGTGCACGCCGTCGGGAAGGTCCAGCAGTGCGGGTCCGAGACTCGCGTCGAGCGTCTCGACGATGGCCGCGATCGCCACGAGCGCCGCGGCGCCGGCATCCTCGGGGTCGGGCCGCCCGGCCTCGAGCGGTTGGGCCGCCTCGCCCTCGGTCATCCGGCCCCCTCCCGCCTGCGCCCGACGCTAGCGACCGGCGCCCCGCGCCGCGACCGGGACCGCGCGGACAGGTCCGACGAGACCGGTCCACCCGTACCCGGGAATCGCCGGGCCTCCCGCGCGGTTCGATTCCGGGTGCAGGGTGGGATCACCGGGATCCCGTCCGGCCGGGGAAAGGAGCCGTCGATGGAAGGGCTCGAGGTCACCGTCCTGCTCGCGCTGACGATCCTCGCGGGCACCGTCGTCGCGATGCGCGTGAGGATCGCCGCGCCGCTCGTGCTGCTCGTGCTCGGGCTGCTGCTCGGCTTCGTGCCGCAATTGCGGGAGGTGCAACTGCCGCCGGAGACCGTGCTGCTCCTGTTCCTGCCGGTCATGCTGTTCTGGGAGAGCCTCACCACCTCGCTGCGGTCGATCCGGCGCGACTTCCGCGGCATCGTCCTCGTGAGCACCCTGCTCGTCGTCGTGACCGCGTTCGCCGTCGGCGGCGCCGCGGCCGCGCTCGGTGTGCCGTGGACGGCCGCCCTCATCCTCGGTGCGGCGATCGCGCCGCCGGACGCCACGGCCGTCAGCGCGCTCGGTCGCAGTCTGCCGCGGCGCAACTTCATGCTCCTGAAGGCCGAGAGCCTCACGAACGACGGAACGGCGCTCGTCGTCTACGGGGTCGCCGTCGGCATCGCGACCGGCGATTCGTACACGGCGTGGGACCTCTCGTGGCTCGTGGTGCTCTCCTACCTGGGGGGTATCGCGGCCGGGCTCCTCGTCGCCTGGGCGGCCTACCTGTTCGCCCGGCGACGCCGCGACGCGCTCACGATCAATCTCGGACTCTTCGCGACGCCGTTCACGGCGTACCTGCTCGCGGAGCTCATCGGCGCTTCGGGCGTGCTCGCCGTGGTCGTCGCGGGACTCTTCGTCTCGTACCAGTCGGCGCGCATCAGCACGGCGGCCTCGCGACGGCTGACCGAGTCGGCCTGGCCCTTCGGCTCCTACCTCCTGAACGGCGCCCTGTTCGTGCTGGTCGGCATCGAGGTGCAGGTCGTCGCCCGCGAGATCCCCGGGTGGGAGGTCGCGTGGCTCCTGCTCGTGACGGTCGTCGTGTGGGTCGTCATGCTGGTGGTGCGCTTCGTGTTCCAGGTGCTCTCGATCACGCTCATCCGGCTCATCGACCGGCGCCCCTCGCAACGCGCTCGCCGCATGAGCCATCGAGCCCGCGTCGTGAGCACGGTCGCGGGCTTCCGCGGCGCGGTCTCGCTCGCGCTCGCGCTCGCCGTGCCGGCGACGGCCTCGGGCGCGCCGCTGGAAGGCCGCGACGAGATCATCTTCGTGACCGCGGGCGTCATCCTGCTGACCCTCCTCGTGCAGGGCCCGCTCCTGCCGGCGGTCGTGCGCTGGGCGCGCTTCCCCGAGGACTTCGGCGAGGACGAGGAGCGCTCGCTCGCCGAGCGCTCCCTCTCGGGCGCCGCGTACCAGGTGGTCGACGAACTCGCCGACGAGCTCGGTGTCGGCGACGACACCCGCGAACGCGTGCGGCGCGATCTCGAGGAACGGCTCGAGGTCATGAACGCCAAGGCCGCGGCGAAGGCCGGCGCCTCGCTCGTCGTCGCGGGCTCGACCGGCGCCGCCGGGGTCGCCGGATCGGCCGGCTCGGCGGACCCTTCCGACGCGACCGGCGCCGATCCGCTCGCCGACGAGGATGCCGAGGTCGACCTCTCCCCGGTGCACCGGTTCGAGGAGTACCGGCGGATGCAGCTCGCCATCCTCGATCGCAAGCGGGAGGTGCTGCTGCGGCTGCGCCGCGACGGCTCGATCGACGACGCGGTCGCGAACTCGGTGCAGACGCGGCTCGACGTCGAGGAGCAGCGCATCGCCGGCGTCGAGGCGATCGACTGAGGGCCGCAGGTCTCAGCCGGCGCTGACCACGACGGTGATCTCGCTCTCGCCCGCCGGCGCCTCGAGCTGGAGGATGCGGCTCGCCGCGTCCCACTCGAGGATCTCCGCCCCCTCGACGTGCACGTCGTCGCCGATCGAGTCGGGCAGGTAGAGCTCGGTCGGCGCGCTCGCCGAGGCATCCGGTTCCGTGACGAGCGTGAAGACGCCGTCCTCCCACGACCACGAGCGGGCCGTGCCCGCGACCGCGACCGGGTACGCGCGATCGACGGCGCCGATCAGATTGCGGGGGGTGCCGTCCGCCTCGTAGGGACCCCAGCCGCCGGGGTCTCGCGACCAGTAGGTGACGCCGAAGCCGAGTTCGCCGGCGGTGTCGTACATGAGGTCGACGTAGTCGAGCGCGCCCGGCAGCGTCGTGTCGAGCCCGAACTCGCCGAGGATGACCGGCACGTCGCCGAGCTCGTGGGAGGTGCGCAGCACGTTGTCGCGCCACGAGGCGACGGTGCCTTCGACGAGGTCGCGGGACGTCCCGCTGAAGCCGTCGCCGAGGTCCATCGGGAGCGGGTAGATGTGCGGGCAGAACGCGATGCGAGGGTCGCCCTCGCGGGGGTCGTCGACGTGGCCGAGCGCGCTCGGCAGGCCCCAGTTGAAGCCGAGGGCCTGCGGCTCGAGGCAGGCCCACGAGTCCTGGTCGACCTCGCGGATCGCGTCGACGCTGCGCTGGTAGAGCTCGGTCAGCGGCCCGGACTCGAACGCGACGCCCTGCACGGAGCCGCCGTAGGGCTCGTTCATGAGGTCGTAGGCGACGACGGCGTCGGTGTCGGCGAACCGCTCGGCCACGGCCCGCCAGGCGCCGGCGTAGTGGTCCATGAGCTCGGGGTGCTCGCCCGTCGTGTTCCAAAAGTTGTCGAACGCGCGGATGACGCCGGGCTGCAGGTAGTAGAGCTCCCACTGCGGCTGGGGTTCCACCGGCAGGCCGTCCATATAGGTCGCCCACACCGGGGCGCCGTTGCCGACCTGGCCGTCGGGCGTGATGCCGACGCCCCAGAGGTCCTGGTGCATGTCGAGCATCACGGAGTAGCCGCGCTCGTCGTACCAGCGCACCCGTTCGGCGACGTCGTCGAGGTAGTCCTGGTCGTAGACGCCCGGGCTCGGCTCGACCTTGCGCCACGAGATCAGGTAGCGCACGAAGGAAGTGCCCATGTCGGCGTGCTCGGCGTCGAGGTCGTCCTCGGTGAAGTCGGGGAGGCCGTCGGCGACGGTCTTCGAACTGCTCGCGGTGTTGAAGCCGTGGGCGACGAGCGTGCGGCCGTCCGGACCGGTGAGGCCGGCAGCGAGCGAATCCGGCACCGGCGTGCGCGCTGCTGCGGCCGCGGCCCCCACGCCGAAGACGGCGACGAGGAGCACGGCGAGGGTCGAACGGGCACCGAAACGCACTGCGGTCTCCTCGGGTCTCGCGCCCCTCGGGCGGGGCGTGGAAATCGCTCGACATCGAGCGTGTGCGCGAGGCTATCATCGGCCCATGCCAACTGGGACGATCGACCCACAACCGCTCGGGCGCACGTCCTGGACGGTCCTCATCGCGCTCGCCGTGCTCTGCCTCCTGGCGGGGATCCAGCCCCTCATGGGTACCGCCGTGGCGTGGTTCCCCTACGTCGCCGTGCCCGCCGCGATCGGCCTGCCCTTCCTGCTGCCGGCCCTGCGACCGGTGCCCGTCGGCGAGACGACGTGGCTGTTGTGGGCCGTCGATCTCGTCGCCGTCGCCGTGCTCCTCGTCACCGCGTGGGTGCTGCTGCGCGCCGCGGTGCGCAAGCGCCCGTTCCCACGGCCCGCCCGCGCCTTCGGCCGTGCCCTCGGCGTGACCGTGCTCGCCGTCATGGCCGCGAACCTCGTGCGCGGCGTCGCGTACTCGTTCGTGCTCCACGCCGACCTCGGCACGTTCCTCGGCACGACGGCGGCGAACCTGGTCTTCTCGGCACTGTTCGGTGCGGCCTTCGGCATCCTCGTCGGCATCGCCGTCGCGATCGCCGCCGCGACCGCCCGCCGGCCTGCGGTGGATGACTCCCCCGCACCGGTTTCCGCCGGCACGCCGGCCCCCGCGAACGTGGGGTAGGCGAGTCCGCACCGGCCCTTCCGCGACAGCTGTCAGCGCTGCCAGCATGACCGGATGACGACCGAGACCGCGACGATCGAGCTCATCGGCTGGAAGGCCTACTGCGACCGGATCCGGGAGGACGATCCCGAGCTGCTTCGCAGCGGTCTGCCCGCCCGATTCCACTCCCGCTGGCGTGTGGCACGGAGCTTCACGGGCCTCCAGCTCGACGGGTACCGCGACGACACCCTGGCCGGTCAGACCAGCCTGTTCAGACTGCTGCTCGCGTACTCGGCGCTCGAGCAGTTCACCAAGCTCGACCCGAGCCGGAAGGCGGCTCTCGGCGCGATCGCGGATCCGGACCTCGCCGACGAGTTGCGGAGCACGCTCGACATCGAGGCCATGACGTCGAACGAGAACGTGACCGGGATGAAGGGAAGCGGCAAGTTCGACGACATCTCGACGACCGCAGGCCTCGTCGTCTTCGCGTACGCGCTCCGCAACATCCATGCGCACGGATCGGCGACGCCGCACGGCCTGGGCGTGAACACCGCCCGTGCCTGCCGAGCCGTCGATGCGCTCAGCTCGAAGCTCCTCAGCGAGGTCGAGCAAGCGTTCACCGAGTACGCGGCGCAGCCCGCACAGCCGTAGCGGGTTCGACCGGGCGAGATCTCCCGTTGGGTCGAGAGCACGGGACGTGCCGTCGGCGTCGGTATCGAACGTGCGCGCTCTGACCGGCGGTGCGCGTCGGGCCGGCGCTTCGTTCCGCCCGCGGTCGATCACGACGCGGTGGAATCCGGCGGGCCGCTCCAGCCTCCCCGGCCTCCTCCCCATTCGTCTCGTCCCGTCTCGGCGGGCGAGTGGAGCGCGTCCGCGCGGTCGATTCGGGCGTGGTCGGGGGTTTGGGTGGTGGGCTGGGGTGCGACACGCCCGGGGTGTGGGCTGGGTTTGCGGGGTGGGCGGGTTCGGCGTAATGTTTTCCCTCGTTGCCCCGGAGGCGCAGGAAGCGGAA
>NZ_WSTA01000020.1 GCF_009789225.1 Agromyces seonyuensis | reverse complement strand
CCGCGGCGTCCGTCGCCGCGGCCCTCGCGCTCGTCGGCACGGCCGGGTACGGCGTCGGCGCCGCGTCCGGCGGCGGCTCCTCGACCGGCCAACTGGCGGCCGACTCGGGCCGGTCGACCGAGGAACTGGCCATCGAGCCGGGCATCGCGGCCGACGCCGGCGCCGGCGCGAACGGCGCGGCCCTGGACTCCCGGAGCAGCCTCGTCTACCCCGGCGGCAGCGGCCGCAACGCCTTCCACGCGAGCGGGCTCTCGACCGAGACCGGCAGCGCGGTCGCGTACGGGTACGACGCCCGCTCGGCCGCGACGGCCGAGAACGTCGCCGCGCTCGCCGCGGCGCTCGGCATGTCGGGCACGCCGACGCTCGAGAACGGCTCGTGGATGCTCGGCTCCTACGACGGCACGGCGCCCGTGCTGAGCGTGAGCCTCGACGGCACGACCTCGTTCTCGTACACCGACCCGGCCCTCAACCCGTGGTGCGCGACCGTCGACGCCTCGGGCGTCTGCACGCAGGAGGCCGCGGGTGACTTGCCCGCCGAGGACACGGCGATCGCCGCGATGCGCGACGTGATCGCGGCGAGCGGGCAGGACGCCGACGCCTTCGAGTACACCTCGACGGTCTACGACGGCGCCGTCTCTCGCTCCGTGCAGGCGTGGCCGCTCCTCGACGGCGAGCGGCTCCAGCAGGCCTGGTACCTCGAGTACGCGACGGGCGGCGTCTACAGCGTCAACGGCTCGCTCGCCCCGCTCGTCGGCCTCGGCGACTACCCGATCGTCAGCGAGCAGGCGGCGTTCGAACGGCTCTCCGACCCCCGCTTCGGCGCCTCGATGTCGATCATGCCCGCCGACGGCCCGGTCGCCCTCGACATGGGCGTCGCCGAGCGGGAGGCCGCCTCCTCCGAGATCTGGACGCCCCCGACCGAGGCGCCTGCGACCCCCGAGGCGGGCAGCGCCCTCTCGTGGGCGGTGAACGACGTCGAGATCGTGTCGGCGCGGCTCGGTCTCGGTTCCCAGTGGCAGAGCGACGGCTCGGTGCTCGTCGTGCCGACCTATTACTTCACCGACGCGGCGGGCGCCGAGTGGTCGATGATCGCGGTCGCCGACTCCCAGCTCGACTTCGCGGGCTGAGCCGACGGACGCACGAGGGCCGGGGTGCAGTGCGCCCCGGCCCTCGTCGTCGCGGCGTCAGGCCGCCAGGTCGCTCGACGGCGAGAAGGATGCCTCGTCGCGCAGGCGCGGCTCGGTGCGGGCCTCGGGGCGCAAGCCCGACTTGTCGGCGTAGAACGCGCGAATGCGGTCCATGTCGGCCGGCACGTCGCCCGAGAGCTCGAACGTCGGGCCGAGGCCGGTCGTCATCGTGGTGCGGTCGACGAAGCCGAGGGTGACGGGCAGGCCGGTCTCCTGCGCGATGCGGTAGAAACCAGACTTCCAGAACGTCGAGTTGCGGGTGCCGTCGGGGGTGACGACGAGGCCGAAGACCTCGCCCGCCCTGATGCGGTCGACGACCTCGTCGACGACGCGGGCGGCGTCGGAGCGGTCGACCGGGATGCCTCCGAGCTTGCGCATGATCGGGCCGCGCCAGCCCGCGAAGAGCGAGGCTTTGCCGAGCCAGCGGACGTCGATGCCGTAGTGCCAGGCGATGCCGAGCATGAGCACGAAGTCCCAGTTGGAGGTGTGCGGGGCGCCGATGAGCACCGATGGGCGACCGGGGGCGCCCTCGCCGGCAAGCTTCCATCGGCTGCCGGCCCAGAAAACCCGGGCGAACATTCGTCTGAGCATCCGCCAACCATATGCAGGGGGGTATGGCGTTGCCTGCATACGTGCCGGGGGATGCCCGTGAGCGCGGATGCGGCGAGTCGTCCGCGGGTTCCCCGTCGGAGGGAGCCCGGCTCGCTACGGTGCCGGAATGGATGCCGTGCTCGGGGCCAACCTGTGGTGGTTGGCCGGATTCCTCCTGGACCTCGCGATCAAGATCACCGCGCTCATCGTGATCCCGAAGGGTCGCAAGCCGACCGCCGCGATGGCGTGGCTGCTCGCGATCTACATCATCCCGTTCGCGGGCATCCTGTTCTTCCTGCTGATCGGCAGCTACCACCTGCCGAAGAAGCGGCGCGACGAGCAGGCGCGCATCGACCAGGTCATCGCGACGCAGGCGGCGGGCTACGACGAGCCGGCGTCGGCGGGGGAGTGGCCGCGCTGGTTCGAGCGCGTCGTCGTGCAGAACCGCGAGCTCACCGCATTGCCCGCCGTCGACGGCAACGCCGCGACGCTCATCGGCGATTACCAGGGCTCGATCGACGCCATGGCCGCCGACATCGACCGGGCGACCTCGTTCGTGCACGTCGAGTTCTACATCGTCTCCTGGGATGACACGACGCGCGGATTCTTCGCGGCGATGGAGGGCGCCGTCGCCCGCGGCGTCGACGTGCGCCTGCTCGCGGACTACATCTCCTCGCGCCGGGTGGCGAACTGGAAGGAGACGTTCGCGGAGCTCGACCGCATCGGCGTGCGCTGGGAGTGGATGCTCCCCGTCAAGCCGCTCGAGGGCAAGTACCAGCGCCCCGACCTGCGCAACCACCGCAAGATCGTGGTCGTCGACGGCCGGGTCGCGTTCCTCGGCTCGCAGAACCTCATCGACCGCTCCTACAACTCCCCGAAGAACCTCAAGCGCGGCTTGCAGTGGCAGGAACTCGTGACCCGGCTGACCGGCCCGGCCGTCACCGAGGCCGACGCGGTGTTCTGCTCCGACTGGCTCATCGAGACCGGCGAGGCGCTCGAGCCCGTGCCGGCCCGGGCGATCGCGCCGACGGGCGATCTCACATGCCAGGTGGTGCCGAGCGGCCCCGGGTACGACACCGAGAACAACCTGCGGCTCTTCCTCTCGCTCATCTACGGCGCGACCGAGAAGGTCATCCTGACGAGCCCGTACTTCGTGCCCGACGAGGCGATGGTCTACGCGATCACCACGGCCTGCCAGCGCGGCCTCGAGGTGCAGCTCTTCGTCTCGGAGCTCGGCGATCAGGGGCTGGTCTATCACGCGCAGCGCTCGTACTACGAGACGCTGCTGCGCGCGGGCGTGCGGATCTTCCTCTACCCGGGGCCGTACATCCTGCACGCGAAGCACTTCACGATCGACGACGAGTACGCGGTCATCGGCTCGAGCAACATGGACATCCGCTCGTTCAGCCTGAACATGGAGGTCTCGCTGCTCGTGCGCGGCGCTTCGTTCGTCGCGGACATGCGCGAGGTCGAGCAGGGCTATCGGGATGCCGGCCGCGAACTGACGCTCGAGGAGTGGCTCGACGAGCCGGCCGGATCGACGTTCCTCGACGGGCTCGCGCGTCTCACGTCGGCGCTGAACTGACGCGCAGCGAGGTCGACGCCGCCGTTGAGGCGTCGGGCGCCCGCCCGCCGGGCATCCAGCCTCGGTTCACACAAACGAAACGGAACGTACCGTAATGTAACCGGCATGACCCGCCCCGCGAACGAACCGCTCGGCCGCCCGACCGACGCCGAGCTCACCGCGCGCATCCTCGCCGCGACCGGCGAACTGCTCATCGAGCGCGGCTACGCGGGGCTGAAGATCGAGCAGATCGCGAAGCGGGTCGGCTGCGGCAAGACCGCCATCTACCGGCGCTGGCCCGACAAGGCCGCGCTCACTGCGGCGTCCGTGCTCGAGCACACCGAGGTCGGCGAGGAGCCCGACACGGGCGACGTCGTGATCGACCTCGTGCTCCACGCGACCCAGAACCAGACCAACCAGGCCCGCGGCACCGCCGCCGCGGCCCAGGTGGAGGGCTACTCGCCGTGGCGGGTGGTCTTCGAACCCGAGGTGTTCCCGCTCATCTGGTCGGCGCTCTTCGAGCAGCGCCGCGACCAGGGCGTCCACCTCATCGAGCGCGGCATCGAGCGCGGCCAACTCCCGGCCGACACCGACGCCGAACTCATCCTCGACACGATCGCCGGGCTCACCCTGTACCGGCAATCCGTCAAGGGCACGGTCATCACCCCCGACCAGTACCGCGTCATCGCCGCTTCCCTCGTCGCCGACCCGCCCCGGGCGGGAAGCGCGGCACGGGGCTGAAGCCCGCCCGACCCCGCCCGAACCGCGGCGACCCCGCACCGCTCCGCTCCGACGTCCGTCCCGTCCGCCGTCCCCGGCCGACCGTCCCCGAAAGCCCGCACATGTCTGCATCCACCCCCGCGCCCGCCGCGGCGGCCCCGCCCATCGCCAAGGCCGGCGCGATCGTCGGCTTCCTGATCTTCTGCGAACTGGCCAGCGGGTTCGTGCAGGGCTACTACACGCCCCTGCTCCCGCGCATCGCCGACCACCTCGCGGTGAGCGACGCCGACATCACCTGGTTCATGACCGTGCAGACCCTCGCGGCCGCGGTCTCGGTGCCGTTGCTCTCGAAGCTCGGCGACATCTTCGGCCACCGACGGATGCTCCGCATCGCGGTCGTCGCCGTGCTCATCGGCACGCTGCTCGTCGCCCTCGCGCCGAACCTCGCGCTCGTGCTCGTCGGCCGCGCCCTCATCGGCCCCCTGGCCGTGTGGCTGCCGCTCGAGATCGCCCTCGTGCACAACCGCATCTCGGGCGAGACCGCCCGGCGCTCGATCGGCCTGCTCGTCTCCACCCTCACCTTCGGCGCCGTGCTCGGCACGGTCGCGGCGGGCATCGTCGGCGAGTTCCCCATCCCGCTCGCGGTCGTGCTGCTCGTGCCTGCGCTGTTCGTCGTGGTCTCGGCCTTCGCCGTGTATTTCAAGGTGCCCGAGTCGACGACCCGTACCGGCGCGAAGATCGACGTGCTCGGCTTCGTGCTGCTCGGCGTCGCCATGATCGCTCTGCTCTGGGGCCTGCGCATGGCCGCGGAGGTCGGCTTCGCCGACCCGGGCGCGTTCCTCCCGCTCGCGGCGGCCGTCGTCGTCTTCGCCGTGTTCGTGTGGTGGGAGCTGCGCGTCGACGCCCCCGCGATCGACATCCGCCTCGTCACGAGCCGTTCGCTCGGCCCGGTCTACATCGCCGGCTTCAGCTTCGGCCTCGTCATGTTCGGCGCGACCGCCCCGCTCACGACCTTCCTCGGCTCCGACCCCGCCGAGGTCGGCTACGGCTTCGCGGTGTCCTCCGGCGGGCTCTCCGCGATCACGGCCGCCGTGACGCTGCTCGCGACGCTCGGCGCGGCGTTCTTCGCCCCGATCGCCAAGCGCATCGGCATCCGCACGGTGCTGCTCATCGGCGCGGGCGCGGCCGGCCTCGGCTCGCTCGTGCAGGTCTGCTTCCATGACGAGCTCTGGCAGATCTGGGTCGGCGCCGTCATCTGCGGCATCGGCTACGGCCTCCTGCTCGGCGCACTGCCGGCACTCGTGGCCGAGCTCGCGCCGTCGAACTCGACGGGCATCGCCGCGGGCGTCTACAACTCGCTCCGCACCCTCGGCGGCGCGGTCGCCGGCGCGGTCTTCGCGCTGCTGCTCACCGCGACGGCCGACGCGGCGGGCATCCCCGCCGTCGGCGGCTACGTGCTCGTGTGGGCGACCTGCACGCTCGCCTTCGTCGTCGCGTTCATCGCGATCTGCTGCATCCGCATCCCCGCGCGGGTCGAGACCGGCGAGCCGGCCCCGACCGCCGTCGCCGCCTGACCCGAACGATCGAGGATGCCGCCCGGTGCGGCATCCGGAACAGGAACACGCTCATGACCATCGAACTCCAGCCCGCTTCCGAGACCGACGCCGTCGTCGGCACCCCCGACTTCGTCGCCGCCGGCGCCGCGATCCTGGACGAGCTCGTCGCCCTGCGCCGCGACATCCACGCCGAGCCGGAGATCGGGCTCGACCTGCCGAACACGCAGGCCAAGGTGCTCGCCGCGCTCCAGGGGCTCGACCTCGAGATCACGACCGGCGAGGCGCTCACCTCCGTCGTCGCGGTCCTCCGCGGCGGCAAGCCCGGCCCGAGCGTGCTGCTGCGCGGCGACATGGATGCCCTGCCCGTCGTCGAGCAGACCGGCCTCGAGTACGCGTCGACGAACGGCGCCATGCACGCGTGCGGCCACGACCTGCACACGTCGAGCCTCGTCGGCGCCGCCAAGCTGCTCGCCGCGCACCAGGGCGACCTGCCCGGCGACGTGATCTTCATGTTCCAGCCCGGCGAGGAGGGCCAGGGCGGCGCGAAGATCATGCTCGACGAGGGACTGCTCGACGTCGCCGGCGAGCGGCCCGTCGCCGCGTTCGCCGCGCACGTCGCCCCGGCGCCGCACGGCTTCATGGGCACCCGCCCCGGCCCCGTGATGGCGGGCTCGAACCACCTCACCGTCACGGTGCACGGCCGCGGCGGCCACGGCTCGCAGCCGCATCAGACGATCGACCCGGTGCCCGTCGCCGCCGAGATCGTGCTCGCGCTGCAGACGTTCGTGACGCGCCGCTTCGACGCCTTCGACCCGATCGTGCTCTCGGTCACCGGGCTCCAGGCCGGCGGCACCGCGTTCAACGTGATCCCCGAGCACGCCGAGCTCCACGCGACGGTGCGCACGATGTCGGCCGCCTCGCTCGAGCGCCTGCAGGCCGAGCTGCCCCGCCTCGCCGAAGGCATCGCGTCGGCCCACGGCTGCACCGCCGACGTGCTGTTCGAGGTCATGTACCCGGTGACGGTCAACGACCCGGCCGAGACCGCCGCCGCTGTCGCGACGCTCGAGGAGACCTTCGGCCCGCACCGCTTGATGCCGCTGCCGACCCCGCAGATGGGCTCGGAGGACTTCTCGTTCGTGCTCGACGAGGTGCCCGGCACGTTCGTCATGTTCGGTGCCGCGCCGGTCGGCCAGGACCTCCGCACGGCCGAGTTCAACCACTCGCCGCGCGTGATCTTCGACGACGCCGTGCTCGGCGACGAGGCGGCGGCCCTCGCCGCGCTCGCCTGGGCGCGCCTCGCGCGCGGCTGAGCACCGGCTGCAGCGCGCGGCACTCTCGCTGCGCGCGGCACTCTCGCTGCGCGCGGCACTCTCGCTGCGCACGGCACCCCCGCTGCGCGCGGCACCCTCGCTGCGCGCGGTCATCCTGTTCGTCGAACGGTCGCGAATCGTCGCTTCGGGCCTCCGAAGACGACGATGTGCGACCGTTCGATGCTGTGGGGTGGGGAGGCGTGGGTGCGCGGGCGGGCGGGGCGAGCGGGCGGGATGCTGGCGGCGCCCGCGGCGCGCTGGCAGGATCGCGGCATGCTCCACGGCGATCCGGCGCTCGCGCTCGTCTTCCGCGACGACGACGGGCGCTGGCGCGTGCAGCTCGAGGATGCCGACGGCGACCCGCTCTGGAGCGAGGACCTGCCGCGCGAGGTGCAGGACGACGAGACCGCCGTCGCCGCGGCTGCCGCGCTCCTCGCCGAGCAGGGCCACGCGCTCGTGTTCGAGCCGCACCCGCACCTGCCCGCCGCCTGGGCGG
Organism: Agromyces seonyuensis; assembly: GCF_009789225.1. Classification (GTDB taxonomy): domain Bacteria; phylum Actinomycetota; class Actinomycetes; order Actinomycetales; family Microbacteriaceae; genus Agromyces; species Agromyces seonyuensis. The sequence continues at coordinate 44,544 of NZ_WSTA01000020.1, read as the reverse complement.
CCGTGGTCACCGACGTCGACGCGGACGGGCGCTGAGGCGACCGGCCCAGACCAGGCCCGCCCCCTAGGCTGCGATCCATGCGGGCGGAGCGGATGATCGAGTACGTGCGGGCGCAGGGCTGGGGCGTGCTGTCCACGGTCGGTCCGGAGGGGTCGCCGCACTCCGCGTTCCTCGAACTGACGGCGACCGACGCCGGGGAGCTCGTGTGCAACGCGCGGAGCGGTTCGCGCAAGATCGCCGACCTCGGGCGCGACGACCGCGTCTCGGTCGTGATCGGCGGCCTCGACGGCACGACGCTCCAGGTCGAGGGCGTCGCGGACTCGCCGGCGGGCGGGGACCAGGAGCGCTGCACCGCGGCCTACCTCGCCGCGTTCCCGCAGTACGCGGCGTCCTTCGACGACCCGGGCGTCGTGCTCGTCCGCGTCATCCCGAACTGGGCGCGCCACGGCGACTACCGCGAGCGGCCTGCGGCGATCGAGTCGGTCGACCTCGGCTGAGCCGATCAGACTCGCGGAGCCCTGCCGGCGTCGTCGAGCGCGTCGGCGATGAGGCGGACGCCCTCCGGGATCCGGTCGCGGCTCACGTTGCCGAACCCGAGCACGAGGGCGGGCGGACTCGGCACGGACGCGTCTCCCCGCTCGGCGGTCGGCGCCGTCGACGGGACCCGGTAGTCGCCGACCCCGTTGACGCGGACGCCTCGGGCGGCCGCCCCCGCGACGACGGCGTCCTCGTCGGCGCCGTCCGGCAGCCGGAGGAGTGCGTGGCACCCCGCCGCCAGCCCCTGCAGACGACCCGGGCCGAACGCCCGCTCGACCTCGACGGCGAGGACGTCGCGGCGCACCCGGTAGCGGTCCCGCATGCGACGCAGGTGCCGGTCGAACCGACCGGACTCGATCAGCAGGGCCAACGCCTCCTGATCGAGGCCGGGCACCCCGCGGCTGCTGAGCCGTCGTTCCTCCATGATCTCCGGCACGAACCGCGGCGGCGCCAGCACCCAGCCCAGTCGGATGGCCGGCGCGAGGGTCTTGCTGACCGATCCCAGCGCGATCACGCGGTGCGGGGCGAGCCCCTGGAGCGACCCGACCGGCTGGCGGTCGTAGCGGAATTCGGCGTCGTAGTCGTCCTCGAGGATGACGCCGTCGACCTCGTCCGCCCACGCGACGAGCGCGCGGCGTCGTGCCGGGGCGAGCGCGACGCCGGTCGGGCACTGGTGGGCGGGCGTCACGACGACGGCGCGCGCGCCGCTCGCGCGCAGCCGCTCGACGTCGATCCCGTCGTCGTCGACCGGCACCGCCACCGCGTCCAGGCCGGCACGCCGGGCGATGCGGTCGTGGTCGCGCGGGCCGGGATCTTCGAGGGCGACCCGGCGGATGCCGTGACGGGCCAGCACCGCCAGCGAGAACGCCAGCCCCTGACGGAAGCCGGAGACGATGACGGCGTCGTCGGCGACCGCGACGCCGGAGCGGACCCGTCGGTGGTAGGCCGTGACGACCTCGCGGAGGTGCCGCGAGCCGCCCGCGGTCTCGTCGCCGAGTTCCGCGGTCGGGAGGGTGCGCGTCGCTTCGGCGACCGCGCGGCTCCAGTCGAGCAGCGGCACCGAGCGGAGGTCGGGGACGCCGTACTCGAAGTCGATCCCGACCGGCCGGGGGAGCGGGGCGGCGGATGCCGCGGCGACGCGGTGCGGGGGACCGGCCGGTCCGTCGGCCGCTGCGGCCACCCGGGTGCCCGCGCCCACGGTCGCCTCGAGGTAGCCCTCGGACACCAGTTGCTCGTACGCGTCGACCACCGTGCCCCGCGAGACGCCGAGCAGCGCCGCGAGGCGCCGGCTGGCCGGCAGCGGGTCGCTCGCGGTGAGCCGTCGCTCCCGGATCGCCGCACGCAGCTGGTCCTGGATCTGCACGCCGAGGGGGCCGGCCTCCCGGTCCAGGCTCAGCGGGAGATCGGGACCGCCTCGCGCCCACTCCATCGCCGCACCCCCACCCTCGCGAATGGTCCACCGGCGAGGTCGCCGATTGGCTCTCCAGGCTAGACCGCATCGCCCGTATCTTCGAGGCCGTGAACCTCGGAATCCTGCTGGGCCTCGCGTCGGCCGTCGCCTACGGCGCCTCGGACTTCGTCGGCGGCGTCGGTGCGCGACGCGCGTCCTCGTTGCAGATCGCGCTCGTGGGGCAGACCGCCGGCGCCCTCGCGCTGCTCGCGTACGCGGCGGTGCTGCCCGGCAGTCCGATCCCGTCGGATTTCGGCTGGGCCGCGTTGGCCGGTGTCGGCTCCGCGAGCGGCAGCATCTTCCTGCTGCGCGGGTTCGCGCGCGGTCGGATGGGCGTCGTCGCGCCGGTCTCCGCCGTCGGCGCGGCCGCGCTGCCGGTGCTGGCGGGCACCGCCCTTGGCGACCGGCCCGGGTGGATCTCCTGGACCGGCATGCTCGTGGCGCTGCCGGGGATCTGGCTGGTGTCCCGCGAGACGAGCAGCCCGGCGACGTCGGGCTCGCGCGGAGCGTTCGTCGACGGAGCCCTCGCCGGTGCGGGCTTCGGGCTGCTCTTCATCGCGCTCGCCCAGCTCTCGGACGACGCGGGACCGCTGCCGCTCGCCGCCGACCAGGCGATCGGCGCGCTGCTGACCGCGGCGACCGGCCTGGCGCTCCGGCAGCCGTGGCGCCCGGGGCGGCGCGCGATCGGCTGGGGCAGCGCCTCCGGGGTGCTCGGAGCCGGCGGTACCCTCGCATTCGCCCTCGCCGCGGGTGCGTCCGAACTCGGGATCGTCGCCGTCCTGGCATCCCTCTACCCGGCGGTGACGGTGCTGCTCGCCGCGGCGCTGCTCGGCGAGCGGATCCGCCTCGCGCAGCGCATCGGCATCGGCATCTGCACGCTCGCCGTGGCGACGCTCGCGCTCGGCTGAGCAGACGGGCGAGCCGGGCACGACGGCACGGGCTCGGCTCGTTTCGCGCTCGGCTCGTTCGCGCTCGGCTCGACTGCGGTCGACCGGATGCCCGCGCGGACGTCGCTCAGCGCACGACGGCCGCGATCGCCGAGACCTCGACGAGCGCGCCCGGCACGGCGAGCCCCGCGACGAACGCCGCGACGACGAGCGGCGGCTCCTCGGCCGCGAGCTTGCCCGCGATCGCGCCGTACCCCGCGGCGACGTCGGCGCCCGCGGCGAAGAGCACCGTCCACTGCACGACGTCGGCGAGGCCCGCCCCCGCCGCCGCGAGCGCGACCTCGGCGTTCTCGACCGCACGGATCGACTGGGCGGCCACGTCGTCGCCGCCGACGAGCGCGCCGTCGGCGTCGATCGCGTCCTGGCCGCCGACGTAGATCGTCGTCGCGCCGGGCGGCACCACCGCGACGTGGCTGAAGGCGGGGCTGCGGACGAGCCCCTCGGGGCGCAGCAACTGGATACCGGACATTCCCTCACGTTCGCACGCACCCCGGACAGCGCGGCCCGGGCGCGGACGAGCGGGTCGGTTCAGTCCTCGAGCACCACGGCGTCGCCGACGCGGGCGATGCCGCCGCCGGCGACGAAGCACAGCACCATGAGCCGGTTGTCGCGCTGCTTCGCGATGGTGCGCAGCACGAGGTTCGACTCCGGCAGGTCCTCGTGGGCGGCGTTCACCATGATGCAGCGCTCGCACGCGTGGTCGACGGCGATGCGCACGCCCTGCTCGCCGATCCGCAACGTCCGGCCCGCCCACGTCTCCTCGACGAACGGCGGCGTGCCCGGGGGCGTGCGCACCAGGAAGTTCGGGCGGAACCGGCGCTCGTCGGTGGCGACCTCGGGCAGCGCCTCGCGCATCCACTCGAGCGTCGCCGTCGAGAGGATGCTCACGGGCGCCGAGTCGAGGTGCTGGACGGCGTCCTCGCGTTCGAGGGCGACGTCGCGCCCCGTCGTCGCCCGGAGGAACGCGTCGACGTCGTCGACGACCCGACCTTCGGAGTCGAGGAGCGTCGGCACGCCGCCCGGGTTCGTGCGCCCGGCGAGATCGCGCAGCTCGGGCATCCGCCGGAACCGCTTGCCGTTCTTGCCGGAGCCGAGCTTGCCGTCGGACTCGCGCACCGCCCAGAGCCGGTCGCCGACGAGTCCGCGCGCCTCGACCTCGACCGAGTCGAGCAGTTCGCCGCCCGTCGACTTGATGGGATACCGCCAGATGCGCTCGATGGTGCCGGCCGTGGTCATCCGACGAGGCTAGCGGAGGCCGCCGAGCGGCTAGTGTCGTGCCGTGCACCGCCCGAACCCGCGCCCGATCCTCCGATGATCCGCGTCGCCCAGGCGCCCCGCCCCGACTGGCGCGCGGGCTTCGACCGCATCGGCTTCACGTTCCACGACCTGCCCTCCGAGGGCGGCCGCCCGTACTGGCAGGAGGAGGCCGCCTACGGATTCGCCTCCGCCGAGATCGACGCGATCGAGGCGGCGACCGCCGAGCTCTTCGCGCGCTGCATGGACGCCGTCGAGCACGTCGTGCGGCACCGCCGCTTCGCCGAGTTCGCGATCCCGACCCCGCTGCACGACCTCGTCGAGCGCTCGTGGGACGAGGACGACCCGACGCTCTACGGGCGCTTCGACCTCGCGCTCGACGGCCCGGCCCGGCCCGACGGGTCCGTCGAGGTCCGAGACATCCGGATGCTCGAGTTCAACGCCGACACCCCGACCTCGCTCGTCGAGTCGTCCGCCGCCCAGTGGCAGTGGCTGCGGGAGTCGCGCGGGGCGGAGTCCGACCAGTTCAACCTCCTCCACGAGCTGCTGGTCGAGCAGTGGGCGCACGTGCGGGCCGAACGGTTCGGGGTCGCGCCCGGCGCCCGCCTGCACCTCGCCTCGCTGCACGACGGCGGCGACGGCCGGCTCATCGTCGAGGACTTCGACACCGTCGCCTACCTCGCCGAGACGGCCCGCGAGGCCGGGTTCGACCCGAAGCAGATCTTCGTCGAGCAGCTCGCCTTCGACGCCGACGCGCGGGCGTTCGTGGATGCCGACGGGGAGCGGGTCGAGCGCATCTTCAAGCTCTACCCGTGGGAGTGGATGGCGATCGAGCAGTTCGCCGCGCTCCTGCCCGAGACGCGCGGAGCGACCGCGTGGATCGAGCCGGCCTGGAAACTGCTCCTCTCCAACAAGCAGCTCCTCGTCGTGCTGCACGAGCTCTTCCCCGGGCACCCGAACCTGCTGCCGGCGTTCCGCAGCCCCGCGCCGCTCGCCGACGTCGACCGCGTCATGAAGCCGCTGCTCGGCCGCGAGGGCGGCAACGTCACCCTCATCCGCGCCGACGGCACGATCGAGGCGGAGCAGCCGGGCGACTACGGCGCCGAGGGCTTCGTCTTCCAGCAGCGCGCGGGCTTCGCCCGTTTCGACGGTCGCACCCCGGTCGTGGGCTCGTGGGTCGTGGGGGAGACCCCCGCCGGCATCGGCATCCGCGAGACCAGCGGCCCGATCACGGGCGACCTCGCCGAGTTCGTGCCGCACTTCATCACCGACCCGCGCCCCGCCGGTCGCCCTGCCGACCCCGACCACGCCGAGGAATCCGCATGAGCCGACCCGACGCCGACGGCGACCCGAGCGCCGTCGCGACCGCCGCATCCTCGCCGACGGGCGCCGCCCGTCGACGGAGCACGGGCGTGCCGCTCGACGCGCTGGCCGCCCGGCGCCCCGCCGCACGGGTCGGGCTCGCGATCGGCGTCGCCGGCGCCCTGTTCCTGCTCGCGGGCTGCACGAGCATCCCCGAGGACGGCGAGGTCGTGCTCGGCGCCGACGGCGAGAAGTACGTGCTGCCCGACGGCGTCGAGCGCCCCGTCTACGAGTCGGAGGCCGACTGCCTCGCCGACGTGCGGGAGCGGATCGCCGCGCTCGAGGCCGACGGCCAGCAGGTCGAGGGCACCCCGGAGGAACTCTGCGAGAGCACCGACGCCTACCACGGCCACTACGGCGGCGGCCTCTGGCTCGGACCGCTGCTCTTCGCGGGGTCCCGTTGGGACTCGTCCCGGGCGAGCTCGTGGTCGAGCGTCACGAGCGGCGGCTTCGCCGCTTCGGGCGCGGCCGCGCAGCCCGATGTCGTCTCCAAGGCGGCTCCGGATGCGACGCTCGGCTCGCGTGCGCCCCTCACCGGCGGCTTCGGCAACTCGGGCAAGACCGGCTTCGGCACCTCGGCGAAGTCGGCCGGCGGCTTCTCGGTGGGCGGCTGAACGGACGCGCCGGCGCGCGCGGGTAGGCTTCCCGGGTGGAACCCGGCCTGATCTTCGCGCTCGTCTGGGCCGTGCTCGCCCTCTTCGTCGGCGGCCTGCTCGTCGTCCGGCGCAACTGGCTCGCGGCGACCATCAAGGCCGAGCGCGAGGCGCCGGGCATGCGGCCCGGGCTGCGCAGCCCGAAGGCGGGGATGTTCCTCGCGATCGGACTCGTGTTCCTCGCGATGGGCGTGTTCATCTTCGTCTGGCTGCTCGTCGCCGCGTTCTGAGCGCCGGGTGCGGGCGGCCCGGATGGCCGCGGGAAGCGCGATCGGACCGACGCGCCGAGCGCGGGTGACACGTGTTGTCCGGGGTGCCGGGTAACGTCGTGATCTTCGGCCGAGGCCGGAGTTCCGAAAGGATCCGACATGGGACCCGAGACCCGAGCCGATTCCGCCGCACCGATCGACCCCATCCTCGCGGCCGTCCGGGAGACGCCCGTCCGCCGCCCGGTCGGGTCGGCTCAGCACGCCGACGCGCTCGTCGCCGACCTGTCCCTCCTCGACCTGCGGCTGTCCGTGCTGCTCGGCCGCTTCGAGCACTTCACGCGTCGCCCGGAGCCCGCGCACCGGGCGTGGGTCGACGACACGCGCCGTCGGATGCACTCCCTCACGGTGCGCGCACGCGCCCTCCGCTCGACGGGGCGGCTGGGCGAGCGCGACGCCGACCGCGCCCGTACCGCGCTCGGCCTGCTCGAGCACCACATCGGGCGCCTCGAGGGCGAGCGCGCCGCGCCCGCCGGACGCCGGACGGCCCCCGTCGCGCCGAAGCGCGCCGAGGGCCGTCAGTAGTGCGGGTCGGCCGGAACCGCGGTTCCGGCCGGCGGCTCAGTGCCGCGGCTTGCGGTACGGGCGCTCGCCCGAGTCCTCGCGCGGGCCGCGGTCGTCGCGGTCGTAGCCGCGCCCGCCCCGGTCGTCGCGCGAGCCGCGGTCGTTGCCGTAGCGGTCGCCGCCGCCGCGTCCGCCGCGGTCGTAGCCGCCGCGTCCGCCCCGGTCATTGCCGTAGCGGTCGCCGCCGCGTCCGCCGCGGTCGCCGCCGCGCGAGGGGCCGCCGCGGTCCGGGCGCAGGTCGATGAGCTGGCCCGAGATGCGGGTGCCGGCGAGGCGGTCGAAGACGTCGCCGGGCAGGTCGCTCGGCAGCTCGACGAGCGAGAAGTCCTGGCGGATGTCGATCTGGCCGAAGTCGTCGCGGCCGAGGCCGCCCTCGTTCGCGAGCGCTCCCACGATCTGGCCCGGCTGCACGCGCTGGCGACGGCCCACGGCGATGCGGTAGGTCGTCATGCCCTCGCGGCGCGGCTTGCCGCGGCCGCCCGAGCGGTCGTCCTGGCCCCGGTCGTCGCGCTGCTGGCGGTCGCCGCGGTCGCGGTCGAAACGGTCCTGCCGACGCTCGGCCTCGGGGTCGAGCAGCAGCGGCTCCTCGCCCTGCGCGAGCACGGCGAGGGCGGCGGCGACATCCGTCTCGGGCACGTCGTGGTGCGAGACGTAGTGGGCGATGATGTCGCGGAACCGGCTGATGCGGTCGGTCTGCTCGAGCGCCGCCGTGATGCCGTCGTCGAAGCGCGTGAGGCGCGTGGCGTTGACCTCGTCGACGCTCGGCAGCTGCATCTGCGTGAGCGGCTGACGGGTGGCCTTCTCGATCGCGTTGAGCAGGCGGCGCTCGCGGGGCGTGACGAAGCTGATCGCGTCGCCCGTGCGGCCGGCGCGGCCCGTGCGGCCGATGCGGTGCACGTACGACTCGGTGTCGATCGGGATGTCGTAGTTGACGACGTGGCTGATGCGGTCGACGTCGAGGCCGCGGGCGGCCACGTCGGTGGCGACGAGGATGTCGAGCTTGCCGTTCTTCAGCGACTCGACGGTGCGCTCGCGCTGCGCCTGGGCGACGTCGCCCGAGATGGCGGCCGCGGAGTAGCCGCGGGCGCGCAGCTTCTCGGCGAGCGATTCGGTCTCGCTCTTGGTGCGGACGAAGACGATCATCGCCTCGAACGTCTCGACCTCGAAGATGCGGGTCAGGGCGTCGACCTTTTGCGCGTACGAGGTGATGAGGTAGCGCTGCGAGATGTTCGCCGAGGTCGTGGTCTTCGCCTTGACCGAGATCTGCTCGGGGTCGGTGAGGTACTGGCCGGCGAGGCGCCGGATGGTCGAGGGCATAGTCGCCGAGAAGAGCGCGACCTGCTTGTCGTCGGGGGTGTCGGCGAGGATCGTCTCGACGTCCTCGGCGAAGCCCATCTTCAGCATCTCGTCGGCCTCGTCGAGCACGAGGAAGCGCAGCGACGAGAGGTCGAGCACGCCCTTGTCGAGGTGGTCGATGACGCGGCCGGGGGTGCCCACGACGATGTCGACGCCGCGGCGGAGCGCCGCGAGCTGGGGGCCGTAGCCGGTGCCGCCGTAGACGGGCAGCACGTGCACGTCGGGCAGGTGCGCCGCGTAGCGCTCGAACGCCTCGCAGACCTGGAGCGCGAGCTCGCGGGTCGGGGCGAGCACGAGGGCCTGCGGGGTGCGGCCGCGCTCGCCGGAGAGGTCGAGGCGCGAGAGGATCGGCAGCGCGAACGCGGCCGTCTTGCCGGTGCCGGTCTGCGCCGTGCCGAGCACGTCGCGGCCGGCCAGCAGCGGCGGGATGGTGGCGGCCTGGATGGCCGAGGGGGTTTCGTACCCGACGTCCTGCAGTGCGCGGAGCACGGCGTCGTCGAGCCCGAGGTCTGCGAATGCGGGGGTGCCTGCCGGTTCGCTCGGCAGATCAGGGGCGTTTTCTTCGACGTTGCTCACCCGCCAACGTTACCGGTCCTGCCTGTACGACCGCCTTACGGGGTTTCGGACGTCCCCTGCTCGGCGAGGGGGACGAACTCGTGGCCCATCGTCTCGGAGAGCGCGACGAAGATCCGCATGGCCGCGGTGCGGCACGGCAGGTCCGCGTCGTTCTCGAGCGGAGCCCCGATCTCGGTGCAGTCGCCGGTGCCGAGATCGGTGTTCGTCTGCACGGCCACGGTCGTGTCGGTCGTCGTGTCGTAGTAGACGCTCGTGCTGTAGCCGGCGATACTGCCGTCGGCGCCGATCCAGCCGTCCATGCAGGTCAGGCCGAGCGCCTGCGCGTCGCCGTCGGGGAAGGCCAGGCGCGCGATCGCGTGGTCGCGGTCGAGCACTCCCTGCCCGGTGCCCGCGGCGCGACCCCAGTCGAGCAGATCGCCGATCTCGCCCACCAGCGCACCGGACGCGAACGCCCACGACGGATTCCAGCTCGTGGCGTCGCTCGGCGACTCGGGGGTCGCCGCGTCGCCCTGCCACGTCGCCCCGGACGCGTCGGGGGCGGGGAGCTCCGGCGAGTCGCCGGGCCAGCTCGTCTGCTCGAGGCCGAGGGGCCCGAGGATGCCCGTGCCGTACAGCGTGCCGACGTCGGTGCCGGTGGCGGCCTCGAGCACGACGCCCAGCAGGACGGCGTCGGTCGGGGAGCCGGTGGCCTCCGCGCCCGGTGCGGCGACGCTCGGCTCGGCGAAGGCGGCGTCGAGGAGCTGCTGCGGCGTGAAGACCGTCCGAGGGTCGGCGTCGCGGGCCGCGGCGAGGTCGGTGCCGCGCGAGTAGTCCGCAAGGCCGGAGGTGCCGTCGGCGAGCTGCCGCAGGGTGATCGACTCGCCGTTCGGGACTCCCGGGACGTACGTACTCACCGGGTCGTCGAGCGCGAGCACGCCCTGCTGCTCGAGCTGCAGGAGGAGGGTCGTCGTGAAGGCCGTCGTCACCGAGCCGAGGCGGGTGTGCGTGCCGACCGTCATGGGGATGCCGAACGCGGGGTCCGCGAGCCCGAACGCGGCGGTCCAGGTGCCGTCGGGGGTGCGCACCCCGACGACCGCCCCGTCCGCGGCGGTGTCGGCGAGGGCGTCCTGCACGGTGCCGTCGAGCTGCGCGGCGATGCCCGTGTCGAGGGGATTCAGGGTCGCGGGGCCGACGGGTCGATCGGCGACCGCGACGGGGTCCTCGACGCACGGCTCGGGCGTCTCGACGGCGGTCTCGGTCGCAGGCGGCTCGCTCGGTGCGGGCTCGACGGGGGTGCTGCAGCCCGCGAGCCCGCTCGCGAGCCCGCAGGCGAGGACGAGCGCGAGGATGCCCGACGGCGACGTGGACCGCGTTCGATCCGCGTTCGCGTCGTCGCGAGCCATCGTGGCCGCCTTCCCGGGTGTCCGTGCTCGGGGCGCGTGCGCGCCGCCGGGACCATCTTGGCCCCGAGGCCGCCGATGGCCCAAGCGGCGGGCCGTCGGAGCGGCCCGCGACGTCGGTTGCACGATGCAACAGTGAGGTTTACAGTTGCAGAATGCAACGGGAAGGCGAGCACGCCGAAATCGCACGGGAGACCGACGCGCGGAGCATCCTGCACTCGCTCATCGTCGTGTCCCGGCGCGGCGTCGCCGACGCACGGCGGGTCCGGTCCTCGCTGAGCGTCGTCGACCAGTCCCTCCTCACCCACCTCGTCGACCACCCCGGCACCCGCGCCGTCGACCTCGCCGCCGCCTTCCGGCTGAACCGCTCCACCGTCAGCCGCCAGGTCGGCGGACTCGTGGCGCTCGGGCTCGTGCGCGAGGCCGACGCCGAGGGCCGCGGCCGTCCGCTCGAGCTCACCCCGGCCGGCCGGCGCGAGTACGACGCCGCCATCGCGCTGCTCCAGGCCGACGTGGCCGCCCAGCTCGACGGCTGGACCGACGAGGAGGTCGCGCGCTTCGCCGCCGACCTCGATCGCTTCGAGGCCGCCGGCCGGCCGCCCGCAGAACCGCTCGGCGAACCCGAGTGACCGTTCGCCGGGCCCGACCCGAGCCCGGCGTCATCCGCAGAGAAAGACAGAACATGTCGCAGTTCCACCAGATCACCGTGCTCGGCACGGGCGTCCTCGGCTCGCAGATCGCCTTCCAGACCGCCTACTCCGGGTTCCCCGTCGTCGCCTACGACATCAGCGACGAGGCGCTCGAAGCCGCGACGGCCAGGTTCGCCAAGCTCGCCGACATCTACCGGGCCCAGGTCCCCGGTGCGGCCGACGGCGCGGCCGATGCCGCGATCGCCCGCATCCGCCTGAGCGCCGACCTCGCCGACGCCGTCCGGGACGCCGACCTCGTCATCGAGGCCGTGCCCGAGTCGCTCGAGGTCAAGCGCGCGACGTACGCGAAGCTCGCCGACGTCGCACCGGCGAAAACCGTCTTCGCCACCAACTCCTCGACCCTGCTGCCGTCCGCGATCGCCGACTGGACGGGCCGGCCCGAGCAGTTCCTCGCCCTGCACTTCGCCAACGAGATCTGGATCCACAACACGGGCGAGATCATGGGCCACCCGGGCACCGACCCGGCCGTGTTCGCCGCGGTCTCGGCGTTCGCCGCCGAGATCGGCATGGTCCCCATCGAGATCCGCAAGGAGCAGCCGGGCTACCTGCTGAACTCCCTCCTCGTGCCGCTCCTCGACGCGGCGGGGCAGCTCTACGCCGACGGCATCGCGGAGCCCGAGGCCGTCGACGCCGCCTGGCGCATCGGCACCGGCGCCCCGGCCGGCCCGTTCCAGATCTTCGACGTCGTCGGGCTCACGACCGCCTACAACGTGTCGATCGCGAACCCGAATCCGAAGGCGCAGGCGTTCGCGAAGCTGCTGAAGGAGCGCTTCATCGACCAGGGCAAGCTCGGCGTCGCCACGGGCGAGGGCTTCTACTCCTACGCGGCCTGATCGACCCGATCCGCACGCCCCGGCGCCGCCCCGACCTGCTCGGGGCGGCGCCGCGCAGTTCCGCCTCCGATTCCCGACGGTGTCGGCCGTCGGTGCCAGGATGCCCGTGAGCCCAAGCACGGGGGAGGCGCGCATGCCCGAACTGCCCGAGGTCGCCGCGCTCGCCGAGTACCTCGGCGAGCGCGCGAGCGGCCGCGTGATCGAGCGGGTCGACGTCGCGGAGATCGCCGCCCTCAAGACCTACGACCCGCCCGTCGGCGCGCTCGTCGGCCGCACCGTCGTCGGCGCCGGGCGCCGCGGCAAGTTCCTCGGCCTCGACCTCTCGACCCCCGGGGATCCGCTGCACCTCGTCGTGCACCTGGCGCGAGCAGGCTGGCTGCGCTGGGCCGAAACCCAGCCGACCGCTCCGGTCCGTCCCGGCCGCTCGCCGATCGCGCTCCGCGTGCGCCTCGACGACGGCAGCGGCTTCGACCTCGTCGAGTACGGCTCGAAGAAGTCGCTCGGCGTGTGGGTCGTGCGCCGCCTCGAAGACGTGCCGCGCATCGCCGAGCTCGGTCCCGACCCGTCCGCGCCGGAGTTCGGCGAGGCAGAGTTCGCGGGCATCCTGTCGGGGCGGCGGCACCGCATCAAGGGCGTGCTCCGTGATCAGCGCGTGCTCGCCGGCATCGGCAACGCCTACTCCGACGAGATCCTCCACGCCGCGCGGATGTCGCCGGACGCGATCGCGGGCGACCTCGCGCCGGAGGACGTCGCCCGGCTCTACGCCGCCATGCGCGAGACCCTCGAGTCCGCTCGGCGCGAGGCATCCGGCAAGCCCGCCGCCGAACTCAAGGACGCCAAGCGGCGCGGGATGCGCGTGCACGGCCGCACGGGCGAGGCCTGCCCGGTGTGCGGCGACGAAGTGCGCCGCGTCGTCTTCGCCGATTCCGAGTTCCAGTACTGCCCGACCTGCCAGACCGGCGGCACGGTGCTCGCCGACCGATTGCGCTCGCGCCTCGTGAAATGACGGGATGGGCGTCACGAACGGAGTCGGATTTCGGATTCCGCGACATCGGTTCGCGGATGCGGCGGAACGTTTGTACTATGTGGCAAATCCTTCCCCCCTCGGGGGGTTCCCGAGAAGGATTCGGCGGTGCTGCTCCTGCATGGCGCCCCCGGGTCGCCATGGAGTGAACGATGGGGCGCCACAGCTCGAATCCGGCCGCGCGGTCGATGCCGAAGATCGTCATGCCGCTCGTCGCGTCGGCGGCAGCCATCGCGCTCATCGCCGGCGGCGGCGCGTTCGTGGTCAAGTCCGGCGTCTTCGCCGCGATCGGCGAGCAGGCCGCTGTGGGCGGCGGCGGCGAATGCGCCGACGGCCGCACCGAGCTCTCGGTGATCGCCGCGCCCTCCATCGCCGGCGTGCTCGACGACATCGCGTCCGCCTACGACGAGGCCGGGTGCACCGACACCGAGGTCACCGCGCAGGGCTCCGCCGACACCGCGGCGGTCTTCGCCGCCGGCGGCGAGGTCCCGGCCGACGTCTGGGTGCCCGACGGCAGCGTCTGGGTCGACCGCATGAACTCCATCGCCACGTCGCTCGGTCGCGACGCCGTCGCCGTCGAGGTCGGATCCCCGGTCGCCTCCTCGCCGGTGGTGTTCGCGGCGCCGGCCGCCCGCGCGGGCGACTTCGGCGACGTCTCCCTCTCCTGGGCCTCGGTGCTCGGCGCCGATCTCCCCGCGCTCCTGCCCGACCCGGAGTCGTCCGCGGCGAGCCTCGCCGGCCTCACCGCACTCTCGGCGCACACCGACCAGAGCGACCCGCGACCCTTCAACGCCGCGATGATCGCGCTCGGCAAGTCGATCCCGGCCTCGCCCGAGGCCGCATTCGGCAGCGTCTTCGCCGCCGCCGAGCCCACCGTCGCCATCGCGAGCGAACAGGAAGTCGTCGAGTTCAACGGCGACGAGAACACCGACCAGCTCGTCGCCGTGTTCCCGACCGACGGCACCGTGTCGGTGTCCTACCCGTTCGTCCGCGTCGGCGACGTCGCCGCCGACGGCGACCGTGCCGCGGCCGTCAGCGGTCTCGAGCAGGCGCTGCGCGGAGCGGCCGATCGGCTCACCGAAGCCGGCTTCCGCGACGGCGAGGGCAACGGCGTCGTCTCCGCCCCCGGCGTCCTTGCCACCTCGAAGCCCGCTCCCGCCGTCGAGGACGGCGCCGCGCAGCTCGGCATCCTGCGCGCCTGGGGCGTGCTGACACTGCGCTCCCGCCTCCTCGCCGTCATCGACGTGTCCGGCTCGATGGAGGAGCCCGCCTCAAACGGCTTGCGCCGCATCGACGTGTTCCAGCAGGCCGCCATGGGGGCCGTGTCGAAGTTCTCGGGCGAGGTCGAGCTCGGCGTGTGGCTCTTCTCCACGGGCCGCAACGGCGACCTCGACTACGAAGACGTCGTGCCGATCGCGCCGCTCGCCGACTCGGCGCACACCCAGCAGATCGGCGCCCTCGTGCAGTCGCTGCCCAGCCGGCTCGGCGGCGGCACCGGGCTCTACGACACGACCTACGCCGCCGTGCAGCGGGTGCGCGAGAGCTACGACCCGACCAAGATCAACGCCGTGCTGCTCATCACCGACGGCAAGAACGAAGACGACACCGACGGGCTCTCCCTCGAGCAGCTCCTCGCCGACCTCCAGCAGTTGCAGGCCGACGACCCCACCAAACAGGTGCCCGTCATCATGATCGGGTTCGGCCCCGACACCGACATGGACGCCATGACGCAGATCGCCAAGTCGACCGGCGGCGCCGCCTACCTCGCCGAGCAGCCCGAAGACCTCGGCACCGTGCTCGTCGACGCACTCTCGCAGCGGACCTGCCGGCCCGACTGCGGATAGACCGCCGCCCCGGCGCGGGCGGCACCGAGCCCGTACGGGGACCGAGCGACAACGGCGTCGCTCGGCCCCCGTACGGTTTTGTCTACGCGGAAGGCGGGCTCCGCCCGCCCCGCGTTCGGGCGCGCCGCGGGCGCGACCGGATTCGTGGCGCGGCCCGTCGGGAGGGTCGGAACGAAGCCGCCGGTCGCGTCGCGGCGGAGCAGAACCGCTGGTCGAGTAGCGGCGGAGCCGCGTCTCGAGACCTCGCGACCCGCTGACCGCTGGTCGGGTAGCGGCGGAGCCGCGTATCGAGACCCCGCGACCCGCTGACCGCTGGTCGAGTAGCGGCGGAGCCGCGTCTCGAGACCTCGCGACCCGCTGACCGCTGGTCGAGTAGCGGCGGAGCCGCGCATCGAGACCTCGCGACTCCCGCCGATCAGTGGCCGCCGTGGAAGCCCTCCGGGGCGTCCGCCGGCTTGCGCACGAAGAACGCTCCGGCGACCGCGCCGAGGGAGATGATCGCGCCGATGAGGAACGCCGCCTGGACGCCCGCGGCGACGTCCGCGGCATCCGCGACCGACGCCGACCCCATCGAGGCCGCCTGGGCGGTCGCCGCGATCGTCACGAACAGCGCCGTTCCCGCCGCACCCGCCACCTGCTGCACGGTGCCGACCGTCGCCGACGCGTGCGAGTAGAGCGGCGGGGCGACCGAGCCGAGGGCCGAGGTGAACAGCGGGGTGAACGACAGCGCGAGACCGGCGCTCAGCACGAGATGCGCGCCGAGGATCACCCAGACCGGCGTGGCCGGCCCGACGAGCGTGAGCCCCCACAGGGTGGCGCTCACGAGCGCGGTGCCGGGCACGAGCAGCGGCGCGGCGCCGACGCGGTCGTAGAGGCGGCCGACGACCGGCGCGATGAGGCCCATGAGCAGGCCGCCGGGCAGCAGCAGCAGTCCGGTCGCGAGCGGGTCGAGCCCGAGCACTTGCTGCAGGTAGACCGGCAGCAGGATGATCGTGCCGAACAGCGCCATCATCATGATCGCCATCACGACGAGCGACACGGCGAAGTTGCCCGAACGGAACGTGCGGAGGTCGAGCAGCGCGCGCTCCGAGCGCTGCAGTCGCAGCTGGCGCCACACGAAGGTGCCGAGCGCGAGCACGCCCACGGTGAGCGAGATGATCAGCATCGACGGATCGTGCGAGGCGGCTTCGCCGATGAGGGTGAGGCCGAAGACGAGCCCGCCGAACCCGAACGCCGCGAGCACGACCGACAACGGGTCGATCGGGGTCGGCTTGGGGTCGTTGACGTTCTCGACCTTGCGGATGCCGATGACGAGCATCGCGAGCGCGATCGGCAGCACGAACCAGAACATGAACCGCCACGACAGGAAGTTCAGGATGAGGCCGGAGAGCGTCGGCCCGATCGCGGGGGCGACCGAGATGACGGTCGAGACGCGTCCCATGAAGCGGCCGCGCTCGGCGGGCGGCACGAGCTCCATGAGGGTCGTCATGAGCAGCGGCATCATGATCGCTGTGCCGCTGGCCTGCACGACGCGTGCGGCGAGCAGCACCTCGAAGCCGGGCGCGAGGGCCGCGAGCAGCGTGCCCGCCGAGAACAGGGACATCGCCGCGATGAAGATCGGACGCGTCGGGAAGCGCTGCAGCAGGTAGCCGGTGATCGGGATGACGATGGCCATCGTCAGCATGAAGCCGGTCGTCAGCCATTGCGCGGCGGCGAGGTCGATGCCGAGGTCGATCTGGAGGTGCGGGATCGCGACGCCCATGATCGTCTCGTTGAGGATGACGACGAAGGCGGCTGCGAGCAGCAGCCAGATCACGCGTCGTTCGGCAGGGCCGACGGTCCGGGTCGCGGGCAGCGATCCGGTGTCTGGGCGGAGGTCGGCGGCGGATTCGGTCACGTGTCGTCCCGTCGGTTCGGAGTCGGAAATGCAGCGGCCGCCGGCTCCGGCGACTCCTCCCGCAACCCATCGGTCCGGAGCGCTATTCCCCAAGCGTCCGGAACCGGTGCGATTCGTTTGTATCCTGATGCACGACCTTCCCCCGTCCGGGGGTTCCCGAGAAGGTTCGACGGCGCGGTCCCGTGCGCCGTCGGTCCGCCATGGAGTTGAGCGAGCGTGGGGCGTCACAGCGTCAAGCCCGCGGCGAAGCCGCGTCCGAAGTTCCTCGTCCCCGTCGTCGCCATCGTCGTGGCGTTCGGGCTGATCGCCGGCGGCGGCTACGTCGTCGCGACATCCGGCATCCTCGATGCGACCGCGTCCACCGCGCAGGAGCCCGGCTGCGCCGATCCCGTCGCGATCGACGTCGTCGCCTCCGCGTCGATCGCGGACGTGGTCGAGAGCATCGCCGCCGACTTCGATGAGACCGGCTGCACCGAGACGAGCGTCGCGTCGCAGAGCCCGGCCGACACGGCCGCGGTGCTCGCCTCGGGCGGCCAGATCGCCGCCGACGTCTGGATCCCGGACGGCGAGGTCTGGGTCGACCGCATGTACTCGGTCAGCTCCTCGCTCGGCCGAGCCGCCCCTCGCGTCGACGTCGACAAGCCCGTCGCCTCGACGCCCGTCATCTTCGCGACGCCGGCGGCGCGCGCGGGCGACTTCGGCGACTCGCTGTCCTGGACGAGCATCCTCGACGCCGGCGTCGCGGCCGTGCTGCCCGACCCCGAGGGCTCATCGGCGAGCCTCGCCGGGCTCGCGGCGCTCTCGGATGCCGACGGCGGCGACCAGCGCCGGCTCAACGCCGCCCTCATCGAGCTCGGCAAAGCGATCCCCGCCTCGACGGAAGCCGCGTTCGGCTCGATCGTCGCGGCCCCCAAGCCGACGGTCGCGATCGCGAGCGAGCACGACGTCGTCGAGTTCAACCGCGCCGAGACCGGCGACCAGCTCGCGGCCGTCTTCCCCAAGGACGGCACGGTCTCGGTCGGCTACCCGTTCGTGCGCGTCGGCAACCTGTCCGCGGAGGACGGCCTGACCGACGCCGTCAACGCGTTCGAGGCGGCGCTGCGCGATGCCGCCGACGTGTTCACCGAGGCGGGCTTCCGCGACGGCAAGGGCGAGGGCGTCGTCACGGCGCCCGGCATCGTCGCGACCGCGAGTCCCGCTCCGTCCGCCGACGACGCGCAGAACCAGCTCAAACTCCTGCGCACGTGGGGCGTCTTGACGCTCCGCACCCGCCTCCTCGCCGTCATCGACGTGTCCGGCTCGATGGAGGAACCCGCCTCGAACGGCCTGCGCCGCATCGACGTGTTCCAGCAGGCGGCCATGGGCGCCGTGTCGAAGTTCTCCGGCGAGATGGAGCTGGGCGTGTGGATCTTCTCGTCGGGCCGCAACGGCGACCTCGACTACGAGGACCTGCTGCCGATCGAGCCGCTCGCGGACGCCGCCCACACCCAGCAGATCGCGGGCGTCATCCAGTCGCTGCCCGGCCGTCTCGGCGGCGGAACGGCCCTCTACGACTCCACCTTCGCCGCCGTCAAGCGCGTCCGCGAGACGTACGACGCCGACAAGATCAACGCCGTGCTCCTCATCACGGACGGCAAGAACGAGGACGACACCGAGGGGCTCTCGCTCGACCAGCTCCTCGCGAACCTCGAGCAGCTCCAGCAGGAGGCGCCCGAGCAGCAGGTGCCGGTCATCATGATCGGCTTCGGTCCCGACACCGACCTGGACGCGATGACGAAGATCGCGAAGGTCACCGGTGGTGCCGCGTACTCGGCGGAGAAGCCGGAAGACCTCGGCACCGTGCTGGTGGACGCGCTGACGCAGCGCACCTGCCGACCGGACTGCGAGGGCTGAGCCCGAATGCGAACGGGCCGGTCTCCCTCGGGAGACCGGCCCGTTCGCGTCTCGGCGCGTCCTCGTGCTCAGGGTGCGGGCGCGGGGCCGTCGGTGCGTTGGCCCTCGGGCAGCCAGTTCCCGGCCCTCCGGTCGGTCTCGGCCGCTTCGCGTTCGGCTTCGCGGTCGCCGAGCTCGTCGGCGGTCGACTCGTCTTCGAAATCCTGCTCGTCGCTCATTTCGTCACGATACCGCCGACGGCCGCGACGGCGTCGAGCATTGCGGACGCCGCCGCCGCGAGCTCCTCGGCGTTCGCGGTGCGGCCGAAGGCGAAGCGCACGGCGGTCTGGGCGAGCGGGGCATCCACGCCCATGGCGGTGAGCACGTGGCTCGGCTCGTCGCGCCCGGCCGCGCAGGCCGAGCCGCTCGAGGCGATGACGCCGCGTCGCTCCAGCTCGAGCAGCACGGATTCGCCGGAGACGCCCGCGAGCGTGAACGAGGCGAGGTTCGGCAGTCGGTCGACGGGGTCGCCGGTGAGGCGGGCGTCGGGCAGGCCGGCGAGGATGCGACGGACGAAGCCGTCGCGCAGTGCGGCGATGCGCTCGACGAGGCCCGCCCGCTCCTCCTCGGCGAGGCGGAGCGCGGTCGCGAGGGCGACGGCGCCCGCGACGTTCTCGGTGCCGGAGCGCCGCCCGCGCTCCTGACCGCCGCCGTGCAGGACGGGCTCGAGGGGGAGCCGGCCGCGCACGGCGAGCACGCCCATGCCCTTCGGCGCGCCGACCTTGTGGCCGGAGAGGCTGAGGGCGTCCACGCCGAGCGAATCGAGGCCGAGCGGCAGCCAGCCGGCGGCCTGCACGGCGTCGGTGTGCACGAGCGCGCCGGCCTCGTGGGCGAGTCGGGCGAGGTCGGCGATCGGCTGCACCGTGCCGACCTCGTTGTTGGCGTAGTGGAGGCTCACGAGCGCGGTGTCGGGGCGCAGCGCAGCGGCGAGGGCGTCGGGCGCGACGCGGCCGAATCCGTCGACCACGGCCTCCGAGACGGCGAACCCGTGGAGCCGTGCGAGCGCGTCGGCCGACTCCAGCACGGCCTCGTGCTCGATCGGGGAGACCACGACGTGCCGTCCGCGCGGGGTGCCGAGCGCGAGGCCCTTCACCGCGAGGTTGTCGGCCTCCGTGCCGCCGGAGGTGAAGACCACGTCGCCCGGCCGCACGCCGAGGACCTCGGCGACCGAGGCGCGGGCGTCGGCGAGGGCGTGGGCCGCCCGGTCGCCGATGCCGTGCACGCTCGACGGGTTGCCGAACTCGCCCGTGAGGTACGGCCACATCGCCTCGATCGCCTCCCGGCGGACGGGGGACGTGGCGGCGTGGTCGAGGTAGATCATCGCGCCGGGGCATCCAGTTCGAGGTCGAGCCCGAGATCGAGCGCTCGTGCCGAGTGGGTGAGCGCGCCGACCGAGACGACGTCGACGCCGGACGCGGCGATCGCGGCGACGGTGTCGAGGTTCACGCCGCCCGAGGCCTCGACGACGGCGCGCCCGGCGATGAGCTCGACGCCGGCCGCGAGCTCGGCCGTGGTGAAGTTGTCGAGCATGATCGTGCCGACGACGCCCGAGTCGAGCACGGCCGGCAGTTGGTCGAGACGGTCGACCTCGACCTCGAGGTGCGCGGTGTGGGGCATCCGGTCGCGGAGCGCGCGCAGGGCGTCGGCGAGGTCGAGTCCGCCGGCCGTGAGCACGGCGAGGTGGTTGTCCTTCGCCATGACCGCGTCGGAGAGCGAGCGGCGGTGGTTGCGGCCGCCGCCGTCGCGCACGGCCTGCCGTTCGAGCGAGCGGAGTCCGGGCGTCGTCTTGCGGGTGTCGACGATGCGCGCGCGCGTGCCGGCCGCGGCGTCGACGTAGCGCCGGGTGAGCGTCGCGATGCCGCTCATGCGCTGCACGAGGTTCAGGGCGACGCGCTCGCCCGTCAGGATGCCTCGCGCCGGCCCCCGCACGACCGCGAGCGTCTGCCCGGCGTCGAACGCGTCGCTGTCCGCGATGAGCGCCTCGACCTCGATGCGCGGGTCGGTGAGGCGGAACGCCGTCGCGAACACGTCGGCGCCCGAGTAGACGCCCGCCTCACGGGCGACGAGGGCGGCCTCGGCGCGCGCGTCCGCGGGGATGAGCAGTTCGGCGGTGAGGTCGCCCCAGGGCGCGTCCTCGTCGAGGAAGGTCCCGACGAGACGGTCGAGTTCGCGCTGGGACGGGTTCATGCGGCCTCCTCGACCGGTTGGAGTGCCGCGGCGTGCTCGTCGTCGCTGCGGTAATGCGCGCCGACCGATTCGGTGCGGGCGAGGGCGGCCCGCACGGTCGCGAGGCCGAGTTCGAGCAGGTTGCGGTCCTCGAACCCCTCTCGCGAGTGGGTAGGCATCGCGGGTCGGGAGGGCGTGGCACCCGCAGGAACTACCCACTCGGAGGGGAGGTCGGCGCTCCACGCCTCGAGCTGCGCGAGTGCGGCCGTCAGACCGTCGGCGTCGCGGACGAGGCCGACGTGCTCGTGCATGAGCGCCTGCAGCGCGCTCCGCGAGAAGGGTCGGTCGAGTAGGCCAGCCCCCCGTCGGTCGAGTAGACCCGCCCCCCGTCGGTCGAGTAGGCCCGCCAGGGCCGTATCGAGACCTCGTGCGTCGGTCTCGAGACGCGGCTCCGCCGCTCGTCGACCAGCGGAGGTCGCCCCACGTCGGTCGAGTAGGCCCGCCAGGGCCGTATCGAGACCTGGTGCGTCGGTCTCGATACGCGGCTGCGCCGCTCCTCGACCAGCGTGGGCGAGACCCGGGGCGTCGAGCCCCTCCACCGCCCGAGCGGCGAAGACCGCGGCCTCCAGCAGCGAGTTCGACGCGAGGCGGTTGGCGCCGTGCACGCCGGTGCGGGCGACCTCGCCGACCGCCGAGAGCCCCGGGATGCCCGTTCGGGCGAGGTCGTCGACGACGACGCCGCCCATGGCGTAGTGCGCGGCCGGGGCGGCGGGGATCGGCGAGGCCGCCCAGTCGAATCCGTGCTCGCGCACGATGCGGTCGATGCCCGGGAAGCGGCGTGCGAGGAACTCGGCGCCGAGCGCGGTGGCGTCCAGCAGCACGGGACGGCCGCCTTGGCGGAGCATGGCACGGTGCACGCCGCGCGCGACGACGTCGCGGGGTGCGAGCTCGCCGCGCGGGTCGTCGTCGAGCAGGAACCGGTGCCCGGACTCGTCGACGAGGATCGCGCCCTCGCCGCGCACGGCCTCGCTGATGAGCGGCGCGCCCTCGACGGCGAGCGCCGTCGGGTGGAACTGCGTGAACTCGAGGTCGGCCACGGCCGCGCCCGCGCGCAGCGCGGCGGCGACGCCGTCGCCCGTGGCGACCGCGGGGCTCGTCGTTCGGCCGTAGAGCTGCCCCCAGCCGCCCGTGGCGAGCACCACCGCGTCGGCGTCGAGGTCGACGAGGTCGTCGTCGATCAGCATCCGCGCCCCCACGGCCCGGCCGCCCGCGAGGCGCAGGTCGACGAGCATCGCCCGCTCGACCACTTCGATGCCGCGCGAGCGCACGGCGGCGAGCAGCGCATCCTCGACGGCGCGGCCGGTCGAGTCGCCGCCGGCGTGCAGGATGCGCGGCCGCGAGTGCGCGGCCTCGAGCCCCCGGGCCATGCCCGAGGCGTCCCGGTCGAACGGTACGCCGTGGCGGATGAGCTCGCGGACGGCTGCCGGCCCCTCCTCGCACAGCACCCGCACGGCGTGGGCGTCGGAGAGCCCCGCGCCCGCGGCCAGGGTGTCGTCGATGTGGCGCTGCACCGAGTCGCCGGGGAAGACGGCCGCGGCGATGCCGCCCTGGGCGAGGGCGGTCGAACCGGCGTCCGCGGCGGCCTTCGTCACGACGCGCACGTCGTGGCCGGCGTCGTGCGCGCCGATCGCGGTCGCGAGCCCGGCGAGGCCCGAGCCGATCACGAGCACCCGCATGTCAGGCTCCGATGAGCGGCACCGGCGCGCCCGCGGGGGCGGCCGGCGGCTTGGCGGCGAGCATCCGCTCGAGGGCGACCTTCGCGTGCTCGGTCGTCGCGTCATCCACCTGGATGCGGTTGACGACGCGGCCCGCGACGAGCTCCTCGAGCACCCACGCGAGGTAGCCGGGGTGGATGCGGTACATCGTCGAGCACGGGCACACCACCGGGTCGAGGCAGAAGATCGTGTGCTCCGGGTGCTCGGCGGCCAGGCGCTGCACGAGGTTGATCTCGGTGCCGATCGCGAAGGTCGTGCCTGCGGGCGCGGCCGCGATCGCCTTGACGATGTAGTCGGTCGACCCGGCCCCGTCGGCCGCGTCGACGACGGGCATCGGGCACTCGGGGTGCACGATGACGCGCACGCCGGGGTGCTCGGCGCGGGCGCGCTCGATCTGGTCGACGGTGAAGCGCTTGTGCACCGAGCAGAAGCCGTGCCAGAGGATGACGCGGGCGTCGACGAGCCCGTCGGCGTCGTTGCCGCCGAGGGGCTTGCGCGGGTTCCACATCGGCATCAGGTCGAGGGGCACGCCCATGGCCTTCGCGGTGTTGCGGCCGAGGTGCTGGTCGGGGAAGAACAGCACGCGCTGGCCGCGCTCGAACGCCCACTCGAGCACGGTCTGCGCGTTCGAGGAGGTGCAGACGATGCCGCCGTGCCGTCCGCAGAACGCCTTGAGGGCCGCCGACGAGTTCATGTACGTCACCGGGATGACCGGGACGCGGCCGTCCGCGTCGGGCTCGGTGCCGTAGAGGGCTTCGAGCTGCTCCCAGCACTCCTCGACCGAGTCGAGGTCGGCCATGTCGGCCATCGAGCAGCCGGCGGCGAGGTTCGGGAGGATGACCGCCTGGTCGGCGCCCGAGAGCATGTCGGCCGTCTCGGCCATGAAGTGCACGCCGCAGAAGACGATCGCCTCGGCCTGCGGGTTCGCCTTGGCCGCGTTCGCGAGCTGGAACGAGTCGCCGACGTAGTCGGCGTGGGCCACGACCTCGTCGCGCTGGTAGAAGTGGCCCATCACGACGACGCGGTCGCCGAGGGTCGCCTTGGCGGCACGGATGCGCTCGTGCAGGTCGTCGTCGGATGCTGTGCGGTACGCCTCGGGGAGCGCGCCCTGGCGGGGCGAGCCGACCGGGATGACGTCGCCCATCGACGAGCCCGGGCCGTAGCCGGGCGCGCCGGCGTCGAAGTCCCACGGGCCGGCAGCGAGGTCGGGCGTGCAGGTCTCGCCGGACGCCTTGCCGGTCGTGATGAGCCGGATGCTGCGGTCGACGCTCGCGGCGAGGCGCACGTCGGTGTCGGTGATGGTCATGGGGACTCCTCGGAGATGGGACAGAGGTTCGCGTCGGAGCGGTTCAGGACCGGCGCAGGTGCGGTGCGATGGGCACGCGGACGAACCCGCCCGGCCCGGCGTCGGCCGGGTGGACGGGACGGTAGAGCTTCGGCGGGCGGTGCGGGGTGCCGGTGCGCAGCTCGCCGGTGTCGACGACGGCGCCCGAGCTCTCCACGGCGCGGCGGAAGTTGGCGGGATCGAGGGGGCGCTGCAGCACGATCTCGTAGACCTCGCGGAGTTCGGCGAGGGTGAACGTGGGCTCGAGGAAGGCGTGCGCGATCTGCGAGTAGCCGAGCTTCGTGCGCAGGCGCCCGAGGGCGTACTCGATGATCGTGTCGTGGTCGAAGGCGAGGCCGCGCGTGCGGTCCGGGTCGAACCAGCGCACGTTCGGGTCGTCGATCGCGTCGCTCGTCTCCTCGGGGCGCACGAGCGCCCAGTACACGACCGACACGACGCGCTCGTCGGGGGAGCGGCCGGGATCGCCGAAGGTGAAGAGCTGCTCGAGGTAGGCGGGGCGCACGCCCGTCGTCTCCTCCAGCGTGCGGGCGGCGGCGGCCTCGAGCGACTCCTCGGGGTCGAGCCAGCCGCCGGGGAGCGCCCAGCGGCCCTCGCCGGGTTCGCGGAGGCGTCGCACGAGCGGCATCCAGAGCGTGCGGCCGAGGCTGCTGCTCTCGCCGGTCGAGTAGGCGCGGAGCGCCGTATCCAGACCCCCCGCCCAGAACTCCTCCGGGCTCACGCCGGGCTCGAGCGCGAAGATCACGGTGGACACCGCGACGCGGATCCCGCGTGGATCGCCGCCTGCGTTCATGCCCCCGCCCCTTCGTTCGCGGTTCACGGACCGGACTTCAAGTCAGTCCGACACTAAGCCGGGCCGAGCTTACAGTCAACCTGACCCGAACGCGAACCGAGGCCGGATGCCCGTACCCTTGCGGCATGCCCGCACCGGTCCGCGCCGTCCCGAAGCGCCGAGCACGCTCCCGTCGCGTCGACGCCGCGCCGCTCGTCGGCCTCGCCGTGTTCGCGGTCGCGCTCGCCGCGGGCATCCTCGCCTTCGGCGTGCCGGGGTGGGTCGCCGCGGTCATGGCCGCGCTGAGCATCCTGGCGTTCGCGGTCTACTGGTTCGACAAGCGCGCCGCGATCGCCGGGCGGCGTCGCGTCCCCGAGGTGCGCCTGCACGTGCTCGGCGTGCTCGGCGGCTGGCCGGGCGCGATCCTCGCCCAGCAGCTGTTCCGGCACAAGACCCGCAAGGCCGAGTTCGTCGCCGTGTTCCGCCTCACGGTCGTCCTGAACCTGCTCGTCGTCGTCGCGATCGCGCTCCCGCAGGTGCGCGAGTGGTTCGGCGACCTCGTCGCCGCGGCAGCGGGCTTCTGATCAGACGTCGCGGCCTCAGTCGCGGAAGTCGGGCGGCGCGATGGTGATGAACGCGTGGGCCAAGTCGTCGACGCTGCGCCCGCCGTCGTCGGCGAGCCACCAGGCGAGCACGGCGATCACGCCGCCGGCGACGTAGCGCGCGGTGACCTCGGGGTCGGCATGGAGGGCTGGGCGCGTGGCGAGCGTCTCGAGGCTCGAGGCGATGATGCCCTCGCTCAGCGCCCGGGTGAACTCACCGCCGGCGATGAGCAGCACGCCGAAGGTCGAACGGCGCGCGGCGAGGAAGCCTGCGAGGTCGGCGTAGACCCCCTCGTTGACGGCGGTCTTCGATGCGCCCGCAGCGATGGCGTCGCGTGCGAGGTCGACGATCTCCCCGGTGTGCGCGGCGAGGGCGGTCGCCGCGAGGGCGTCGACGCCGGTGAAGTGCGCGTAGAACGACGACCGCGTGACTCCGGCGGCCTCGACGACGGCCGTGACAGTGATCTCGGCGATCGGCCGCTCGTCCAGGAGCCGGCCGAAGGCGGCGACGAGCTTCTCGCGGGTGCGCAGCACCCGGGTGTCGGTGCTGTCGACGCGGCGTGTGCGCAGGGAGTCCTGCTTCGACTCGGCATCGGTCACGGCAGTTCCTCCGAAGTGCTGCGGCGAGGCGGGATCGCCCCGCCGCAGCATCCTGTCAGGCCGGGCGGTACCCGGGGCGCAGCGACGGCACGACGACGCCCTCCGGGATCGGCTTGTCGTACGGGGTGACGGCGACGGTCGACTCGAACTCGGCGCGCGCCTCGGCGAGCAGGTCCGCGTCCGTGAAGAGGTCGAGTGCCGTGGCCGCCATGACCTTCGCGCCGTGGATCATGCCCTTGTGCGCCGCGGGGGTCTTGCCCTGCGCGACGTTCTGCCACGAGTGGCCCGGGGTGCCGATGATCGCGGTGCAGGCGGCCACCTGCACGGTCGGCGTGCTCCAGCTCACGTCGCCGACGTCGGTCGAGCCGGTCATCTGCGGACGGAAGGCCTTCGGCGGCAACGGGAGCACGCCCGTGAGGTACGGCTCGCCCTCGGCGGGCAGGCCGAGCATCGCTCGCTGACCGGCCGCAGCGCCGTCCGGCAGGCCGGCGGAGAGGATGCGGCCGTAGGCCTGGTCGGCGTCGTCGAACGGGACCCCGCCGAGCTCCTCGAGGTGCGAGTGCATCCTCGCCTCGAGGACGAAGTTCGGCAGCACCTCGGCGCACGCACCGTCGAACTCGACCTCGAGCTCGGTCTCGGTCATGAGCGCGGCGCCCTCGGCGATCTTGACGACGCGCTCGTAGAGGGCGCGCATCTTCGCCACGGTGGGGGAGCGCACGATGTAGTACAGCTCGGCGTTCGACTGCACGACGTTCGCTGAGGGGCCGCCGGCGTCGGTGAAGGCGTAGTGCACGCGGTCGGTGTCCTCGATGTGCTCGCGCAGGAAGTTGACGCCGACGTTCATGAGTTCGGCGGCGTCGAGCGCGCTGCGGCCGTGGTGCGGGTCGGCGCCGGCGTGCGCGGCGATGCCGCGGAAGCGGAAGTACGCCTGCGTGTAGGCGAGGGTCTTCCACTGCGAGGCGGAGGACAGCGAGGCCGGGTGGTTGGTGACGGCCGCGTCGACATCGGCGAACGCGCCGCCGGCGACCATGAAGGTCTTGCCGGCCGCGCCCTCCTCGGCAGGGCAGCCGTAGTAGCGCACGGTGCCGGGCAGGCCGGCCGACTCGAGGGCCTGCGCGGTCGAGACGGCGGCGAGCAGCGAACCCGAGCCGAGCAGGTTGTGGTGGCATCCGTGGCCGGCACCGCCGGTGTTGCCGGGGTCGGGCTCGCGCACGGTCGAGCCGGCGGCCTGGCTGAGCCCGTCGAGCGCGTCGTACTCGCCGAGGAAGGCGATGACGGGGGAGCCGGAGCCCCACTCGGCGGAGAAGGCGGTGGGCACGCCTCCGGAGTCGCGGACGATGCGCCCGCCGAACTCCTCGGCGGCGGCGATCTGCTTGGCCATGGAGGCGTGCTCCTCCCAGCGGAGCTCCGGTTCGGCCCAGATCTCGTCGCTGAGGCGGGTGAATCGGGGGGCGATCCCGTCGACGATCGGGGTGACCGTGGCGATCGGCGTCGCCGTCTGCGTGCTGCTCATCTCGCTTCTCTCGTTCGGACGCGCCCGGCGTCGTCGGGAGACGGTCGCGGTGCGGCCGTCGGCGGGACGGGCGGAGTCGGTGCCTCCATGATGGACACTGTCCGATTTCGACGAAAGGCACGGTCCATTACGGACGCGTAACGCTTCGGCGACTCGGTCCACGGGCCACGGCGGGCCGGTCGAGGGTGCGGATCCCGACTGCAGCGCTCGGGACGGTCTCGGCCCGGGTCGACGCCTTCGTCGCGGCGCATCCGCTCGAGGAGGGCGCGGTCGCGCGATCCTCTCCGGCCGCCCTCGGGTAGGCTGGGCCTCCACAACCGCATATCGGGCCACCGACGCGTCGCGGGAGAGCCGGCTGCCATGTGCATCCGGCACCGAAGGAGCAAGCCTCCCCGCCAATCTCTCAGGTTCTGTACCGCGATGACGAGGCCGTCTCTGAAAAGCGCCCCGGCGCATCCTCGATCTCGATTCGCGACGACTCCGTCGCCGCACTCGACCAGCGGATGCGGCGGAGCCGCCGAAGGTGAAAGCACCGCACTCCGGGTGGAGGGCGGCGCGAAACTCTCAGGCCGATGACAGAGGGGGAGTTCCCAGCGAGGCCGTCGCCTCGCGGATTCCTTCGCGATCCCTGGAGAACTCGTGTCCCAACGTGTCAGTCCCCTCGAGCCCGTGCACCGCGCCCTCGGCGCCTCCTTCACCGACTTCGGCGGCTGGGAGATGCCCGTCCGCTACGGCAGCGACCTCGCCGAGCACCAGGCCGTGCGCGAGCGCGCCGGCATCTTCGACATCTCGCACATGGCCGAGTTCGCCGTCGGCGGCCTCGACGCCGGGGCGTTCCTCGACTACGCCCTCGCGGGCAAGGTCTCGACGCTGCCGTTGTCGAAGGCGAAGTACTCGATGATCCTCGCCGCGGACGGCGGCATCCTCGACGACCTCATCGTCTACAAGAACCACCCGGCGGAGTTCCTCGTCGTCGCCAACGCGGGCAACCGCGACGTCGTCGCGGCCGCCCTCGCGGAGCGCGCCGCCGGCTTCGACGTGCACGTGACCGACCGCACCGACGAGATCGCGCTCATCGCGGTGCAGGGGCCGCGCGCCCTCGAGATCCTCGAGTCCACCGAGGGACTGCACGCGGACGAGCTGCTCGCGATGGGCCACACGCTCGAGTCCCTGCCGTACTACGCGTGCATGGGCATGCTCTACGAGGGCGCCGCGATCCTCGTCGCCCGCACCGGCTACACCGGCGAGGACGGCTTCGAGCTCTACGTCGACCGCCGCGACGCCGTGAACCTCTGGAACGCCCTCACCGCCGCCGGCGAAGCGTTCGGGCTCGCCCCGGCGGGCCTCGCCGCCCGCGACACGCTCCGCCTCGAGGCGGGGATGCCGCTCTACGGGCACGAGCTCGGCACGGGCATCCTGCCGGTGCAGGCCGGTCTCGGCCGCATCGTCCCGCTCGCGACGAAGGGCGACTTCGTCGGCCGCGCGGGCATCGAGGCCGGTCCGGCCGAGGGGGCGCGCGTGCTCGTCGGCCTCGCCGCCGAGGGCCGCCGCGCCGCCCGCGCCGGTTATGCCGTCTTCGCCGAGGGCGCCGCGGCCGACGCCGAGCCCGTCGGCGAGGTGACCTCGGGCGCGCTCTCGCCGACCCTCGGCCACCCGATCGCGATGGCGTTCGTGGCGCCCGAGTCGGCCGAGCCGGGCACCGCGCTCGAGCTCGACGTGCGCGGCACCCGCATCCCGGCGCACGTCGTCGCCCTCCCGTTCTACTCCCGCGCCAAGTGACGCAGCACCCCACCGACATCCGCCCCGAAACCGATCTCCCAACGGACAACCGAAAGGCCACCGACATGACCGTTCCCGCCGACCGCCAGTACACGACCGACCACGAGTGGGTCCTCGTCGAGGGCGACATCGCCACCGTCGGCATCACCGACTTCGCCCAGGACGCGCTCGGCGACGTCGTCTTCGTCGAGCTGCCCGCCGTGGGCGCGACCCTCGCCGCGGGCGAGCAGGTCGGCGAGGTCGAGTCGACGAAGTCCGTCGGCGAGCTCTTCGCGCCGATCGACGGCGAGGTCGTCGAGATCAACGACGCCGTCGTCGAGCAGCCCGAGCTCGTCAACTCCGACCCGTACGGCGCCGGCTGGCTCGTGAAGGTGCGCTTCGCCGCCCTGCCCGAGGGCCTGCTCGACCCCGCCGCGTACGAGGCGACGCTCTCCTGATGACGCTGGAGCTGCCCGTGTCACTCGACCTGCCCGTCGACGCCGACCGCGTCGCCGCACCGTTCGCCGAACGCCACATCGGCACGGACGCCACCGCCCAGGAGCGGATGCTCGCCGACCTCGGCTACGACTCGGTCGAGGCCCTCCTCTCGGCGGCCGTGCCGACCGCGATCCGCATGCAGGAGGTCGTCGACTCGACGATCCCCGCCGCCGCGACCGAGCGGGAGGCCCTCGCCGAGCTGCGCGCCCTCGCCGCGAAGAACGCGGTGAACACGGCGATGATCGGCCTCGGCTACTACGGCACCGAGACGCCCGCCGTCATCCGTCGCAACGTGCTCGAGAACCCGAGCTGGTACACGGCCTACACGCCCTACCAGCCCGAGATCAGCCAGGGCCGACTCGAGGCGCTCATCAACTTCCAGACGATGGTGACGGACCTCACCGGCCTGCACACGGCGAACGCGTCGATGCTCGACGAGGGCACCGCCGTCGTCGAGGGCATGCTGCTCGCGCGCCGGGCATCCAAGTCGAAGTCGAACCGCTTCATCGCGGACGCCGACCTGTTCCCGCAGACGCTCGCCCTGCTCGAGCACCGCGCCGAGGCCGTCGGAATCGAGCTCGTCGTCGCGCCGCTCGGCCCCGAGACGGATGCCGCGGAGCTCGGCGACGCGTTCGGCATCGCCGTCCAGTACCCCGGCGCTTCGGGTCGCGTGTGGAACCCCGCCGCCCTCGTCGCGGGCGTCCAGGCGCAGGGCGGCCTCGCCGTCGTCGCCGCCGACCTGCTCGCCCTCGCGCTCATCACGAGCCCGGGCGAGTTCGGCGCCGACATCGCCGTGGGCACCACGCAGCGCTTCGGCGTGCCGATGGGCTTCGGCGGCCCGCACGCCGGCTACCTCGCCGTGCGCGCCGGCCTCGAGCGCCAGATGCCCGGCCGACTCGTCGGCGTCTCGGTGGATGCCGTGGGCGCGCCCGCCTACCGGCTCACCCTCCAGACGCGCGAGCAGCACATCCGTCGCGAGAAGGCCACGTCGAACATCTGCACCGCCCAGGTGCTGCTGGCCGTCATGGCGTCGATGTACGCCGTGTACCACGGCCCGACGGGCATCCGCGCGATCGCCGCCGCCGTGCACCGCACGACGGTGAACGCCGCCGCCCGCCTCCGCGCGAGCGGCCTGACGAGCGTGCACGAGTCCTACTTCGACACGCTGCTCGTCTCGGTGCCCGGTCGCGCGGCCGAGGTCGCCGAGGCCGCGCACGCCGCCGGCGTGCTCTACGGCGCCGTCGACGCGGACACCGTACGCCTCGCATTCGACGAGACGATCGCGGGCGACGCGGACCTGCTCGACCGCATCCTCGCGCCGCTCGGCGTCGCGCCCCTCGCGGGCCACGAGGTCGGCGTGTGGCGTCCGGCGTCGCCGCTGGCCGGCGACCTCGTACGCACGAGCCCGTACCTCACGCACGCCGTGTTCAACTCGCACCACAGCGAGACCGCGATGATGCGCTACCTGAAGACGCTCGCCGACCGCGACTACGCGCTCGACCGCGGCATGATCCCGCTCGGCTCGTGCACGATGAAGCTCAACGCGGCGACCGAGATGGAGGCCGTCACCTGGCCCGAGTTCGCCAACCTGCACCCCTTCGCCCCGCACGAGGACGTCGCCGGTTCGCTCGAGCTCATCGGCCAGCTCGAGACCTGGCTCGCCGAGGTCACCGGCTACGACACGGTCTCGCTCCAGCCCAACGCCGGCTCGCAGGGCGAGCTCGCGGGCCTCATGGCGATCCGCGGCTACCACCGCTCCCGCGGCGACGCGCACCGCGACGTCTGCCTCATCCCGGCGAGCGCCCACGGCACGAACGCGGCCTCCGCGGTACTCGCGGGCATGCGCGTCGTCGTCGTGGCGACCGATCTGCAGGGCAACGTCGACCTCACCGACCTGCACGAGAAGATCGCGGCGAACGCCGAGCACCTCGCCGCGCTCATGATCACGTACCCGTCGACGCACGGCGTCTACGAGCACGAGGTGCGCACGGTCACCGACGCGGTGCACGCCGCGGGCGGCCAGGTCTACATCGACGGCGCGAACCTCAACGCGCTGCTCGGCTACGCCCGCTTCGGCGACTTCGGCGGCGACGTCTCGCACCTGAACCTGCACAAGACGTTCTGCATCCCGCACGGCGGCGGCGGCCCCGGCGTCGGCCCGGTCGCGGCCAAGGCGCACCTCTCGCCCTTCCTGCCCGGCCACCCGATGGCCCAGTCGAACGCGCACGTGGGCTTCGCGCACGAGGCCGGCCCGATCTCGGCGGCGCCGTTCGGCAGCCCCTCGATCCTGCCGATCTCGTGGGCGTACGTGCGGATGATGGGCGCCGAGGGCCTCAAGCAGGCCACCGCCTCCGCGGTGCTCGCGGCGAACTGGGTCGCGCTCAAGCTGAAGGATGCCTTCCCGGTGCTGTACACGGGCGACCACCACCTCGTGGCGCACGAGTGCATCATCGACATCCGGCCGCTCCAGCACGACACGGGCGTCACCAACGACGACGTCGCCAAGCGCCTCGTCGACTACGGCTTCCACGCCCCGACCATGTCGTTCCCCGTCGCGGGCACGCTCATGATCGAGCCGACCGAGTCGGAGGACCTGCCGGAGCTCGAGCGCTTCGTCGAGGCCATGCTCTCGATCCGCGCCGAGGCCGAGCTCGTCGGCGCCGGCGAGTGGCCGGCCGATGACAACCCGCTGCGCAACGCCCCGCACACGGCCGAGTCCGTCGTCGTGGGGGAGTGGACGCACCCCTACGCCCGCGAGACGGCGGTCTACCCGGTGCGCTCGCTCATCCGGAACAAGTACTGGGCACCGGTGCGCCGCATCGACCAGGCGTACGGCGACCGCAACCTCGTGTGCGCGTGCCCGCCGCCGGAGGCGTTCGAGTAAGTCGCAGCCACGGGGTCTCGATACGCGTCGCGCTGGTCGAGTAGGCGCGCAGCGCCGTATCGAGACCCTGGGGGACGCCGCTCGGGGTCTCGATACGCTCCGCTACTCGACCGGCGGGGATCGCTTCGCTGGTCGAGTCGGCGCGCAGCGCCGTATCGAGACCCTGGGGGACGCCGCTCGGGGTCTCGATACGCTCCGCTACTCGACCAACGGGACCCCGGCCTCAGGCCGGCGCCGCGAAGATCCCCGGCCACCAGGCCACCGCGAGCGGGTAGCCCACGAACGAGACGATGTCGAGGATCCAGTGGGCGATCACGAGCGGCATCGTGCGTCCCCAGCGCACGTACGCCCAGCCGAAGATCACGCCCATGGCGGCATTGCCGATGAACGGCCCGAAGCCCTGGTACAGGTGGTATGTGCCGCGCAGCAGCGCGCTCGAGACGATGATCGTCCACGTGCCCCAGCCGAGCTGCCGTAGCCGCGTGAAGAGGTAGCCGATCATGATGACCTCCTCCTGCAGCGCGGCCTTGAGGGCGGCGAGCACGAGCAGGGGGATCGTGTACCAGGCCGCGTCGAGCGGTGCGGGCACGACCGCGACCGTGATGCCGAGGGCGCGGCCGGCCGCGTAGAGCGCGAGCCCGGGGATGCCGATGACCGCGACGAGCCCGACGCCGGTGCCGAGATCCCGCCAGGGCCGGCGGAAGTCGAGCCCGATGCGTGCGAACGGGCTGCGCCCGGGTTCCCAGAGCAGGAACAGCACGAGGGCGACGGCGAAGAGCGGGAAGAGGATGCCGAGCAGCTGCGCCGTGATGTCGAGCCAGCCGCGTTCGGACTGCGTCTGGTTGATGGAGGCCGATTGGTCGCCGAGGGGGGTCGGCGCGGTCAGGCGCGCGATGAGGTTGACGATCGAGTAGACCGCGGATGCCCCGAGCGAGAGCCCCAGGACGATGACGATCTCGAAGCCGAGCCGGCGGCGGTCGACGGGGGCGACGGCCGCGGCGACGGGGGAGGTGCTCATCCGAGCATCCTGTCATGGGCGTCCGAACGGCGGTCGGCGGCCGGATCGGGCGTCGGGCGGCGTCGGCGCCGGGCCTGCCGACACGCTCGATCCGCATGCTGGCGCGGATCGAGGTCGACGGTATCGGAGTCGGGACGGCGTCGGGATCGTGACGCGCGCGCGTCGCCAGCCTGAGCGGCACCTGTGCGGAATGTCCCGTGAAGATAACGGTTCGCTCCAGGGTTTGCGCCGCGTTCGGGGGCTACTTACCCTCGTATCCATCCCATGCCGATTGTCCCCCTGGCATCGGCATGTCCTTTTCACCTGGAGGAACATTGCAGATCAAGAAGTTCGGTCTCGCAGCGACGGCACTCGCCGCCGCCGGCGTGCTCGTGCTCGCCGGTTGCTCGAGCAGCCCCGAGAGCGACACGTCGTCCGCGTCGGCCACCGCGATCATCTCGACCAACGGTTCGGAGCCGCAGAACCCGCTCATCCCGACGAACACCAACGAGGTGGGCGGCGGCAAGATCCTCGACTCCATCTTCGCCGGCCTCGTCTACTACGCAGCCGACGGCTCCGTGCACAACGACATGGCCGAGTCCATCGACACCGAGGACTCGCAGCACTACACGGTCAAGCTCAAGGCCGACCAGACGTTCTCGAACGGCGACCCGGTCGACGCCGAGTCGTTCGTCAAGGCCTGGAACTACGGCGCCGCGCTCGACAACGCGCAGCTCAGCTCGTACTTCTTCGAGTCCATCGAGGGCTTCTCGTGGGACGAGAACGTCGAGGAGATGTCGGGCCTCAAGGTCGTCGACGACCTGACGTTCACGATCGACCTCGTCTCGCCGCAGTCGGACTTCGCCCTCTCGCTCGGCTACTCGGCGTTCTACCCGCTCCCCGCCTCGGCGTGGGACGACATCGACGCCTTCGGCCAGGCCCCCATCGGCAACGGCCCGTACAAGCTCGCTTCGGACGACGCCTGGCAGCACAACGAGAAGATCTCGCTCGTCGTGAACGACACCTACCAGGGTGACCGTCAGCCGAAGAACGGCGGCCTCGACATCATCTTCTACGCCACCCAGGACGCGTCCTACGCCGACCTGCAGGGTGACAACGTCGACGTCGTCGACCAGATCCCGGGCTCCGCGCTCGCGTCCTACCAGGACGAGTTCGACGGCCGTTCGGTCAACCAGGCCGTCGCGGTCTTCCAGTCCTTCACCATCCCCGCTCGCCTCGAGCACTTCGGTGGCGAGGAAGGCGAGCTCCGCCGCGCCGCCATCTCGCACGCGATCAACCGCGAAGAGATCACCGACGTGATCTTCTCCGGCACGCGCACCCCGGCGCACGACTTCACGTCGCCCGTCATCGACGGCTACTCCGAGGACGTCGAGGGCAGCGATGTCCTCGACTTCGACGAGGCGAAGGCCCAGGAGCTGTGGGCCGAGGCCGACGCGATCTCGCCGTGGACCGGCGAGTTCAAGATCGCCTACAACGCCGACGGCGGACACGCCGAGTGGGTCGACGCCGTCACCAACTCGATCAAGAACGTGCTCGGCATCGAGGCCTCGGGCGACCCGTACCCGACCTTCGCCGAGGCGCGCACGAAGATCACCGACCGCACCATCCAGACGGCGTTCCGCACCGGCTGGCAGGGCGACTACCCGTCGCTCTACAACTTCCTCGGCCCGATCTACGGCACGGGTGCCGGCTCGAACGACGGCGACTACTCGAACCCCGAGTTCGACGCGCTGCTCGCCGAGGGCCGCTCGCTGAGCGACCTCGACGCCGCCAACGAGAAGTTCCAGGAGGCGCAGACCATCCTCTTCACGGACCTGCCCGCCATCCCGCTCTGGTACTCCACCGTCAACGGCGCGTGGGGCACCAAGGTCTCGAACGTCGAGTTCGGCTGGAACTCGGTCCCGCTCTACTACGAGATCGAGAAGAGCGAGTAAGAACGGTTCGATTCCGTTACTCGGTGATTGAGGGGTAGACTCCTCAAGATCATCTTGGTGGGGGTGGTGGCTTCGGCCACCGCCCCCACTCCGATGCTGACACCTCTCGCGCTCATCTGCGCAGCCTCCCATGCAGTGCATCCCCTCTGCAGAGGTGTCCGCACTACGAAACACAAGCGAGGTCCCACTCCCATGCCAAGCAGCACCCTGGAACGCGGGGTCTGACGGATGACCGGCTATATCCTCCGCCGTGTCCTGCAGGCGATTCCCGTCTTCTTCGGAACGACGTTCCTGATCTACTTCATGGTGTTCGCCCTTCCAGGCGACCCGATCCTGGCGCTCTTCGGCGACAAGACCCCGAACCCGGCGGTGCTCGAGCAGCTTCGCGCCCAGTACAACCTGGACAAGCCGTTCATCGTGCAGTACCTCCTGTACATCGGCGGCATCTTCCGCGGCGACTTCGGCGTCTCCTTCTCGGGCCAGCCGGTCAGCGAGATCCTCGCGCGCACGTTCCCGGTGACTCTGCGGCTCGCGCTGATCGCCCTCGTCATCGAGATGGTCGTCGGCATCGCGGTGGGCCTCGTCTCCGGCCTCCGCAAGGGCAAGCTCTTCGACTCGAGCGCCCTCGTCGTCAGCCTCATCTTCATCTCGCTGCCGATCTTCGTCATCGCGTTCGTCTTCCAGTACGTGTTCGCGATCCAACTCGGCTGGGCGAGACCGACCGTGGGCAGCGGCGCTCCATGGTCCGACCTGATCCTCCCGGGCATCGTGCTCGCGACGATCAGCTTCGCGCAGATCCAGCGACTGACGCGTTCGAGCGTCATCGAGTCGAGCGGCCTCGACTTCGTCCGCACTGCGGCGAGCAAGGGCCTCTCGCGCCGACGCATCGTCCCCGTGCACATCCTGCGCAACTCCCTCATCCCGGTGGTGACGTTCCTCGCGGTCGACTTCGGCACGCTGATGGTCGGCGCCACCGTCACGGAGGGCATCTTCAACGTCCCTGGCGTCGGCAACACGCTGTACCAGGCGATCATCCGCGGTGAAGGCCCGACCGTCGTCTCCTTCGTCACGGTGATGGTCCTCATCTACCTCGTGGTGAACCTCGTGGTGGACCTGTTCTACGCCGTGCTCGACCCGAGGATCCGCTATGTCAAGTAACACCCGCTCCAACGCCGCGCACTACGTCGCGCCGATCGAGGAGACCCCGCTCGTCGCGGTCGACTCGGTCAAGGCCTCCGGCCGCGTGTCCAACCTCTGGACGGACGCCTGGGCCGACCTCCGCAAGCGCCCGATGTTCTGGATCAGCTCCGTGCTGATCGTGCTCATCACCTTCGTCGCGCTGTTCCCCGGCCTCTTCACGAGCGAGCCGCCGAGCAGCGGGTGCTACCTCGAGAACAGCAACGGCGGCCCCGAGGCGGGCCACCCGCTCGGCTTCACCAAGCAGGGCTGCGACGTCTTCTCGCGCATCGTGCACGGCGCCGCCACGTCGCTCTCGGTCGGCATCATCGTGACGATCCTGATCCTCGTCCTCGGCATCACCTTCGGCGCCCTGGCCGGCTTCTACGGCGGCTGGGTCGACTCGGTGCTCTCGCGCGTCGGCGACATCTTCTTCTCGATCCCCTACATCCTCGCGGCCGTCGTCGTGATGTCGGTGCTCTCGCAGTACCGCAACGTGTTCGTGATCGCCCTCGCGATCGGATTGTTCGCGTGGCCGTCGACATCGCGCGTGCTCCGAGCCGAGATCCTCCGGGTCAAGAACTCGGACTACGTGATGTCGGCCACCGCCATCGGCGTCTCGCGGTTCAAGATCCTGCTCCGCCACGTGCTGCCGAACTCCATCGCACCCGTGATCGTGGTGACGACGATCGGCCTCGCCGGTGCGATCGTCGCCGAGGCGACCCTGTCGTTCCTCGGCGTCGGCCTGCCGAACACGATCATGTCCTGGGGCAACGACATCTCGGCCGCGCAGCGCGATCTGCGCAACAACCCGATGACGCTGATCTACCCCTCCATCGCGCTGTCGCTGACCGTGCTGAGCTTCATCATGCTCGGCGAGGTCCTCCGCGATGCGCTCGACCCGAAGGCGCGGGCGACCCGATGACCGACACGAACACCACCACGGCATCGGCGGCCGAGTCCGGGGCCGAGCGCCCCATCCTCGAGATCAAGGACCTCCAGGTCGGCTTCCAGACCCAGAACGGCATGGTCACCGCGGTCGACGGCGTGAACCTGACGCTCTACCGCGGCCAGTCGCTCGCGATCGTGGGCGAGTCGGGCTCCGGCAAGTCGACGACCGCCCACGCGATCATCAACCTGCTGCCCGGCACCGGCCGCATCACCCGCGGTCAGATCCTCCTCGACGGCAAGGACCTCACCAAGGTCTCCAAGCGCGAGATGGAGTCCATCCGCGGCCGTCAGGTCGGCTTCGTGCCCCAGGACCCGATGTCGAACCTGAACCCCGTGTGGTCGGTCGGCTTCCAGGTCGAGGAGGCCATCCGGGCCAACGGCGTCGCCAAGGGCAAGCAGGCCGTGCGCGAGCGCGCGATCCAGGTGCTCAAGCAGGCCGGCCTCCAGGACGCGGAGCGCCGCCTCAAGCAGTACCCGCATCAGTTCTCCGGCGGCATGCGCCAGCGCGTGCTCATCGGCATCGGCCTCTCGGCCGACCCGCAGCTGCTCATCGCAGACGAGCCGACCTCGGCCCTCGACGTCACCGTGCAGCGGGTCATCCTCGATCACCTCGAGACGCTCACCCGCGACCTCGGCACGACGCTCGTCTTCATCACGCACGACCTCGGCCTCGCCGCCGAACGCGCCGAGCAGCTCGTCGTCATGTACAAGGGCCGCATCGTCGAGTCGGGCCCGTCGGTCGAGATCCTGCAGAACCCGCAGCACCCGTACACGAAGCGCCTCGTCGCGGCGGCCCCGAGCCTCGCGTCGCGCCGCATCGAGGCGTCGGCCTCGCTCGACCAGGCCGAGACCGACCTGACGGGCGACGTGGCCGGCGACTCGCTCGATCTCGTGGCGACCCTCGAGGCGCGCCACGACACCGACTCGGTCGCCGCGGCGAAGGAGTCGGCGATCATCGTCGAGGATCTCACCAAGGTCTACAAGATCCGCGGTTCGGGCGACTTCACCGCCGTCGACAAGGTGTCCTTCCAGATCCCGCGCGGCACGACCATGGCCCTCGTGGGCGAGTCGGGCTCGGGCAAGTCGACGGTCGCGAAGATGCTGCTCAAGCTCGAAGAGCCCACGAGCGGCGAGATCACGATCGACGGCAAGCGCCTGAACGGCCTCAGCAGCAAGGACGCGTTCGCGCTCCGCAGCCGCATGCAGCCGGTGTTCCAGGACCCGTACGGCTCCCTGAACCCGCTCATGAACATCGGCAACCTCATCGCGGAGCCGATGAAGGTGCACAAGTTCGGCGACCGGGACTCCCGTCGTGCGCGCGTGCACGAGCTCCTCGACCAGGTGTCGCTGCCCACGAGCCTCGTGACGCGCTACCCGAACGAGCTCTCGGGCGGCCAGCGCCAGCGCATCGCGATCGCGCGTGCGCTCGCGCTCAAGCCCGACATCGTCGTGCTCGACGAGGCCGTCTCGGCGCTCGACGTGCTCGTGCAGGCCCAGATCCTGCGCCTGCTCGCCGACCTGCAGGCGGAGCTCGACCTCACGTACCTCTTCATCACGCACGACCTCGCGGTCGTGCGCGTGATCGCCGACAACGTCGCGGTCATGCAGAAGGGCCGCATCGTCGAGACGGCGACGACCGACGAGGTCTTCGGCAACCCGACGCAGCAGTACACCCGCGACCTGCTCGCGG
Organism: Agromyces seonyuensis; assembly: GCF_009789225.1. Taxonomy (GTDB): domain Bacteria; phylum Actinomycetota; class Actinomycetes; order Actinomycetales; family Microbacteriaceae; genus Agromyces; species Agromyces seonyuensis. The sequence goes on along the minus strand of NZ_WSTA01000020.1, from coordinate 5,281 downwards.
CGATCCCGGGCGCGAACATCCCGCTCGGGCTGTAGCAGCGACCGCGCCGACGGGCGGCGCCCCCTGCCGGGGGCGCCGCCCGTCGTGCGTTTCGCAAGCGGTTTCCCGTCGAAATTGCTGAGCTTAACTCAGCTGCAAGAACAGCCCGAGAGGCACTGTTCGTTGCGCGAGCACTGAACTTATTGACGATTCATTGCGAAAGTGTGTGGATCGGCGACAGAGTATTTCGCCAAGGTAAAGAGTTGATATCGGGTTTGGTTTCGAGCCCGCTGGATCAATACGTTTCTCCTGACCGGCATGACCCCCGAATGCGTGTCGGCATCGTTCCCACCAGGAGGAAACCCTTGAAGATCGCACGATACGGCGCTGCAATCGCCGCACTCGGCGCGGGTGCACTCGTCCTGTCCGGCTGCTCGGCGCCCGCCGCCGAGTCCGGTCTCGACGAAGGCACGTCCGTGACCGTCGCCTGGAACCAGGCGTTCTTTTCGGCCAACGGCAACACGTCCTACGGCAACGCGACGGCCAACAACAACATCAACTACCTGACCCAGGCCGGGTTCTGGTACTACGACAACACCCCCGAGCTGCAGTGGGACGAGTCGTTCGGCACCGTCGAGCTCGAGTCGGAAGACCCGCTCACGGTGAAGTACACCCTCGCCGATACGGCGAAGTGGTCCGACGGCGAGCCCGTCGACGCGGCCGACCTCCTCCTCAGCTGGGCCGCCCTCTCGAAGTCGCTCGACACTCCCGACTTCGACGCGACGGCGTTCACCGACCAGGAGACCGGCGAGTTCACCGACGAATTCCCGACCGACGTCGTCTACTTCGACTCCGGCGCGACCCCCGACTCCGGCCTCGGCCTCGTCCACGACACCCCCGAGGTCTCGGACGACGGCAAGTCGGTCACGATGGTCTACTCGCAGCCCTACGTCGACTGGCAGCTCGCCCTCAACGGCCCGCTTCCCGCGCACATCATCGCCAAGCACGCCCTCGGCATCGAGGACGGCGACGAGGCGAAGGCCGCCGTCATCGACGCGATCGAGAACGACGACGCCGAGGCGCTCGCCAAGCTCTCCGCCGACTGGAACTCGGGCTTCAACTACACCTCGATGCCCGAGGACGAGGACCGCCTCGTCTCGAGCGGCCCGTACCTCATCACCGACTTCGCGGCCGACGAGTACATCACCCTGAAGGCCAACGAGGCGTACGAGGGCAAGTTCGCCCCGCACATCGAAGAGGTCACCGTCCGCTTCATCCCCGACCCCCTCGCGGCCGCCCAGGCGCTCGCGAACGGCGAGGTCGACGTGATCCAGCCCCAGGCGACGGCCGACCTGGTCGAGCAGCTCGAGGACATCGAGGACATCACGATCAACACGGGCGTCGGCGGCACCTACGAGCACGTCGACCTCCAGATCGACCAGTCGAAGAACGGCACCTTCGCCGACCCGCTCGTGCGCGAGGCCTTCCTCAAGGTCGTCCCGCGTCAGGAGATCCTCGACAAGCTCATCGCCCCCATCACGGGCGACGGCGCCGAGCTCCGCGGCTCGTTCAACTTCGTGCCGGGCGCCGAGGGCTATGACGAGTCCCTCGAGACCAGCGGCATCGCCGACTACGCCGAGGTCGACGTCGAGGGCGCCAAGGCGCTGCTCGCCGAGGCCGGCGTGACCAGCCCCGAGGTCTGCCTCCTCTACGCGTCGAACAACCCCCGCCGCGTCAACGAGTTCGCCCTCATCCAGGCCTCGGCCGCCCAGGCCGGCTTCAACGTCACCGACTGCGGCTCCGAGGAGTGGGGCGGCCTGCTCGGCACGCCCGGCGCCTACGACGCGTCGCTCTTCGGCTGGCAGTCCACGAGCCTCGGCGTCTCGAGCGTCGGCCCGAACTACGAGACCGGCGGCATCAACAACATGTCGTTCTACTCGAACCCCGAGGTCGACGCGCTCGTCCAGGAGCTGAACACCTCCTTCGACCACGACCGTCAGATCGAGATCCAGGTGGAGCTCGACAAGCTGCTGCTCGACGACGCCTTCGGCATCACGATCTTCCAGCACCCCGAGGTCACGGCGTTCTCGAACACCCTGTCGGGCGTCTCCAGCTCCCCGCTGGCCCCGACGGTCTTCTGGAACATCTGGGACTGGGAGGTCGTCGAGGCCGAGTAATCGGCCCACGACCGCCCCGTCTGCGGGTGCCGGGCCATCGGCCCGGCACCCGCTTCGGAACCGACCGGCGCTCCGGCCGAGCCCGCCCGAAACGGGCCGGCCGGGGCGCCGCTCCCGATCGACAGGCAGCCGAACCACCCATGGCATCATTCATCCTCCGACGCCTGTTCGCCGCAGCGCTCGTCCTCTTCGCCGCGACGTTCATCATGTATCTGCTGGTCGCCTACTCCGGTGATCCGCTGAAAGAGCTCTACGAGAGCCAGGCTCCCAACAAAGAGGCGCTCATCGAGGCGCGGAGCGATCTCCTCAACCTCGACGTCCCCCCGATCCTCCGCTACTTCCTGTGGCTCGGAGGCGTCGTCCACGGCGACTTCGGCTACACGGTCCAGGGACTCTCGGTCAACGAAGTCCTCGCCAACGCCGCAGCTTCGACCATCCAGCTCGTCACCGCCGCCGAGATCATCGCGATCGTCATCGGCCTCATCGTCGGCATCGCGACCGCCCTGCGCCAGTACAGCGGGTTCGACTACTCGATCACCTTCCTCGCGTTCCTCTTCTTCTCGCTCCCGGTCTTCTGGGTCGCGGTGCTCCTCAAGCAGTACGGCGCGATCGCGTTCAACGACTGGCTCGCCGAACCCACCATCTCCGTCCCCGTGACGATCGGCTTGGCGCTGCTCTCGGGCTTCCTCTGGATGTCGATCCTCGGCGGGCCTCCGAAGCGACGGTGGCTCACGTTCGGCGTCGCGACCGCCGCGACCGCCGCGATCCTCGTGTTCTTCGACCTCACCCAGTGGTTCGCGACACCGTCGATCGGCATCGTCGGGGTCGCCGCGACGGCCGTCGGCGCGGCGTTCCTCGTGACCGCCGTCTCCACGGGGCTCCGCCAGCGGCGCACGCTGTACGGCGCGCTCATCACCGCGGGCATCGGCGTCGCCCTGTACTACCCGATGCTCACGCTCGTCTTCCCGATGATGAGCTGGCCGCTCCTCATCGCCCTCGCGATCCTGGCGGTCGTCGTCGGCGGCCTCGTGGGCTGGTTCATCGGCGGGAACCACCGGGCCGCCTCGGCTCGCACGAGCGCCATCACGGCGTTCCTCGTGGCCGGCGTCCTCGCCCTCGAGGGCTACCTCGTCTGGTGGAGCGCGTACGCGAACGCGAGCCGCATCGGCGGCCGTCCGATCGCCACCGTCGGCTCGCAGACGCCGAGCCTCGGCGGCAACTTCTGGATCCAGGGCATCGACACGTTCACGCACCTGCTGCTGCCGACGATCGCGATCGTGCTCATCTCGATCGCGAGCCTCAGCCGGTACGCCCGGGCGAGCATGCTCGAGGTCCTCGGCCAGGACTACATCCGCACGGCGAAGGCCAAGGGCCTCTCCGGTCGCACCGTCGTCGTCCGGCACGGGCTGCGCAACGCGCTCATCCCCGTCATGACGATCATCGCGATGGACATCGGCGCCCTCATCGGCGGCGCCGTCATCACCGAGCAGGTCTTCGGTTGGAAGGGCATGGGGCAGCTGTTCGTGCAGGGCGTGCGCTCGGTCGACCCGAACCCCGTCATGGCGTTCTTCCTCGTGACCGGCATCCTCGCGGTGCTCTTCAACCTCATCGCCGACCTGCTGTACGCGTCGCTCGACCCGAGAATCCGAGTCTCCTGATGTCCCTGAACTCCTCGATCATCGAACCCATCCCCGGCGAGCCCACGCCCGACATCGACGGGACCCCGGTCGAAGACCGCGGGCCCATCGACGGGCGCGACACCAAGGGCCTCAGCCAGGGCCAGATCGTCCGCAAGCGCTTCTTCCGCCATCGTGCGGCCGTCATCTCGCTCGCGGTGCTCGTCTTCGTCATCGTGCTGTCCTACAGCTCGGTGGGACTCCACGTCGGCGGGCTGCACCTGGCCGGCTGGTGGCCCTGGCACTGGACCACGCCGCTGCCGGTCGTCGACCGGGGCCACCCGACGCTCAACCTCGTCCCCGGGCCGGACTTCGGCATCGGCCCGCACCCGTTCGGCCAGGACGAGATCGGCCGCGACGTCTTCGCGATCGTCATGCGCGGGGCGCAGCAGTCGATCATGATCATGGTCATCGTCGGCATCGTCTCGACGTTCATCGGCATCGTCTTCGGCGCACTCTCCGGGTACTACCGGGGCTGGGTCGACTCGGTGCTGATGCGCTTCACCGACGTCATCATCACGATCCCGTTCCTCGTCGTCGGCGCGGTCATCGGCAACATGATCGGCAACCTCGGCGCCGCGCTGCTCGCGGTCGGCCTCGGCCTCTTCAGCTGGACGAGCCTCGCGCGCATCATCCGGGGCGAGTTCCTCTCGCTGCGGGAGCGCGAGTTCGTCGACGCCGCTCGGCTGTCGGGCGCGAGCGACCGGCGGATCATCTTCAAGCACATCCTGCCGAACTCGATCGGCGTCATCACGGTGTCGGCGACGCTCGCGATGGCGGCGGCCATCCTCGGCGAGACGGCGCTCAGCTACATCGGCTTCGGCGTCAAGCCGCCGGACACGTCGCTCGGCACGATCATCAGCGAGAACCAGGCGGCGTTCAACACGCGGCCCTGGATCTTCTGGTGGCCCGGCGTCTTCATCGTGTCGATCGCCCTGTGCGTCAACTTCATCGGCGACGGCCTGCGCGACGCGTTCGACCCGCGGCAGAAGAAGATGCCGTCGGCGCGCGCATTCGCCCGGGCCGCAAGCCGTCAGGCGCTCCGCGATCACCGCGCGGCGACCAAGTCGGCGAAGGCCGCGAACGGCGCGAAGGTCTGAGGATGCGCTCCTCCCGCACGACCCGGATCGGGGCGGCCGCACAGCCGTCCCGTCCGGTGCGCGGCTCAGCCGAGCGGTGCGACCGTCGCCACGACGCACGCCGTGACGAGCACGGCGAGCACGGCGATCGTCGCCACGTGCCAGGTGCGGCGAACCGAACCGGGCTCGGCACCGGCCTCCAGCAGACCCTCGTCGCGCAGTTGCTCCCAGCGGCGGCGCACGAGGTTCGCCGCGTCGCCGGAGGGCGTGCCGACGGCCTCGCCCGGGCGCACCGCCCCGGCCGCGCGCTGCGCGGTCTCGGGCAGGTGCTGCACCCGGTCGCGGCTGATCGAGCCCGCCCCGCGCAGGC